>DASXKV010000050.1 GCA_036496605.1 Gemmatimonadaceae bacterium | reverse complement strand
AAGGGCGCGTCGAGAAGGGCGCGTCGAGAAGGGCGCGTCGAGAAGGGCGCGTCGAGAAGGGCGCGTCGAGAAGGGCGCGTCGAGAAGGGCGCGTCGAGAAGGGCGCGTCGAGAAGGGCGCGTCGAGAAGGGCCTGAAGATACGTTAGGCGGGTGCGTCAGTGGTCTGACGGGCGAATTCGTCCACTGACGTCAGGTGCTCACCAAACCTCGTCAGCGTGTCCGTCATGTCGATTGCGTCGCCGCGAGCGTAGCCGATCATCAGAGCCGTAAACGACTGCTGTAACGGATCCGTCGCTCCAGCGAGTTGTGCTTCGAGCGCTGCTTCGGGCACGGTGTCGACCGTGAATGCGCGTCCGCCAGCCTGTTCGAATCGGCGCACGACTTCGCGTGGACTCAGTGCCTCCGGTCCGCCAAGCTCGATCGTCGCATTGTGTGCGGCAGGGTTATCGAGACAATCGACCGCGAAGCGCGCGACATCCTTCGCCGACACGAAGCTGATCTTCGCCTCGCCGCTGCCGAAGAGCTGCGCGCGCGCGTTCTGTGGATCGAAACCGAGCGCGGGACTCAGCCACATTTCCATGAAGAAGCTGGGGCGAAGAACGGTATACGTCATTCCACTCTGCGCGAGACTTTGCTCGACCTTCCGCTTCGCCGTTGTCAGGGGGCACTCCAAGTCAAAGTGACCCGAGTAGGAGACATAGACGAACCGTCGTACGCCGGCCGCGCGTGCCGCCTCCACGAGCTCGAGCTGGCCGTCCTGATCGACCGACGGGATCGAATCTCCCGGCTGCCTCGACGTCGTCGTGGTCGCGGTCGAGATGACGGCTTCTGCGCCACGACATGCCTCATCGAGTGAGGCGCGGTCCTTCAAGTCCCCTTGAACGAGCGCGACACCAAGCGTTCGCAGTTGCTCAACTCGTGAGTGGTCCGCCGTTGGCCGCACGAGGGCGCGCACGGATCGGTTGCGGGTCGTGAGGAGCCGGCAAATCTCGCTGCCCAACGCGCCAGTCGCACCGACGACGAGTATCATGAGAGCTCCTCGTATGAGATGTCCGCGGGAAGACCATCCGCTGCGGCGCTCGATCATAACGTCGGTCGTCCCGGACAGCTAGTTATGTTAGGCAGCACGTCAGGTAGCAACGGCTATCGTTCTCTCGGTGGATCCTCGCGAGCGGCCTCCTGATTCTCTAGCCGCTCGGCAATTACACGCGACGCGAGCGCTTGCTCGCGCGCCTCACGCGTTTATGGCGCGGCCGCTAATAGTGTTTCAGCGGCGTTGCGTTGAGCGCGGCGGTGATCAGCGTGGCCGCGTACGCTCGGGCTGCGGTACCGGAAGTGCTGAAGCGCAGTCTGTCGCGCCAACTGTCCGGCGCTTCGGGATGCGTTCCCAACAGCATCACCCATCCATTCCCGAACCGTCCCTGCGCGACGGCCGGAGTGCCGTCGGCATACTTGGCGACGAATTCGCCCCAGCCGGTGAGTTGCGGGCCGTCTTCCCAGTATTGCTCGAGCGGCGACGAACCGGCGATCGCTATTTGCAGCGCAGCTTTGCGTATACCACGAGCTTCGGCGAGATAAAATGGGAAGCTCACGCCGGATGTGAGATTGAGGCCGTTGTACGGAGAATTCCCGGCGAAGAACGCGCCCGCGCAGATCCCGAGATAATTCAGGCCGCCATGCACGGCGTTACGAACAGTCGCGACCGCGACCGGCGTTAGGCTCGTTCCGATCTGCACGAAGTCTCCGCCGGGAACAATCAACAGCCGGTATGTCTGAAGCTGCGGCGTAGTCATTGCGCCGAGTTGCCGCGAGCTCGCGGTCGCGTAGCTGAGATGTGCGTCGCGCAGGATCCTCTCGACGGCCGCGACGTCGTTCGCGTTCGTGCCTCTTCCATCGAAGAGGAGAATGCTCGCCGGGCTCGGGTCGTGTCGACAGGCGATCGCGAGAAGGCACGCGACGAGAACTTTGGAATACATGTCGTGTCGGTCGACGTCCGTGATTCCTCGCGAAGCGCTGTCGCTGGGCTACCGCGGTCGCACGCGCGGCGGGAAGATAACTCGCTACGCTGAGATCGGTGGTGCCAGTTGGGAACGCGCGGTCCTCAGGCCACGCTCAACACAATCTTGCCATGCTTGTGCGGCGCACCGCCGAGCATCTCGTGAGCACGAGATGCCTCTTCCAGCGGGAGCACGGTGCCCACGTCGGTAATGAGCTTTCCCGTATCGAATAGTTCACTGATCTCGTTCAGCCGTGCGGTCGTCACATCGACAACAAGATACGCCGCTCGAACGCCATACTGCTTCTGTAACGGCTCGGGAACAGGTGACACGGCCGAAACGAGTATGCCCTTTCGCTTCAGAACGCGAAGAGATCGTCGTTGCGTCTCACCCCCGACGGTATCGAGGACCACATCCACGCCAGTCAACGACTCCTCGAATCGCTCTGTTTCGTAGTCCACGACTCGCACAGCGCCCAGTTTGGTGAGGTACTGCCGATTCGCGGCGCGAGCGGTCGCGATGACATGAGCGCCAGCCTGGCTGGCCAGTTGGACGGCATAGGCGCCAACGTTGCCGGCGGCGCCGAGGATGAGCGCGGTCTGGCCGCGAGTCAATCGAGCGTAATCGAAGAGCATCTGCCAAGCGGTGACCGCTACAATCGGAGTCGAGGCCGCCTCGACGAAGTTTAGTGTCTTTGGCTTTTGCGCAATCCGTGTAGCCAGAGGCACCGCGTACTCTGCGTATGCCCCACTGAATTGCTCGTTGGTCGCGCCGTACACTTCGTCGCCAACGTCGAATCCTGAAACGTCCGCGCCGATTGCTTCGACGGTCCCCGACAGCTCGGCACCGAGGATGAGCGGTAACGGTTGGAGTTGAATCTTGCCCTCACGAATGAGGGCGTCCCAATTGCCCACGCCTGCGGCCTTCACGCGAACCAGCAGTTGTCCAGCACCGGGTTCCGGGCGAGGCACATCATCATTTGAGATCACACTCGGTGGACCGAATCGGAGAACTCGTGCTGCTTTCATGGAGTGACCTTAGGTAAGCGGCTGTCCCAAAAGGCGCGAAGTCCCATGAGAGGTGGAGACTCGCATCAGCGTGGACGCTCGGTATAGACCCATGCGGCGCGTCCTGATGCGAGGCGCGTCAGAACTCGCTCATATTCGCCTGGCTCATAGGCGTCGGCTGTCGCAAGCTCCGAATCGGCGACGTCGAAAACCATGCCCGGTGTTCGGTCTTCACCGTTGCCGGTGTATCGGACCATCGCCTGACGAGCGCCATTCGCGAGGGCAAAGCCAGCGTCTGCTACCATCACCGAGACGCATGCGTAGCCGGGAAGCTCGTCGGCGGATCCGTGCAGCTGACGACCAAAGAGTTTCTGCTGAACCGCTGAAGCGCGAAGCGTCCCGTAGGAAAAAAGCAGCGGCATTGGATGGCAAACTACGCGCGCGAATACTCACTGCGACTTAAGGAAGTTCACGGCTTCGTCCACGGTAGAAAAGATCTTCGTCACGAGCGCGTTGTTGTCATACCGGACAACGACTCGGATGCTGACCGGCGACGCACCTTGTGACGACGGCGGCGTTGCAGCAACCGACGACAACTCGGTGCCAAGAATGCGCAACGTTTCCGCGCGCGCGGCGTCGAGAGTCACGCCCGCATAGATGAGTACCTGCGCGGCGATTCCCTTCTCCTCACGCAGCAAGCCGAGGAGAAGATGCTCCGTTCCGACGTACTTGTGATTGAGCTGGCGCGCTTCGCTCATAGAAAGCTCGAGCACCTTCTTCGCGCGCGAGGTGTAGGGAAGATCCGGCCCAATCGTCGAAGCGGCTCTCCCGCGTTTGACCACTTCCTCGATTTTCTGCTGAATCTCGCCGAGCTCCGCATTGAGATTCTGCAGAATGGTCGCCGCGACGCCCTCACCTTCCCGGATGAGGCCAAGCAGGAGATGCTCGGTCCCCACGTACTCGTGTTGAAGACGTACGGACTCTTCTCGCGCCATCGCGAGGACCTTTCTCACCCGCTCGGTGAAACTGTAGCCGTCCATAGAGGCTTACGTCCATTCGGTGATCTTTCGACCGTCGCCGTCGCGCAAGCTGCCCGTGAGAATCAGAATCATATCGACGAGCCACCAAATCCCGAACCCGCCGAAAGTCAGTAGCTCGAGAATACCGGTACCGATCTTCCCCGCATAGAAGCGGTGCACGCCGAAAACCCCAAAAAAGAAGCACAGCAGGAAGGCGACAAGAATGCGCTTTTCCGAGGTGTCCGCATTGGCCACCGCTGGCTGTACGGTGCCGCATCGCGGGCACACGAGCGCAGTCGATTCCATGACCTCGCGGCAGTTTGGGCAGATCTTTACTCGATGAGTGACGGGAGCTGTCATGGGGAAGCGAAGTTGAGGAGCGCATCCGTTGAGCCGGGAAACGCTAAAGTGCAGAACGACGCCGCGCCTGTCCACGTCTCTCCATGGCGCTCCGGGACTTACTCGGCCCGCAACGCCTCTGCGGGGTCGACTCCCGCCGCTCGCCGCGCCGGCACCCAGCTCGCCACGGCCGCAATGACGAGCAGGACCAGTGTCGATCCGATTACCGCAACCGGATCCCACGGCGCGACACCGTAGAGGAAGCTCCGAATCGACCGCGACGCCACGTTGAGCAGCGCCAGCCCGATCGCCGCGCCGGTTATAGCAAGCACTAAACCATGCCTCGTCATCGCCGCGGCCACGCGCCGCGGGGACGCGCCGAGCGCAATCCGAATCCCGAGCTCGCGCCGGCGAAGGGTGACGAGGTAGGCGAGCACGCCATACAAGCCGACGGCGCCGAGTATCACCGTGATCAGTGCCGCCGCGCAGAGGATCAGCGTCGTGAACGCGAGGCGCGCGGTGGAGGCGCGGACGACCTCCGTCATCGCCCGCGTGTCGAACGCGGGGAGCGTCGGATCCATGTCCTGCACTATGCGCTCCGCCGCGGTGATGATCGACCCGGGATCGACAGACGTGGTACGGATCGCGATCGCGAGCTGACGCGTGATGTGCTGCCTCACGCTGTCATCGCGCACGAGCTCTGGGAAGTACACTTTCATGGACGGTGGAGCTGCCAGCGAAGTGTCCCTCAGGTTGCCGACGACGCCGACCACGGTGGTCCATGGATCGCTCGGGAGCGCCTTGAAGCGTTTGCCTAACGCCGCTCTGCTGGTGGAGTCGTGCCAGAAGAATTGTGCGGTCTCCTGGGAGATGAGCGCCTCGTTCTGTAGCTGGCGGTCCCCGGGGTAGAAGCGGCGGCCGGCGACCAGGGGAATGCCCATGGTCTCGAGAAAGTCGCCACCGATGCTCGTGAAGTGTTGCAGTGGCGGGAGCTTGGTGTTCCACTGCGGATCGCTCTCGGGATAGATCGGGTTGGGGTTGAACGCGCGAGGCGTGAGGGGGATGCTCGAGGTCATTCCGACGCTGCGCACGCCCGGGAGGGCGAGCACGCGGTCGAGTAACGTCTGGGTGAAGCGCATGACCTCCGCGTTGGTCGAATAACGAGTCCTGGGGAGGGCGACCCAGAAGCTGGCGACGTGGTCGGGCTGGAAGCCGAGGCGCACGGCATGGAGCGCCTGGAACGATCGCAGGAGCAAGCCGGACGCGGTGAGGACGAGGATGCCTAACGCGATCTGTGCCGTCACGAGCGCGCTGCGGAGGCGCTGCTGCCTGCGATTCGTGGTGCCGCCTCGTGCACCTTCGCGCAATGCGACGGCGCCGGTGATGATGCGAAGCGTCGGAATGGCGCTGAAGCCGATCGCGGCGAGCGCGGTGATCGTCGCGGCGAACGCGACCACCCGTCCACCGATCTCGATCTCCGCAAGGCGGGGGATGTCCGCCGGGCCGCGGTTCACCAGCAGGTCCACGGCGCTCCAGGCGAGGCCAAGTCCAACGAGACCGGCGCCTAACGCAATTACCAGTGATTCGGCAAATTGATAACTCACGACGCGCGCGCGGCCAGCGCCAAGGGCGGCGCGGACGGCCAGCTCGCGCTCGCGCGCGTCGAAGCGGACGAGGGCGAGGGTCGCGACGTTCACGCCGGCGACGAGGAACAGCAGCGCGGCGGCGGCGCCCATGATCCAGAGCGCACCAGCGATCTCGCCGGTAATGTCCCTGGTCAGGGGCGTCAGCACGGGCACGGGCTTCGTCTGCTGCATGATCTGCTGCTGGGTGATGCCGGGCACGAACTTGGGATAGAGCTCGATGACGCGCGGCAGCACGGCCGTGAAGTCGCGCTGTGCGTCGGCGAGCGTCACGTTAGGCTTGAGCCGCGCGACGCCGGTGTAGCCGAACGCGGTCGGCGGCGGATTGACGGGATCGAGCTGGAGCGGGATCCAGAGCTGCGTTTCTGGCGTCGGGAAGCGGAATGCCGGCGGCATGACGCCGACGATCTGGCGCCTAACGCCATTCACGTCGAGGGTGCGTCCGATGATTGACGCGTCGGCGCCGAAGTGGGTGCGCCAGAGGGCGTCGCCGATGACCACGACGGCCGTCGCGCCGGCGCGGTCCTCCTCTTCGTTGAAGACGCGGCCGCGCGCCGCGGGGATGCCAAGCACCGTGAAAAGGCTCGCCGAGGCGTCCGCCGAGGTGACGCGCTCCGGTGGAATGGAGGAGCGCTCGTCACCGACGTTGACGGCGCTTTCGTCGTAGATGCCGATGCCCTCGATGGTGTGCGCCTGCGTGCGGTAGGTGAAGTACGTGCCCGGCGACTGCTGCACGTGGTAGAGCGAGATCGGCGCCATGTCGTGCCACGCTCCGACAAGCCGGTCGGGATCCCGGAAGGGGAGCGGCTTAATGAGAATTGCGTCGATCACGCCAAAGATGGCAATTGTGGAACCGAGTGCGGCGACGAGAGTGACGATCGCGGTGAGGGTGAACGCGGGCGCCCTGCCTAACGAGCGCACGGCGTGACGGAAATCCTGCGTGACGACGTCGACAAGGCGCGTGAGCCGTTCACGCCGACGGCGGTGGCGGTCGACGGCGGCGAGCTCGCGCCGGGCGGCCACCAGGTCGCCGAACTCTGTCTCGGCCACTCGGCGCGCCTCGGCGGCGTCCATCCCCTCACCCACGAGATACCGCGTCCGGCTTTCTATATGGAATGCCAGCTCGTCGTCGACGTCCTTCTCGACCGCACGGCCGGGGACACGCGGCAGTCGCCGGATCCCGGGAATACGTGGCTCGTTAGGCATCGGCGCCCTCCCAGGCCTTGGCGTTCAACACGCGAAAGAGTCCCTCGGCATACCGCGCCAGTCGCTTCGACTCGGCGCGCAGCTCGGCGCGGCCGCGCGCGGTGAGCTGGTAGTACTTGGCGCGGCGATTGTTGTCGGAGAGTCCCCAGTCGCTTTCGACGAGACCACGGTCCTCGAGGCGGTGAAGGGCGAGGTAGAGCGCCCGGTCGTCGATGCTGAGCCGCTCGCCGGAAGTGTCCTTGACCCAGCCCGCGATACCGTAGCCGTGGCGCGGGCCCCAGCTGAGGGTCTTGAGGATCAGCGCATCGAGCGTCCCACGCAGCAACTCGTCGGCTTCTCTGGGCACGACATCTCCCCGGAGGTTCTCCGGGGACTATGGGTCACCGGACTCCGGCTGTCAAGCGACGTTGCCTGCGGACGATCTGTCAGGCCTCTCGATTGCGGAGCCGGGCGGCAAGGATCTGGACGCGCTCGTTGAGCTGCGGATGCGCGACGAGATCGAAGTTCGACAGCACGAGCGGGTCCGACACGTCGCGATCCTTCTCCAGATCGTCCGCGACCCGACGCGCCAGCCTGGGCCAGTCCGCGACGCCGACTGGTCCGCGCGGCCACCCGTTGTTCCGCGCGTCGATCCAGCCGTCCCAGAAGGTGAGCGCGATGTGGAGGCGCCCGAGCTCGGGCGCGGTGCCTTTCGGAAACTCGTGCTCGATGCGGTCGAAGCGGCGGCCGATGGCGTCGTACCGCTCGGCGTCGTGGTCCGCGGCATTCGCGCGCAGTTCGGCGACGAGCATGTCACGCGCTGAGGCGTAGGTTAGCATTATCTCATGGGAGCGGAGTGGGTTACGCCAATCTAGTGGCAAGGTGATATGCGAGCCATCCGGCGCTTCCCGCAAAAGAGTGCTATGTTCGAGTCCCCTGAGGAGCCACGAGGACGCCATGTCTATCGACCGTGCCGCGGTTGCTTCATTCCTGGTCGTTGCTCTCGCCGGTGCACCCGCTCACGCTATTCAGGCGCAGCATGACGGTCATCGAGCTTCCGCCGCGCAGCAGGGTACAGGGGCGTCGCTCGGCACCGTCGTCTTCCCAAACTCCGGCGCGGCGGCGGCGCAGGCGTCTTTCCTTCGCGGTGTCGCCTTACTCCACAGTTTCGAATACACTGAGGCCGCCGAGGCGTTTCAGGACGCCGAAAAGACTGACAGTGCGTTCCCGCTTTCATATTGGTTCGAGTCATTCACGAACTCTCACATCCTCTGGAGTGAGGACGATCCCACCGCGGCGCGCGCTGCCCTCGCGAAGCTCGGCCCTACGGCTGCCGCGCGTCTAGCCAAAGCCAAAACCGATCGCGAGCGCGCATACGGTGCCGCGATCGAAGCATTTTACGTGGACACGTCGCTCGGCGTCCGCTCGCGCGCCTTTGCCGACTCGATGCGTCACCTCACTGCGCGCTACCCGAACGACCTCGAGGCGGCGGCGTTCGCGTCGCTCGCGATTCAGATCGCCGACCCGCGTGGCGACAATCGTGAGCAGGCCATCGCGCTCGCCGAGCGGGTCGTGCGCGAGAGCCCGAACCATCCGGGCGCGGTGCACTATCTCATCCACGCGACGGACGCCCCCGCGTACGCAGCGCGCGGGCTCACGGCGGCGCGCGCGTACGCGAAGGTTGCGCCCGAGTCCGAGCACGCGCAGCACATGCCGTCGCACATCTTCTTGCAACTCGGATTGTGGGAGGAGGCGGTTGCGTCGAACGAAAAGGCATGGAAGGCCTCACGAGATTGGGTGAAGCGACGCGGCGCGTCCGGCGCGGACCTCGACTTCCACGACCTGCAGTGGCTGCAGTACATGTACCTGCAACAGGGTCGTTATGCACTCGCGCGCTCGATCACCGACACGGCGCGCGCGGTGTTGGCGGGCGTCGACCTCAGCTCTCCGAACGACGTCGACGCGCAGTACGTCGCGTTGACGCTCGCCTTCCAGTACGGCGCCGACGCCTGGGATTGGCGCGCGATGCTAGGCGTACGTGAGGTACCGATGCCTGGTCCGTCCGCCTCACACCGCGCGCAGTTCTTTGCCTTGAACGCGATGTATCAGCGGGCGATCGCGGCGGCCGTCGCCGGCGATACGGCAACGGCGTCGAAAGCCGTCGCGAGGTTCCGTGCGATCGTCGACTCGGTCGCGCCTAACGTGCCGACCTCCATCGTCGTGCGCGCGCGCGAGATCGAGGCAATGATTGCGACGAAGCGCGGCGATGGCGAGCGCGCGATTCAGCTCCTGCAAGAAGCGTCAGCGATGGAGGGCAAGTTTCTCTTCGTGGGCCCGCCGTCGGCCCTCATTGCGCACGAGTTGCTCGGCGACGCGCTCGTCGCCGCCAAGCGGCCGGCGGAGGCGGAGGTTGCATATGAGCAAGAGCTCAAGCTGACGCCTAACCGCTCGGCAGCTCTGCTCGGCCTCGCGCGCGCTCGTGCGGCGCGCGGCGACAGCACCGGCGCCGCCGAGGCCGCGCGTCGGTTGCTCGCGAACTGGCACGCGGCTGATGCAGACCTCGCGGCGCTTCCGGAAGTTCGGCGGATTGCGCTGGCGTCGACGAGATGATGTTTGGGAAATCTCCGTTCTCGCATAGCCCATCACATCATCGAAGGCAGTGACCCGTGTCCGCCAGTCCAGCATGTTCGCCGGCGCGGCGTCCTGCATGTGCCAGTGAAACTCCGGATTGTTCTCGCCGACGGCGACGAGGCGATCGGCCTGCTCGAAGGGCAGTGGTCGCAGCAGTACAGCGTCGACGGCCGAGAAGATTGCCGTGTTGGCGCCGATGGCGAGCGCAAACGTCAGCGCGGCCGTCCCGATGAGCCCTGGATTGCGACGGAGCCCGCGCATCGCAAACCGCGCATCGGCCGCGGCGTCTTCGAGCCACCGCGTGCCGCGCCGATCACGATGTAGTTCTTTTGTATTCTCTACACTTCCGAATGCGACCAGCGCGCGCCGGCGTGCCTCGGCGGGCAGCATGCCGCGTGCGATGTTCTTCGTCGTCTCACTCTCGATGTGAAACGCGAACTCCTCGGATAATTCGCGGTCAACCGTTTGCCCGTGCACGAGCGCGCGAAGCCAGTGATATAGATGAGTGAGCATGGCGTCGGCCTCACACCGCCCGAAGAATCCATTCGACGGCCGCGGCGTATCGGCGCCACGAGTCGGTTTCCTCGCCGAGGGCTCGCCGCCCGGGCACAGTGATGCGATAGTACTTGGCGCGCCGGTTGTTGTCCGTCGTTCGCCATTCGCTCTTGATCCATCCCTTCTGCTCGAGCCGCTGAAAGGCGAGGTAGAGAGAACCATGGTTCGCGGCCAGCGTGCCGCGGGAGAGCACCTCGATGCGCTGGCTTATGCCCCAGCCGTGCATTGGCTCGAGTGCCACGGTCTTGAGCACGAGAAGGTCGAGCGTCCCTCGCAACACATCCGATTGCGCGTTGTGAACCTCCGTCATCGCCCCCTTCTACTGGAAGCCAGGAGAAAGAGTATGGTGATGAGGGATCACGAAATAAGATGCTCGTCGGATGCCTACTGGCCCATTCCCTGGATTTTGATAGTCCCCCTGGACGCGCCACCGCCCACGCCACCGGGAGCGACCGTGTGCTGATCTTCGACGTAGTGGAAGACCAATCCATCGCTCGACCGCGTGACGTCGCCCTCCCAACGAAACGACGTTGACGCGCTGCCCAAATTCACACTGTACTTCACAATTCCTTCGTAGAGCGTCGGCGTGTTTTGAATGAATGGACAGAACTTGGACGGATCAAAGGGAAAGAGCGCGGAGATGTCCGTACCCGCATAGATCGCAACGTGCGTGTCTGCCGCCTTGAGCAGGAGCCGACTACCCTGGGCAACTGAGGGAGTATGTACCGCCTGGCCGTCGACGGCGTCGCGTGTGCTTGCGTCGGTGCACACCGGCAGATTGTCCACCGGGCCATGAATCGCCAGGATCCCCTGGTCGGCGTCCACGGTGATGACACGCACTTCGATCCCGGCTACGCGCACGATAATCGGCGAGTGATCGACGAAATTGTTGGTGAAGTCGGCATTGGCACGCGTCGGAGCTAGCCGGGCAGCCGTCATCTGAGTGTCTCCGCTGCATCCGGCGAGCACAATGAAGAAGATCAGCGGCAGATGTCGCTTGTCTATCGAGTGCATGAAGCCTCCTGGGGGGAATGTGGCCTTTGGGCGCGGCGTACCCGATCGGGCGACTGCTGGACTGACCGCGCGCGTGTCGTCATCATAGGAGCGATCGCTCACGTCGCGATCATCTAGCGGTCATTTCTGGGTACCGACGACGGGGATTTGACGCATTTGATAGAGTTCACAACTCTTGGAGGCATCGACCTCCGCTCCGGCGACGGGCAGCGAATCCGGACGCTCCTCGGCCAACCAAAGAAGATTGCGATTCTCGCGTACATCGCCGGGAGCTCCCGCGGCTCATCGCGCGAACGCAGTATGCTCCAGGCGATGTTTTGGCCCGAGCAGGACGATGGCCACGCGCGTCATTCGCTGAATCAGACGCTGCATGTTCTGCGCACGGGCCTTGGCGGGCAGGGCATCGAGTCGATCGGTCGAGCGCAGGTCGCAATCGAACAGGACGTCATCCTCTGCGACGTGTTCGCATTCTATCGGGCCATGCGCTCAGGGGATCTCGAGACCGCCGAGCGATGCTATCGCGGCGGCTTTCTCCCAGGATTTGTCGTCGCTCGACTACCAGAGTTCGAGCGATGGCTGGATCGAAAACGAAATCGCCTTGGCCGTGATGCCGCGCAGATTGTGTGGAAACTGGCGCTCAGCCGCGAACGAGCGGGTGACATGGAAACGGCAATCTCCTATGCTCGGCGGCTGCTCGACCTGACGCCTTACGATGAAGGCGCACTGCAGAGGGTCGTGGAGTTGCTCGGCAGGGCGGGAGATCAGGCGAGCGCGAGAGAAGTGTGCGATGCATTCGCGCGCGCAATGCGCGCTGATCTCGATGTCGAGCCGTCGCCAAGCACGCTCCGACTCATGCAATCGCTCGAGGTTCGTTCGATTCGCCCAGCCGCGCGTGCTCGCTCTTCAGCAACGGTCACCGCGCTGTCAGCAGAGAGGGTTCGCGCTTCAGGGCGATCTCCACTAGCGCGGCGCAGTGTGCGAACGCGCGTCGTCGGAGCTTTGGTGACTCTGGCGGCGGCGGGAATGCTGATCCTGCTCGGAGGATCTCCGAGCCTTCGCAATCCGTGGCGGGCCCTTGGCAAAGAGCTGGGTGATGAGCGACGGGCGACCGCCGACCGCTTCTACAAAAAGGGCCGAACAGAATGGAATGAGCGAACGCCGGAAGGGCTGAGGGCCGCGTTGTCAGACTTTACTGAGGCCGTTCGCCAAGACAGCACACTTGCCGAAGGCTATAGCGGTATCGCCGACACGTATGCGATGCTCGCCTGGTATGGCCTGTCACCCTCGGCGGAGGAGCTCCAGCGCGCGCGCCGGTCGGCGGAACGCGCGGTGGCTCTCGATCCGAACAGTGCCGCGGCACACGCTTCGTTAGGCAACGTCGAGCAATTGGTCGGTCACGACCTGCGCGCACAGGCTGAATACCGGCGCGCGATCGAGTTGGACGGATCCTACGTCGCCGCGCGGGACTGGCTCGCATTCGACCTTGCCGCGCACGGAGAGGTGCAGGAGGCGGTGACTCAACTGAGCGAGGCGCGATCGGTGGCGCCACAATCGGCAGTCGTCGGAACGGATCTGGCCACCATGCTATTCTGGTCGCGCGACTACACGCATGCTCTTGCCGAGCTCCAGAGAGTCGCGACGATCGACCCATCCTACGAGCCGATGCATCACTTGCTGTGGCGTGTGAATGAGGCGCTCGGCAGGAGGAAAGAGGCAATCGACGCTCTGCAGCGCATCACACGTGACGAAGGTGATGGCGAGAAGGGTGTGCACGCCATGGAGCGCGCGTACGCCACGGGAAATTGGTCGAGTGTGCTCCAGCAACGATTGAGCATTCTCGAACGACCGCTACCAAATCGCCGCCTTCGGAGCATCGAAGCGGCCACCCTGGCGGCGAAACTTGGCCGCCCTCGATCGGCCGTCGCGTGGTTGATGAAAGCGCGAGACGAGGGAAATGTTGCCCTGCGGTTTGCCCGATTGGATCCGGCGCTCGACTCGGTCCGCGGTGATCCACGAGTGAAGGCGATTCTGAAGGAGTAATTCGCATCCTTCCGAAGCGCACCGCGATGTTTATCGAACCTGAATGTTACCGGCGGTCACTGGATACGTGCGCGCGTTATCCGCTGGCCACGATTGTGCAGCGCAGTATTCGGCGGACGACGCGAATGATCCGACAAAGCCGTAGAAGGTGGTGCGGTCCACGGACGCGCCGCCCTCGCCAGCATCCAAGACACGGAACCAAACGTCTTGTCCCGGCGCTGTGATTGGAACGATGTAGTCAGGATCGGTCGAGCGGTTCTCCTTGACCTTGCCACCAATCCACGCGCGCCCGTTTGCAGGGTCGACCGTGAGACAGGTGACCTCACCGGTGACGTCGAACGTGCCCGTTTCGAACTGCACAAACTGATGGAACTCGCCGCTTGCACTACCGTCTGCCTTAGCACTCGCGCTGAAGGCGAACCTCGCGTCGTATGTCGCGGCGAGCAGATAGTGGCCGCCGCCCGTCGCCAACGCCACGACGTCATTTGACGCCGCTGAGAGCGACGTTCCAGGCAGAACGTTCGCCGCGCGGGCGGCGGGTTGAAATGGGGAATCGCAAGCAAGGGCTGACAACGCGATGCCCGCAATCATGACCGAAAACGAAATCCGCATCAGATCTCTCCGCTCCAAAGGACGGCTCGACACGCCGATCGGCGCGCGGATGCTTGTGCGCCGGTCGACTCGCACTTTATGCTAGGCACGACAACTCGCGCCGTCTTGCACGTCGTTGACTCCCTTGTACGCGCTTTGCCTGGGCGAACGCACCAGACTGGTGTAACCTGAGAGATGAGCGATCTCGTTTCGCGCGCTGTGCCGGTGACGATGGGAAGCCCCCGCTTCGTGAACGTCGAAACCCCGAGCGGGGGTGTAGCGCACGCATGGTTTCCACCCGGTGTCTGCCTTCAGCCGCACACACACGACCGGCCGATCGTCGCCGTCATGCTCGAGGGCTCGTTCCTCACCTCGATCGCGCGGCGCGCGCTCGATTGCACGGAAAGATGTGTCTGGACTGAGCCACTCGGCGAGATGCACTCGAACGTCTCTGGAACGCGCGGAGCACGTGTGGTTGTCGTACAGCCTAACGCGCGACACTTCGACGAGATGGCGGGGGTCGGTCGCTTAACGAGTGAAGTCAGCCTTCGAAGTGACGCAGTCATTGCGGCCGACGGTCGGCGAATCGTCGACGAGATGCGCCTTTCCGACTCCGCGTCTCCACTGGCGATCGAAGCGCTGATCATCCAGATCATGGCGCGCGGGGTGCGGGCGATTCGGCAACAGAGTGCGGCCCGCGATGACCCGCGCTGGGTGGCGCGCATTCGCGAACTATTGCACGCGCGTTTTCGCGATAGGCTGACGCTCGGCGACTTAGCAGCCGCTGCGGAAATTCATCCCTGTCATCTCTCGCGCAGTTTTCGTCGGCACTTTCATAAGACATTCGCCGATTACGTGCGCGCACTGCGTGCCGATTGGGCTGCCGAGCAATTGGCCACGAGCGATGCATCGATCGCGGAGATCGCGGTCAGCGCGGGCTACGTCGACCAGAGTCACTTCACGCGACAGTTCCGCATGCGCCTTGGCGTCACCCCGGCCGAGTATCGGCGGTGTGTCCGTGGCCGACCAAGGCTTTCCCAGATCGAGAGCCAGGAGCATGAGCCATGGTGAACTGCTCGCGCTGAGCTGGGCTGAGTATCGCTGAGCGGACGCGATCAATCTTCCCGCAGCGCTACAACCGCCGCAATGCGCAATGCGCGACGTGCCGGGACGCCCGTCGCCACGAGCGACACCAAGACCATCACCGTAGCAGCCGCCGCGAACACGGCGACGCTAGCGGGCGGTACCTGATACAGCATCGATGCGACGAGTCGCGCCACGCCGATAGAGATGCCGAGTCCCAGCACCACACCGACCAGCAGCAACCTACCGACGTGCCCAACGACGACCTGTAACACGTCGTGTTGCCGCGCGCCGAGGGCAACGCGGATCCCGATCTCCTTCGTGCGCTGCGCCACTGCGTAGCTCACGACGCCGTACAATCCGATCGCCGCGAGCAGCGACGCAATCGCGGCAAGCATTATCAAAAGTTGCATGGCGGCGTGCTGGCCCTCGAGTGGTCCATTGACGTACGTCGCGAACGACATCGCATTGAACAGCGGCACACTCGGATCGATAGCGCGCACCGCGTGCTCGATCGCCTGCACCGCGTTCGGTAGCGGACCCGCGGTGCGCACGAGGAACGCGTAGCTGTATTCGGGCCGATACACCTGGCGCACGGGGACGTAGAAGTAGGGCGTCGGCGACTCCGTGAGGCGGTAGAACTTGGTGTCCTTCGAGACGCCAACGATGGTGAACCAACGACCCCACCCATGGACCCGCACACCGATTGCGGGCCCGCCACCGAGAAACCGTCGGATGAATGCTTCGTTGACGATCATGACCGCGGCGTGCGCCGAATCGTCGGCGAGCGTGAATTCGCGGCCGGCCGCCAGCGGCACGTGGAGCACCTTGAAATAGTTCGGTCCGATCGCCGCGCGATACAACTTCATATTCTCGTTCGGCGCCGGCGCATAGCCTTCGACGCGCAGATCTTCCCACGAGCCGGGCCCGAAACTGAGTGGCACATAATCGGTGTACGTCACGTCGGTGACGCCGGGCTCTCGAGCGAGACGATCGGCGGTGTTCGTGAGAAAGGCCTCGCCCTGCGCCGAGTCATAGCCGGCGAGCGTTAGGCTCACCGAGGCCATCGCCACCCCGTTCGGATCGAAGCCGGGCGACACGTCGCGCGTATGGCGGAAGCTCTCGTAGAACAATCCTGCACCCACGAGTGACACGACGGCCAGCGTCATCTCGATCGTGACGAGCGTGCGTCGAGCCCGCGTCATCTGCCGACTTCCGACGGCTCCGCGTTCACCGCCGCCGGCGAGCCGCTCGACTAACGCTGCTCGCGAGCCTTGCAGCGCGGGAACGAGACCGGCCAGCACTGTCACTCCCACGGCCAGAAGCGCCGTGAATGCCAGCAGGGTGCCGTTCACCTGCGGCGCACGCAGCATCGGCCGCGCGAACGACGGAACAAGTGTGTTCAGCGAACGCGCCAGCCATATCGTGCACACGAGACCAATCGCCGCGCCGCTCACCGCGAGCAGCGAGGCCTCGGTGAGCAGCTGACGCAACAAGCGGCCGCGCGGTGCGCCAAGCGCCATCCGCAGCCCGAGCTCGCGCGCCCTCGCCGTTGCGCGCGCCAGGAGCAGACTCGCCGCGTTCGCGCAGACGATGAGCAGCACGAGCGCGCACGCGACGAGAAGCACGACGAGCGGCGAACGCAGGGCGTCCTGAGCGCCATAATGCGACTGCCACAGGGGCATCAGTCGGCCGCCCATACCCTTGCTCACCGCGCCGTTTGCTTGCGCCGCGAGCGCCGCCAACGCTTCCACTTCGGAGCGTGCGGCGCCTAACGTCACGCCGTCACGCAGTCGCGCGAGCACGCGGAACGTGCGTGTGCCACGATCGCGGAGCCACCACGCTCCCGTCGGCACGATTTGCCCCAGCATCGCGGCCGGCACCCACGCGTCGAACTGCTCACCTGGCATCGAGCCATGGAACTCCCGCGCCGCCACGCCCACGACGCGGAACGGGAAGCGGTTGATGTCGACCACCCGGCCGATGACAGTGCTGTCGCCATGCCAGCGTCGCTGCCACAAGGAATGACTGATGACGACGACCGGTTGTGCGCCCTCCGATTCCTCCACCCCCGAGGGGAAAAAGCTCCCCAGGGCCGGGCGTACGCGAAGCACGTCGAAGAAGTTCGCGGACACGAGCTCGCCCCATATGCGTTCCGTGTTTAACGCGTCGCCGAAAGCAAGCGCGGTGGGATACGCGGCCGCGAGTCCGTCGAAGGATTTAAGGTATCGGCGAAAGTCGCGGTAATCGAGCCACGATGTCGGTGTCCAGCTGCCCGAGGCGGTCGTCGTCTCGAGTGCCATCACGCGGCTCGGCGCTCCTGCGCCGGGGAGCGGATCGAGGAGCACGCTCCTCGTCCAACTGAACACGGTTGCCGTCGCGGCGATGCCGATCGCGAGTGTCAGGACGATCGTGATCGAGAGCGTCGGCACGCGCCGCATCTGTCGGAGCGCGAAGCGTCCGTCCGCGAGCATCGAGTCGATGGTGGGCCACTGCCACACGTCGCGGCCCTGCTCCTGGATGCGGGTGACGTTGCCGAACGCGCGGCGCGCGGCGGCGCGCGCCGCGGCGGGCGCGAGCCCACGCGCGATCAACTCGTCGGTCTTCTCGTCGAGGTGCGATCGGATCTCGCATGCCAGGTCGTCGTAGAGGCGCCGCCGCTGCAGGAGCCGGTCGAGCCATTTCATATATTGCCGCCGAGCGCGAGGACGAGGGTGATGCCTTCGAGCATGCGCTCGAAGCGCGAGATCTCGACGCCGAGATGCTTGGTGCCCGCGCGCGTGATGCGATAGATGCGGACGCGCCGATTGGTCGCCGATATGCCCCATTCGGCTTCGACGAGACGGTCCTTGAGCAAACGCTGAAGAGCAGGATAGAGCGACCCTTCTTCGACCTGCAAGAGATTGTTGGACGCCTGCTGGATCCGCTGGACGAGTGCGTACCCGTGCATCGGCCGCTGTTTCAGCAGCCGGAGCACCATCATCTCGAGGGCGCCGGGAAAGAGGTCGCGCGCGGTTGCGTCAAGCACCATGCACCCACATTACGGGATGACACCCCAATTCACTCAAGGCCTAGAGTAGAATAGGGTACCGCTCGTCGGATGTCAACGTCAATCTAGATAGTAGCGATTGATTTCCCGGTAACGTTCTCTCACGCGGGCTGGCGATCGACGCTCGTTACGCCGGCCCGCGCACTGCGGAGCATCGCGACCGCGGTTGCTGCGCCGTACAGCACAACAAGAGCGATGACGACAATGAAGCGAGGCCGGGGATGGCCTTCGTGACGGACGCTCTCAACAAAGAAGTAGACTGGCAACATCGCGGCTGCCAGTCCGCCGAGGATTCCGAAGCGCCAGGCGGACAGTTCGCCCAGGCTGCGTCGCCGTTCCGCGACGAGTACGCCGAGGGCAAACATCGCACCGACGACGGCTCCCCAGAGCGTCCATACAATCATCATGCGCCCGATAATTGGCCACGGGTCGACGGTTTTATCGAGCAGCGCGTCCGAAGGGCGTGATTGCCAGAACACCAACAGCCCGTACAAGAAGCCGAGCGGCAGCCACGCCGCTGCCCAGATGCCGGCAGTGACAACGATGGCCTTGAGTCTTCGGAGAATCATGAGTCCAACGCAACCATCCCATTTCAGTGGCCGGCTTCGAGCAAGCTCTGGTAGATCCTTCGTCGCTTCGCTGGCGCTTCGCTCCTCAGGATGACAAGATAAGCGCTCGTTCAACGCGACATGATTTGCCGAGTCATTCCGGAGTCACAATGATCTCCAGCGCTCGCATGGCCCTTCTCTATTCTCTCGTGATCCCGCTGATCGCCGCGCAACTCGCGTCGGCGCAGCAGCAGGCCTCCAGTTCGAGCCAGCGCCCCGATGCGTACCTGTGGCTCGAGGAGCAGCACGGAGATCGTGCCATGAAGTGGGTACGTGACGAGAACGCGAAGACGACGGCGGTGCTCGAGAAAGATCCGCGTTACGGGCAATTCTACGCCGAGGCGCTCGCGATCGCTCAGTCGAATGACCGGATTCCGTACGCGCGATTCATCGGCGGTCAGCTGTACAATTTCTGGCAGGACAGCGCACATGTGCGCGGCATCTGGCGCCGCACGACCGTCGCAAGCTACGGCACCGCGTCACCGCAATGGACGACGGTGCTCGACCTCGATTCGCTCGCCCGAGCCGAGAAGGCGAACTGGGTGTGGCAAGGCGCGGACTGCCTGCCGCCAGCGGACAGGCGCTGCCTGATCTCCCTCTCCGACGGCGGCGAGGACGCGAGCACGGTGCGCGAGTTCGACCTCGTTAGGCGCTCTTTCGTGAAGGACGGATTCGTACTGCCACACGGCAAGCAAGGCTTCGCGTGGATGGGACAGGACACGCTGCTCGTCGCGCGCGAATGGAACCCCGGCGAGCTCACGAAGTCAGGGTATGCGTATGTCGTCAAGCGAGTCGTGCGCGGACAGCCGCTGTCGGCTGCCGTCGAAATCTTCCGCGGCGCTCCGACGGACGAGCTACCGTCGGATCCCACGACTCTGAATGACGGCACAGGTCATCGCATCACGATCATCAGCCGCGGCGTCACATTCTTCGAGTCGAAAAAATTCGTCGTCACCACTGATGGCGTGAGCGAGCTGTCGATCCCCGCGAAGGCGAGGTTCGTGGACATGCTCGACGGGCAGGTGGTTGTACGCCTGTCCGAGCCGTGGGAGATCGGCACGTCTCACATCGCCGCCGGCTCACTCGCGAGCTTCGATGCGGCTGCTGGAGCGAAGGACCCTGGCCACCTGGCGCCGACCACGATCTATCAGCCGGGTCCGCGCGAATCGGTGGAGGACGCCGGCGCGACACATGATGCGCTTCTCGTCGCCGTCAACCAAAACGTGCGCGGCCGAATCTTCCAGTTCACGCGCAAGAGCGACGGCACGTGGACGCACGAGCGGCTCTCCTTTCCCGACAACCTCGCGTTAGGCGTGGCCAGCACGAACCCGCGCGGCCACGAGGCCTTCGTGAACGTCGAGGGATTCCTCACGCCGAGCAGCGTCTGGCTTGCCGACGCGCGCACGGGCGCGGTGTCGAAAGTGAAATCGCGACGCGCCCAATTCGACGCGTCGCGCGACACGGTGGAGCAGCTCGAGGCTGCGTCCACCGACGGAACCAGGATCCCGTACTTCGTGGTCCATCCAAAGGGGATGAAGCTCGACGGCTCGAATCCGACGATCCTCACGGCCTACGGAGGATTCGAGATCTCGATGACGCCCAACTACCAGGACGTAGGCGGAAAGCTCTGGCTCGAGCGGGGCGGGGTGTATGTACTTGCTAACATCCGCGGCGGCGGCGAGTTCGGGCCGGCTTGGCATGAGGCCGGACTCAAGACGCACCGGCAGGTGATCTACGATGACTTTGCGGCAGTGGCCCAGGATCTGATCACTCGTCGCATAACGAGTCCGCGGCGGCTCGGCATCGAGGGCGGTTCGAACGGAGGGCTTCTTATGGGAGTGGAGATGACTCAACACCCCGACCTCTTCCGCGCCGTCGATATTGCGGTGCCGCTGCTCGACATGCTTCGCTTCGAACAGATCGACGCCGGCGCATCATGGGTGGGCGAGTACGGCAGCGTGTCGAACGCGGACGAGCGGGCGTTCTGGGAGCGAACGTCGCCGTATCAGAACCTGAAGGAGGGAGTGAAATATCCGGAGCCGCTCATCTGGACGACGACGAAGGACGACCGGGTCGGACCGCAGCACGCGCGCAAGTTCGCGGCGAAGATGGCGGCACTGGGCGATCCGTATTTGTTTTACGAAGTCGTGGAAGGGGGCCACGGCTCCGGCGCGAATCTGAAGGAGCGCGCGCACACGTCGGCACTCGTGTACACCTACTTCGCGAGGAAGCTCACGGATTAGCGTCTCTTCACGGCCGCTACATTCGAAACAAGTAGCTGTACTTGAAGAAGAAGTAGTCCGACGTCCGCTGGAGCGGCTCGAAGTCGAACCGGCGCGTTGCGTTGGGGAGTCCCGTGCCCGCGTTACCGTACCCGACATACAGAACGGTGCCGGGCCGCGGCGTGTACGAGAACAGATAATCGCCGCGGAGAGTGCGCGACCGCGTCGCGAGTGCCAGTGCGTCGTTCACGAGCAACGGATACTCCGTCCGCGTCTCGTCGCGCAGATCGTTGGTCTCGCCGAAATCGTACTCGCCGACGACGCGCAGGAAGATCGACCGCGTGAGTTGATACTCAACCTTGAGCCTCGGGATCGCATTGCGCGCGACGAGCGAACGGTCGCTGCGCCGCCAGAAATCCTGGTACGAGTATGACCCATCGAGGCGAACGCGATCGTTCGGCCGCATGCTCACGGTGAGCGTCGCGAGGTTGATATTAGCCTGCGCCCACTCGTAAAAATTCTCGTCCTGTCCACCGACGTAGAGCAGCGTGGCGTTGAAGACCTTCCACTGCGGTGTCGCCAACGTAAACACGTAATCGCGGTTGAAGATTCGCGCGACGCCGGTGAAGGGGAGCGTGTCGCCCGCCGGCGACAAGATTCGATAATTCGCGTAGAGCGTCGAATCCCATCCGAACGACTCCCAGTACACGCCGAGGCCGACGTTCCAGCCGCCGCGAAACGCGGCCGTCGCGCTGGTATGAAACTTCTTATCCTGGGCGTCGTCGCCCCGCATAAAGTGCGAGTACTCCCAGGTGTCGTCATAATTGACTAAACCAGTGATGGCCTCGAGCACCGACCCACGATTGGCGTACCAGGTATACCGCTGTTCGGCGAGGCCGTGCACGATCCCGGCGCGCGAAATGAATCCGCTGCCCGCGATGAAGTCGTCGCTGATGCCGTCCAGCAGAAATCGAAAGCCGTATTCTTTCCCGTTTCGGACGAGTGCGCCTGTCCAGAGCGGCGCGTCGCGCACGACGTTCTGCGTTTTGTCGAAGCTTTCCGCATACTGGAAGATCGCATTGTACGCGCCCCCGAACGCGAGTCGTCCGTCGACGTCGGCGACGCGGTTGTAGTTGCCGCCGAGGATGCGATCCGTGTACGCGACGCCGACTCGCGACTGATTGCCAAAGTCGTGCTGTGCGCGCATCACATCGAAGATGGCGCGCTCTCCGCCGTGGGCTGTTATATCGGGGTTGTCCGCGGCGGAGAGGAAGCCGATCGTCGTACCGTTCATCTTGCCCGAGAGCTTGAGCGCCGCGTCGGGCTGCAGGATGTCACGCGTGTAGATCAGCGTGTGCGGGACGCTGAACGCTTCGAGGCCCTCTATGAAAAAGGGGCGCTTTTCTGGAAAGAAAAGCGCCCGGCGTGGATCGATCACGAACTGTCCGGCGTCGGATTCCACTTCTGCGAAATCCGGATGTGCGGTTCCCGTCATCGTCAGCGTGTTCGTCAGGCCCCAGCGCACCGTTCCGCCAAGCTGCGGGCTTTCGGTGCGGTATCCCCAGCCGCCCGTTGTCGCCGGAGCGCCGTTCACGTGTTGCGTCACGACGGGATTGACGTCGAGGACGACGCCGCGGTCGAGACCAGTCAGTCCTTCGATCGTTCCCGATTGCGCGAGGAACGACGCATTCGCTCGCAGCGCTGGCGCCCAACTGTCCTCATAACCCGAGTGCTGCACTTCGCGCACGACGTTCAGGTCCCACGTCTGCACCGCCGCCGACTGATACTTGAGACTCTTGAACGGAATGCGAAGCTCGACTTCGTAGCCGAACGTCGTGAGCCGTCCCTTCGACTCGAACACGAAGTCCTGGCTGAGATCGGCCGACGCGCGCCCGGCGAGCGTCGGCGTCCAACTTCCTCGCGCGCCGAATCCGTTCTCGACGAGCATGCCGTCCATCTGCACACCGAGCGGGTTCACCGCGAAAACGTAGGCCTGTCGCCGGTCGTGAAACGTTCCGATGAGCAACTGCACGTTGTCGTCAGCCGAGATCTTGTCGCGATCGGCGAGTGTGGCGTGAACGGCGCCGTGCGATTCGAAGGCGCGAATGCCGACGTAGAGGGCGCTCGGCGAATACCAGAGCAGCACCTGCGTCGAATCTGCCGCGGGCACGCCGTCCTGCGGCGAGAATTGTGAGAACCCAGCCAACACGGCGGCCGAGCGCCACACCGGTTCACCCAGCGAGCCGTCGATTCGGACCGAGGTCTCCGTTTCGACGCGCGGGATGTGGATGTGGATCTGATTCTCACGGCCCAGGTACGTGGCCAGCGGCTTCGGTTCAACGGCGGCGAGAGCGTGACACAGTGCAAGACAGGCGAGCATGCCAGACGTCGCAGATTCGTAGTGGCATAGATGATGGCCGCACTGGCTCGCGCGCGCAAATGTAAGGCGATTGTTCACTCGGTGAAGAGAGCACCGGCTGGAGAGCGCTCGGGCCGTGCATCTGACGAGCTCCGATGGACCGGGACCGCCTGGCGAGTCCAGGGTTTGGGGACGCGAATCACGCGAATGCGGAGCGAATCCAATCCGGCTACGCGCTTCTAACATGCTCGCGGTAGGTCCTTCGTCGCTTCGCCGGCGCTTTGCTCCTCAGGATGACAACGGATGATCGCACTTCAGGAAGTTGGGCCGGACTGCCGCCTAACGGCTGTCGATGCGCCTCAAGTTTACAAAGTTATAGAATCCTAAGTCTGATACTAAGCGTCTGCATCCTGACTGAGTTGCAGTCGCCGCGCCGATTACTCTTCCATCGACCACATACAGTGGCCCTTCGCGGCTATTGGCGGAGCGGGAGGAATCGACGATCGAGCGATTCGTCGTTGTATCCTGGGGCGTCTGGCGCCCGTGGAAATTGGCGACGCTCATTGACGGTGAGAGCGTGACTCGAGTGAACTCATACCCCGCGGCGCACGCGTCGAGCCAGATCTCCCCGTCCGGCCCCCGTAGCGAGAACTCACCCCGATCATTGGTCAATGCCTCGTTGGGCTCACCGATAGCCAGGTTGCCAGCCACGTTGACGCGTGCGCCACTGATTCCTCGGCCCGTCGCCGCATCGTTGACGGTCCCGGTGATTGCCCGGGACGATGACGGGCGTTCGACGCGCTCCGAAGGGACTGAGTCCTTGACCAGTTTCGCCAATGAGATCGTGATGCTGCTATCCGCATCGAATGTCACGCCGAAACCGTAGGCCGCCATGATGTTCTTCAACGCTGTCGTCCACGGCTGATCGACAATATGAGCGGATATGAAACCAGTCACGTCCGACAAGGCAATGATGCGACGATGCGAGAACGATGCGAATGCGGCGATTACATACTGAATCGGAGCATTCTCCCAATCCGCATTGATTCTCGGTTCGGACCTCAGGTGCGGCAGCCGAACCTTGCTCTTTGCCGTGCTCACTTGCGCGGCCAACGGAGCTCTGTCGACGACGGCTGCGCTGGGCATCCCAGCAACACGCTTTGCGTTCGAGCTACCTATAGCACGGGCGGCGATGAACGGCGAGCGAGGAACACTGTTTCGTGTAGCGCCTAACGCGGCGATGGCGATACCCAACACGAGCGGTAGAGATACGACGAGCGGCCGACGCGGCCTGCTGGTAGTCATGACTCTTATCCTCCGCTCGAGGAGCGATTGGCGCTCGATCAATCCAGTCGCGAGACCCAGAGGCCTCGCGCGGTGTGCCGCGAACTCGAGGAGCAGCGAGCCGTAGCGGTCGACGTCGCAGCCCGCCCACAGCACGCGATGGTCACAATCGAGCTCGATCGCGCGACGAAGACCCCGCGTCACGACCCAGAGGGGCACGTTCCACGGAAAGAGAGCGATGGCGACGGCAGCAAGAAAGAGAGATTGAGGATCGCCTGTCGCGAGGTGCTCGCGTTCGTGCTGCAGCATGAATGATCGCGTGGCGACGTCGAGGGAAAGCGACCATTCTGGAATCACGATCCGCGGACGCCATACGCCAACAACGGCCGGGCCTTGCCGAGGCGCTACCAACACGCGCGTGCCGTCGAGCTCGATCTCCGGCCACGTCGCGCGTGACCTGCGCAGTCGAGCGTACGTGATCAACAACGCGAGGAGGGCGACAGTGGAGCTCACGATCCATCCTCGAATGAGGAAGGGCTCGAGTGAGGTTGCCACGCCACTCAGCGACAACGACCTCGCTCTCGGACGAAGGTCCGTTCGCGCAACGTCCGTACTTGCGTCGCGGTTCTCGAATGCAGCCGTTAGGCGATCGTTGGCACTATGGATTCCCGGCGACTCCGCGGTCGGTATCGACTCGTGCGCGCTGTGCATCATGGGAAGCACCAGCGGAGCGAAGACGGCGATGCCGATCGCAATGAGCCACGGCAGTCGCCTCGGCGCTCGCCACATCCACATGAGATGCTCTGCCGCCAGCGCTGCCAGGTAAGCGAATGTCGTAAGGATCACGGCGTAGATCATCCAGGCGCTCATCATGATTTCGGGCGCCGCCGCGCGAGTGATGCGAGTCGCTCGTCGAGCAACTTCCGAAGGCGCCGCAGCTCATCGGCGTCGACTGCCCGTTCGCTCACGAGCTGCGTGAGGAGCAGTTCCGACGAGCCGGCGAAGACTTTCGCCAGCACGCGACCAAGCGCGCTCTTTCCCGCGGCGTGCTGCGTCACCGTGGGATAGTACCGATGCGCGCGACCTTCCACGCTCGGCCGCGCGTAGCCTTTCTCTTGAAGGGTCCGAAGCACGGTGAGAACCGTGTTGTAGGCGAGCTCGTCGCTCAGTGCGTCGCGGACTTCGGCAACGGTGCCGCTGCCGCGTTCCCAGAGCACTGCCATGACGTCGAACTCACGATCCGTGAAAGAGATTTCCATCGTGGCGACGAGGCTGAGTGAGTTGCGCGCTACAACTAGGTCTCTAGTTGACAGTAACGATGTCAACCGGCGCTGTCAACTACTCTTCTAGTTGTCAGGCGACGATCCTCCTCGTCACTGCAGCCGTGGGACGCAGCAGCACAGCAGCCGTCCGGGAGAGGGCCAGGCTCCTGGCGAGTCCAGGGTTTTCGGACGCGAATAACGCGAATGAGAGCGAAGAACTGTTAGGTACTCCAACCTGACGCTAGCTTCTCACGACGAAGCGATAGAACTTTGGGTGTGGACCAAAGTGAAGCAGCACGCCGACCTGGAAGATGGTCGCGCCGAGATAGCCGATGAGCTGTGGTCCGGCGGAAAACGGTCAGGCGCTCCGTAGTCTTGCATTCGACGATTACTCGGTCGTCGACGTCCATGTCCAGTCGCTGCCGCGCAACGTTCGCCGTCAAGGCCTTCGTAGAAAAACGAGCGGGGTTCGCGGCAAGAACGCGAACGACGGCAGCGCGCAGCCCGCGGGCCAGGGCAAGGGTCGCCCACTCCCGCACCAGGCGCCGACCAATGCCTGCACGCTGAACGGCCTCGAGTAAGTAGATGGCGTGGATCTCCGCAACATATCCTGCAACGGGTTCGCGAATGAGGCCGCCGGAGAGGAACCCCACGACGCCTTCCTCGGTGGTGGCAACGAGAATGTCGCGCGCCGCGTTATCGCGACGAATTTGGAGTTGCGTTTCTTTCATACCAACACGCGTATTATGTCCTCGACAAGCATACCGTCCACCGTCACACAATCATGAGCTCACCGGCCATGCTTCACCCAACCAAGCATCGAAACCGCGGCCGCATCGGGGCCGCTCTCCGGCGATCCGCCATCCTCGTCACCGTAACCTTCGGGACCGCGGCAGCACAGGGGCCGTCGTTTACCATCGACGCCGCGCTCAGTGCACCGTTCCCCAGTGGACTGACGGCTGCACCGGCCGGTGCGAGACTCGCGTGGATCTTCGACGCCGAAGGCAGCCGCAACATCTGGGTCAGCGAACCGGGCGCGAACGGATCGTTCACGTCGAGACAACTGACGAGATACGCTGGTGACATCGGCGTGGAAATCGGGACGCCAGCGTGGAGCTTCGACGGCCTCGCACTCGTGTTCGAGCGCGGTGGTGAGCCGAATCCGCGCGATCTCCCACTCGGAAGCACACCATCGCAGATCTGGACGATCGCCCTCGGCGACACCGCACCGCGCCTGATTGGTGAAGGCAGCTCGCCGACGCCGGCGCCTAACGCCAATATCATCGCGTACGTGGCTCGGAACTCGATCATGCTGGCGCCCTTGGACGGTAGCGGAAAGCCGCAGATTATTGTTCGAGATCTCGGACGGGACGGCTCGCTCGCCTGGGCACCCGACGGCAAGCGCATCGCATTCGTGAGCAGCCGCGGCGATCACAATTTCGTCGGTGTGTACGACCTCGGACGCAAATCGATCACGTGGCTTGCGCCGAGCGTCGACCGAGACGTCGGTCCCATCTGGTCGCCTAACGGTGACAGGATCGCGTTCATCCGCATTCCTCAGGGCGCACCTGGTCCATTTTCATCGACCCGCACCGCCGAGCCGTGGTCGATCTGGATCGCCGATCCTGCGACCGGAAAGGGACACGAGATCTGGCACGCCAACGCCGGCACCGCGAGCCGCTTCTACTCGCTGGAAGGAAACTCGGCGTTCGCGTGGGGTGCGGACGACAGAATCGTGTTTCCGTGGGAAGAAACGGGTTGGGTGCACCTCTACAGCATCGCCGCTGCCGGCGGCACACCGACGCTGCTCACTCCCGGCGACTTCGAGGTGTTCAGCGCCGATCTCAGTCCGGATCGACGTCGCATCGTGTATTCGTCGAATCAGGACGACCTCGATCATCGGCACATCTGGGAGGTGGCGGTGGCAGGCGGAACGCCGACGGCCCTGACGACGGGGCAGACGATCGCGGATCTGGCGGTGTTCACGAGCGACGGCCACTCGGTCGCGTTCCTACACGCGGACGCCAGGAGTCCGATGCGACCAGCGGTGATCTCGCAAACGGGCGGTCGCTTCGGCGCCGTGCAAGACGTCGCGCCGCAAGCGCTTCCCGAGGATTATCCCGGTGCGACGTTCGTGGTGCCCCAGCCGGTGATTTTCCGCTCGCCCGACGGCATGATGATCCACGGCCAGCTCTTCCTGCCGCCCGGCCAATCGCGCGGCGCGCGTCACCCCGCACTGCTCTTCTTTCATGGCGGCCCGTATCGCCAGATGCTCCTCGGCCCGAATCCGATGGATGCGTACTCGTACATGTACGCGGAGAATCAGTATTTCGCGAGCCGCGGATACGTCGTGCTGTCGGTCAACTACCGAGGCGGCACGGGGTACGGCATGAATTTCCGCGTGCCGCCCGATTTCGGTCCGTCCGGAGCGAGTGAATTCAACGACGTGTTAGGCGGTGCGAACTTTCTCAAGGTAAGAGCAGACGTCGACGCCAAGCGCATCGGCGTCTGGGGTGGCAGTTACGGTGGCTATCTCACGGCGCTCGCGCTGGCACGCGCGTCCGATGTTTTTGCCGCCGGCGTCGACTACGCGGGTGTGCACGATTGGAGTGGTCTGCTCAAGGTCTACGCCGCTGCTGGGGCGCAATCCGCGTCGGACAGTCTGGCGTGGACGTCGTCGCCAATGTCATCCATAAAGCGGTGGCACTCGCCGGTGCTCGTGATCCAGGCGGACGACGACCACAATGTGCCGTTCAACCAGAGTGTTCTGCTGACGAAGGCGTTGCGTGAACAGAAGGTACCTAACGAGTTGATCATCATTCCGAACGAGATTCACGATCTGTTGCTCCACCGATCGTGGCTGACGTATTTCCACGCGCAATCGGATTTCCTGGACAAGTACTTGCTTCGGTGATGTTGGTTGTTGGTTGATGGTTGATGGTTGTGGGAGAGAAGCGCGCTCACGGTCGTGTGCCATGACTCCGGCTAGATCGTCCATCGCGTAGCGCAGTGCTTCGCCCAGACGACTATATCCGTGCATTCGCTTCGTCGAACGAGTCGGCATGTCGAACGAGTCGCGACCGCGGCGCTCCTCGCGCTCGCGGCGGCGTGTGCACGAAAGAGCGAGAGCGCGGCCCCAGCCGCGGCCGCGAGCAGTCCGCTCGACGTCGTCACGCGCGGCATCGATTCCACGATCACGTTAGGCGCCTGGCTGCGCAGCCATCCGTCCGACACCGTCCGTTCGGACGAGCCCGAGGCCGCGACAAGTTCCGGACGGCGCTGCCGCAGTGCTCGCGGCTCGGTCGTGATTGCCGGCCGAACGATGCGACGAAGCGCAGTCTTTTACATCTCGGATCCGCCGCCAGGCGAAGCATTGCCAGCCGATACGACCCGACTTGCCGACCGTATGTGCTCGCTCGGCTCGGTATGGCTCGAAAGCTCGGACACGACGTCGGCGGAGGCACTTGCGCTCGAGGATTCGCTCGCACGAATGCTATCGGACGCGTTAGGCGCCAGCGTCAATTCCGCCGACATCTCTGGGATGGGAACGGGCCTCTGGACTCAGCCAAGGACTTGGCGGGGTGGCCGATCGGTCGTGGTCCTCGGCGGCAAGCGGGAGCGATCCTCGCTTACGGACATTCTTGTCGCTTATGCGCACAACAGCGGATTGGACCGCGGCGTCTGGAAGGAGGACTTGGAAGGAGATACGCTCGCTGCGAGCGCCAATGCGGAAATGCTCGCGACAGTGGATTCCGCCATCGACCGCGCGGAACTACCAGCGCTCGGCAAAGAGCTCAAGCTCGTTGCAGAACGACTGCGCCACGCCGGGGAGGACGACACGATCCGCACCGCTTCAATCGATTCCGCGCTCGTCCGCATCGCACTGATGGTTCGTGATTCGCTCGTTTCGTTGGAGCCGGCACGCCGAGCCGCGGCGCTTCTGGCCGCGGACTATATCATGAACGCCACCGCCGGACGGTTGCCGCTCGACAGCATCAGCGCCGGCGCGAATTTCTATCGTCAGCTATCGGCTGCCGGCGTGTCGTATGACGACGATCCCCTCGGCGGTGGACGCGAGTACAACCGGCAGTGGCTCGAAGCCGCCTACAACACCGACTCGTTAGGTGCGACCGGTCGTGAGGCGTTCGTTACCCTCTTGTCACAGGGCTGGGCGATCCACGGCACCTGTCGGGACGGGAGCGATCAGTTCGCCCGGGTCATCGAACACGGCGAAGCGGCGTTGCGCCGCGGCTGGAACGATCCGATGATCCACATCTATGTCGCTACCGCCTACCGCGACATCGTCACAATGGCCCTCGGCGCGGACGAGAGTGGCTACGTCGACAGCACTCGATTCACGCCGCAACTTCCTTCGGCTCGCGTGAACGCGATCGCACATTATCGAGCGGCGCTCGCTGGTCTGGCGAATCGTCTGGATCGGCGCGCGGCCTGGCGCGCTGGCATGGCAGTGCTGCTGTCTCGACTGCACACGCTGAGATACTACTGCATCTACGATTGACGCCGCGAAGAAGCGCATTCACCGACTTGGAGCATACTTCCTACGGCGTTAGTTATGGCGCGTATCCGTAGCCCCACGACTGCATGCTTGTTCGACCGCGCGCTTCACCGTCGATATGTCGACTGGCTTCAGTAAGACTTCGGAAAAACCCTGCTCGAGGAGGGCGGGCACGTCGGCCGTTCCCGCGAGCGCCGTGCATGCGATGACCGGAATGTCGCTCGTGTCGCGATCGGCCTTGAGCGCGGCAAGTACGTCGGGGCCGCTGAGCAACGGCATCGCCAGGTCGAGGATGACGACGTCTGGCCTTTGACGGCGGATTGCCGCGAGCGCCGACAAACCATCTGCCGCGACCTGCGCCTCGTAACCCGCCTGTTCCAAACACGTTGGAATGATGAACAGCGTGTCTGGGTCATCGTCGACTACGAGGACCCGGCCGCGAGGTTCCTGAGGCGCCGTCCGCTCCGCAGTCATCTTGCGACGACGCAGCAATCTGCGGGCCACGTTTGGACCTCGCAGATCATCGAGTAAATCTTTCTTTGTTTGTGCACGTTGGCAACGAGGACGATGTTCGTTATGCTGTGACTGCGATGCTGCATTCGTTCACTGTGCTCCGCGAAGCGCGACGAACCGCCCGACGGCTCGTTGTCGAAGACATGCGCTGCCTCGTGTATGAGCTCCCGCCGATGACGTACGACCGACTCGCGACGCCGTCGCTGGTCTTGGAGAGCGACACCGCCGTCGGCCGTGTGCGCAACTTTCCCGTCGAATGGCGTACGATGAGCGATAGTGAGCTGCTCGCGCTGAGTTGGGCTGAGTAAGGCTGAGCGGCGCTATCATTCTTCCCGCAGCGCCACATTCGGATCGACGCGCGTCGCCCGCAACGCCGGTATAGCGCTTGCCGCCAGCGCGACGCCGAACAGCAACGCGGTCACCGCGCCGAGAATCCACGGATCGCGCGCCGAGACGCCGAACAGGAGCGGGGACACGAATCTTCCACCCGCGAGCGTCAAGGCCAGACCAACCATCACTCCGACCGCGGCAAAGCGCACGCCCGCGCCGACGATCAACCGCAGCACGTCATGCACCTGCGCGCCTAACGCGATGCGAACGCCCAGCTCGTGCGTCCGCAGCGCGACGTCGAACGCGATCACGCCGTACAACCCGATCGCCGCGAGAATCAGTGCGAGTCCGCTGAACGCGACGAACATCGTCGCCCCCGATTGCCAGCTTCGCTCCTGCGGACCGATCACGTCGGTCATCGGCTGGACGAAGACGTAGGCGCTTCCCGGCATCTCCGGCTGGAGCGTGCGACGCACCGTCTCGACGTAATCGCTGGCCTTGCCGCGGACGCGGATGAAGATGATCAGGTCGGTGCTCCCGGCTGGGTTCTGCTCGATCGGCAGGTAGTACTGCAAGCCGCTGCCCTCGGTCAGACTCCAATCCTTGACGTTCTCGGCGATGCCGACGACGGTGGTGCAGGGCATCGTGTCGGCGCGCACGCGGATGCACCGGCCGATCGCGTCGCGTCCGGGCCACAACGCGCGCGCCATCGCCTCGCTGACGATCATCACCTTCGGCGAGTTCTTCGTATCCTCGATCGTGATGCCTCGGCCGCGAAGAATGCGCGTACCCGTTGTGTGAAAGTACGATGGCGATCCCTCCTGAGCCGTGAAGCGGCCGAGGCGCGCAACGCTGTCGATCCCGCTCACGAATAGGCTGAGCGACCAGCTGTCCACGAAGGGGACTGAGAGCGCCAGCGATGCCGACTCGACACCGGGGATGCCTAACGACCGCGCCTCGAGCCGTCGGGCGAGGTTGGCGCGCTCCGACTCCGCGAGCGGCGTCCCGGGTCGTGAACGAACATCACCGGGTCGACGTCGTAGCCGAAGCGGAGTGCGCGCACGTTGCGAAGGCTGCGCACGAAGAGGCCGGCACCGACCAGCAGCACCACCGCGAGCGTGCCTTGAAGCACGAGCAATGCGCTGCGCAGCCCTGAGCGCTGTCGCGTTCCCTCACGCTGGCCAGCCTTGAGTGCGAGCGCGAGCTCCGCGCGGCCGGAGTGAACGATGGGCGCGACACCGGTTACGACCGCCGCGGTGAGCGCCACGACGGCGCAGAATCCCAGCGTACGCCAGTCGGTCGCGACGGAGACCGACTCGTTAGTCCGGAGAAATATCGACCCGAGAATCCGAGAACCGCCCTGCGCGATCGCGAGCCCGGCGAGGCCGCCGAGCGTCGCAAGGATCACGCTCTCCGTCACGAGCTGGGCGAGAAGCCGCATTCTGCCGACGCCGAGGACGACCCGGAGCGCGATCTCACGTTGGCGCTGCAGCGCCCGCGCCAGCATCAGGTTGGCGATGTTCGCGCAGGCGATGAGGAGCACGATCAGCGACACGCCGCTGATCCAGTCAATGATGCGTGCGTCGTGGCTCGCCATCGGTCCGCGCTGGAACTGTATGGGGCCGGCGACGGCACGTAGTTTAGCGATATCGAAAGTCGGCCCTTTGTCGAGGGCGGCTTCGGCGGCGGCGCTGCGGCGATCGGCCGAGGTCAGGTCTGCCGTCGCCGCGGCGAGCGTCGTGCCCGGCCTGCGCCTGACGAGCACCCGAAGTGCCGGCCCCGTGTAGTTCGCGTAGTAATTGGAGTTGTTCCGGCGCACCGCGCCCGCGAAGGTCGTGACCGGGATGAAAAGGGCTGGCGGTACGTTGTCCGCGATGCCGACGAAGCGATCGGGCGCGACGCCGATGATTGTGAACGTCGTGCCCTCGACCGACAATGTTTTCCCGAGTGCTGCGCCGATCCCTTCGTAGTGCGTCTGCCAGTAGCCGTACGAGAGAACGACGACCGGCGAGCCGACGGGAACGGCGTCCTCGCTCGCGGTGAAGTAGCGGCCGAGGGCGGGGGCGCGTCGAAGAAGTTGAAGTAGCTCGCACTCGCGAATGTGACTTCCGTGTCACGCGCGTCCTCGCCGGTGCCGACGGCGAGCGTTCGCTGACCGAAGACGGCGACGCGATCGAATTGCGTCGTCCAACGCGCGAAATCCGCATACTGCGTGTACGAGAGCTCGTTATCGGCAATCTCCTTCCCGTTATCCGGCGAGTACAGGTAGACGCGGTGCACGCGGCCGGGATCGTGGAGATACTCCGGCGTGCGGAACATCAATCGATCGACGATGCCGAACATCGCCGCGTTCGGACCAATGCCGAGTCCGAGCGTGAGGACGACCGCCGCGGTGAAGCCCGGCTTGGCGCGCATACCGCGGAGCGCGTAGCGGATCGAGAACGCTATCACCAGATTCAATTCAGCAGGTTGCGTTTTGTCGGGAGATCTGGAATATGATGGCGAAGACAGCCTTCGCGCTCATCGCGGCGCTCTCGCCGGCAATCGAGGCGCAAGTCATCCACGGCACGGTCACCTCCGCGGTCGCCAATGGCCGCGTCCCTGGGGCCGTTGTCTTGCTCCGCGATTCGAGTCTAACGTACGCGCGTGCCCTGACCTCCGATTCCGGCACCTTCACCATCGGCGCCGGCGTACCGGGACGATATTACCTCCGCGTTATGCGCATCGGTTTTCGTCCGACGGAGAGCGCCGCGTTCGACCTCCGTGGCGATACCACCGTCGCGCTCACGCTCACCGACATCCCAGTCGTCCTTCCTGAGGTCGCCACTCGCGATCGCGGCGACTGCCACGTCCACACCGACTCCACCCCGGCCGCCACCGCCACCTACGCCCTCTGGGAGCAAGCCAAGACCGCCCTCTTCGCCGCCGCCATCACGCTCGAGGAGCGCGACTATCGCTTCACCAAGGTCCTCCACGTCCGCACCTACGACACCAAGCACCAGCAGCTCCGTGACGTCAGCCTGCGCGAGCTCGAGGCCGAGGGTACCGCGCCGTGGGCGAGCCTCCCCGCCGAGAAGCTGCGGAAGGACGGCTACGCGACTGAGGACGACTCGGGGATGACGTTCTTCGCCCCCGACCTCGACGTCCTCCTCTCCCCCTACTTCGCCGACGAGCACTGCTTCCGCCTAACGGCGAGCCGACGTCCCGATCCGTCCGAGCTTGGCCTCGACTTCGAGCCCGCCCACTCTCCCAAGCACGTCGAGATCCGCGGCACCCTGTGGCTCGACTCCGCAACTACCGAGCTCCGGGCGCTCACGTTCACATATGTGAATCTCCCCATCGATCTCTCGCGAGGCGATACGCTCCTCGGCGGCCGCGTCAGCTTCAAGCGGCTCGCCACCGGTGCCTGGATCCTCCCGAACTGGAACATCCGGATGCCCACTCCGCTGCGCACGCTCCACACGTCCGCGATGCGCGGGCTCGAGCCCATGCCGGTGAGCGCGGGGCGCCGCGGACGCTGGCGACTCACGACCGATGTCGTCCGAGTCGCGGGCGGCGACCTCCGCGCGGTCAAGCGCGGCGACTCCACCCAAACAGTCCTCTGGCGAAAGGAAACGGGCACCGTCCGCGTTTTCGCCGCCCTCTCCGCTGACGGCAACGCCAAGCCCGCCGCCGGGGCCATCGTTAGGCTCGTCGGCTCGCCCTACGAGGCCGACGCCGACGCCGGCGCCCACGTCCGGTTCGAGCAAGTGCTCCCCGGCGAGTACCTGTTCGAGGCCACGACGGCACTCCACGAGATCATCGACGCCGTGCCCGCGCGCGTCGCCGTCACCGCCAAGCCTAACGAGGTTGTCGACGCGCGCGTCAATCTCATCCCGTTGGCCGCCGCCGCCGCGACCGTCTGCCAGGTCGATGCGCTGGAGAAGGACCGGGCGGTTGTGGCCGGACGCGTCTGGTTCGGCGACAGCACGCTCGTCGCGCACGCCCGTGTCGCCGTCGAATGGCCCGGCGGCGACGCCCACGCCGACACCCGAGACGACGGCTGGTTCCGCATCTGCAACGTCCCCACCGGCACGCTGCTCCTCGTCAAGGCGTCGCGCGGCTCCGAGCTCTCCACCACCACCGTTACGATCGCGCCGGGCGAGATTGTCCAGCCGCTCGTGCTGCGCCTGAGTCGTTAGGCGCCTTCCACGCTATGCGCCCCACCAGCTGAGGAGTCCAGGAAATGGAAACGCTGCTTCAGGACATCCGCGTTACACTCCGCGCCTTCCGCCGTGCGCCGGGATTCCCGCTCACGGCCATCGTCACACTAGCGTTAGGCATCGGCGCCACGACGGCAATTTTCACGACGCTGAGCGCTGTCCTTCTCAAGCCGCTCCCGTATCCAAACGCGGAGGACCTCTACAGCCTGCGAACGGCTCTCACGGACGGCCGTGTCACGACGGGGCTTCTGTCGGGCGCAGAGATCTACCGCCTGAACGATCCCAAACTCTCCATCGAGCGCGCGGCGGGACTCCAGTCGTTCGACGCGACGCTTCTCGCGGCAGATGGAACGCCCTCGCACGTGCAGGTTCAGGCGGTGAGCGAAGGGTTCTTCGAGCTGTTCGGTCTCCCGATGACCGCAGGTGGCTTCTCGCACGACGACTTCAAGGTACTCCCGCCACCGCCGCCCAATGCACCGCCGCAGCCCGGACCACCGCCGGCGATCGTGATCTCGACCCGGATGTGGAAGCAGTTCTACCACAGCGATCCCGCAGTGGTTGGGAAGCCGATCCACTTCGCCGAATTCAACTCGACCGTTTCCGGCGTCGCGCCGCGCGACTTCGACATTCCACACGGCGCCGACATTTGGGTTGCACAGCCAGTGCCGACCACCGACGTCAACCACGGGCAGGAAGGATTCATGCGCCTGCGACATGGGACGACGATCGAGCGCGCGAAAGGCCAGATGGCGACGGTCGTTGGCGGCCTCGCCGCCGACTTTCCCGCGTCGGACCGCAACCGAGTCTATGTCCCGCGGCCGCTCGTTGACTCGATCGTCGGCGATCTCGGGCCGATCCTGATCATCGTCATGTCGGCGACGGGGCTGCTCCTGCTCCTCGCATGCGTGAACGTCGCCAATCTGTTGCTCGCGCGCGGCGCGGCGAGGGCGCGCGAGATGGCCGTGCGGGCGGCGTTAGGCGCTGGATGGGGACGGCTGGTTCGCCAGCTCCTGACGGAGTCGATGGTCCTGTCGGTTGCCGGCACGATCGTCGGGGTCGCCCTTGGGGCGCTGGGTCTCCGCGCGCTGCTCGCGATCGGCGCGTCGAAGCTACCGCGTCTGGATGCGGTGCAATTCGATGCGCGCGTTCTGCTCTTCTCGCTCGCGGTGCTCGTCGTCACCGGCGCAATTATAGGGCTTGCTCCGGCGCTGCGCTTGCTGCGTAGCGATATGAAAACACTCATGAACGACAGCTCACGGTCGGCGAGCGCCGGCCGCGGCACGACACGCTGGCTCATGGCGATGACGGTGGCCGAAGTCGCGCTGGCAATCATGTTGCTCGCCGGCGCCGGCTGGCTCGTTCGCGGATTCGCGAATCTCCGCAACACGGACATCGGGTTCGTGACCGACAAGCGGTTGTTGTTCGACGCGTCGTTCCTCGGTCCGCAATTTCGCACGCCCGCCGCCGTGAGCCAGGCACAGCTCGATCTCTTGACGGCGGTGCGGAGTGTCCGCGGCGTCGCCGAGGCCGGGCTGGTCTCGGCGTATCCCATGCGCGGCACGCTCGAGAGCTCGCTGCTGGCGCAGTTCCATGGCGAACCGTTTGACGCGGCCAGTGCGCCGGGCACGCGCCAACGCGTCGTCAGCGCGGGACTCTTCACCGCGATGGGCACGCCGCTCGTCAAGGGTCGCGATTTCGGTTCAGGCGATCTCCCCAACACTGTACGGGTCGCGATCGTCAACCGCCTGTTCGTCGATCGCTACCTCAAGGGCCGAGACCCGATCGGCGTGCAATTCTCCGCTGGATATCCGGCGCCCAATCCGAAGAACGAGGTGACGATTGTCGGCGTGGTCGGCGACGTTAGGCAGAAGTCTCTCGCCGATCCCGCGGAACCCACTTTCTATCAACCGCTGACGCAGTTTCCGCTTCCGCGCGTGACCGCCGTCGTGTCCACGTCACGATCGGACCCGGGCGCCGTCGAGCGAGCCATCCGCGCCGAGGTACGGAAGCTCAACCCGACGATGGCGCTCGATTTCGAGCTCGCGTCGGATCTCGTCGGCGGCACACTCCGGCGGCAGGAGCTCGGGATGGCGCTGATGCTGATCTTCGGAAGCATCGCGATCGTGCTTGCGGCGGTTGGAATTTACGGAGTTGTCTCGTACGCCGGTTCGCTGCGGCGTGAGGAAATGGCCACACGTCTCGCCCTCGGCGCGTCGCCGCGCTCCGTGTTCCTGCTCGTTATGCGGCAAGGGGTGATACTCGGTCTCGTCGGTGCCGCGCTCGGAATCGGGCTGGCCTATTTCTCCGGCCAGCTCATCTCCAATCGTGTATACGCCATTCGCGCGTCGGATCCGTTGATCCTGGCAATTGCCACGCTGCTAATTACCGCGATCACAGTCCTGGCAACCACGATTCCCGCCGCTCGCGCCGCGCGGTTGAATCCAGCGAGTGCGTTACAATCGGAGTAGGACAGGAGGCAAACACCTACGTCATCTGACGGATGGGCCGTCGCGTGCACCCAGGACAGTTTGTGCATGTACTCAACGGGACGCGTGATGAGAACTTTGACCGCACGCCAGGTCGGCCGATTCTGGCTCCTCAGCTGCTCGATCTTCGTTGCAGCCGTCATCGTCGTTCGCCTGCTCGGTCGCACGAAGGACGTAAAGATCACCGCCCTCTGGATCGGCTACGCCGGGCTCGCGCCGATCGGCGTCGCGTTGTTCCTGACCTGGAGCTGGCTCGGCGATGGCGGACCGCGATCGCTGTTCGCACGCGCGCCGTTGCGGCTCGCCCTCATCGGCGGCGTCGTGCTCTGGCTGCTCGCGCTCGTCTTCCCATTTCTCTGATCGATTGCGGCGCCGACGCGTGGACGATGGGATCGCGGGCGGAGTTCCTCCGGCGCACTATGACAACACTCGGTTGCTCGCGGAATTCCGTGACGAGTTGTGTCGAGGGCGAGCGCCAGAAGCGAGACGTCAGTGATGAGCTCCGGCCCTTTCGAAGTGGCGCTCCGGCATCTCACCCACCATCTGCGAGCCCAGCTCCGAGCCACGAGACGGCAGCAACGAGTTTCGAGATCGAGCTTCAGATGCGAGATGGCTCGCGGGTAGAGCTCAATCGTCCCGAAATTCTGCGAAGAACCCAGTATTGCCAATTGCTTCCGCGCAAGGGGCGAAGCCCGGAATTCCGCCAGGTCGCCTAACGAGATCTCATGGACCCTGTACTTCTGTTGGCCATGTTTGGTAGCGGTTTGGTGATCGCACCAGTGCGCCGCGTCGGCGGAATTGGCTCCGTTTGGCTGTTGCTGGCAGCAGCGGGCGTCCTCCTCTCGTGGCTATCCGCGCGCGCATGGGACGCGGCGCTCCTGGCTGGATTCCGCATTGTCGACTACGGTCCTGGCGATGAGCGATGGGCAATCACGGCAGGCCTTCTGGCGGCCGGTACCGTAGCGACGCAGTTCGCGGTTCACGAGGCTGCGCGTGCTGCCCCGCAACCGCTCGGTGTGCGAACAACACTCGAAAAAACGATCATCGAAGCCTTTCCCGAGGGCGCCGCGAGTTTCGTAGCATTCATGATCGGCGGTATCGGCGCGGGGGCTGAAATCTCACGATCGGTCGCGGCGGCGCTTGCGGCTTATGTAGTCTTCCTTATCTGGAATCTGATGAGGCGCCGTCGCGGAACAACTACCTAACGAGCGCCACAGCCGTGACGTGAGGACAGTTTGTGTCTCGACGCGGCCCACGTTCAAGACTTACGATCTCGAGATTCCGGAACCCGGAGGCCTAACGAAGCGTTGTAGAAATCACCGGCCGGGGGTCGTTGGGCTGAATCGTGAAAGGCCGGATCGCGCGCGACACACTGCACTGACAATGAGCATACCGAGAGATCTGGCCGTCCGGTCGTATTGCGAGGAGGACATCCCCTCGGTGCGCAACCTTATCGTCGAGCTTCAGGACGATATGCGCCGCATCGACGACCGACTTGCCTCGGGCGAGTCGATGGCCGACGCCTATCTCGAGTACCTCTTCGAGCAGTGCAAAACCTGCGTTGGCAGGATTTTTGTCGTCGAGTCCGACGATACGGTGGTCGGCTTCGTTTGCGTGCTGGCGCGCGTGCCTCACGAGGGACTCGACGAGCCGCCGGGACACTATGCATTCATCACGGATCTGATCGTCCGCGAGCGCTTTCGGCTGCGCGGCTTTGGTGTGGCGCTCCTCGACGAGGCCGAGCGCTGGGCAAAGGCCGCCGGCGCGACGGATCTCCGGATCGGTGTTTTGAGTGAGAATGCGGGCGCGATGCGTCTCTATCGGCGTGCCGGGTTCAAGCCGTATTCGGAGATCCTGGCAAAGCAGCTCGGCTAGAGCGCAGTCGAAGTGCTAGTCGCTCTCGCTCGTCGCGTGCGATTGCGTGCTCTCAGCTTACTGAGGTCACATGAACAGCTTCAACTTCACCGAGCGCGTTAGGGAAGGTCCTCGCAATTGCCCGAGAGCAAGCCGTATTCCTGAATCACCAATACGTGGGGACCGAGCATCTCCTTCTCGGACTCATCCGAGATGGTGAGGGCGTCGGGGCCACAGCCCTGCAAAATCTCAACGTGGAGCTCGACGAAATTCAACGCAGAGCTAGTGACGAAGAACTTCTCCACGCCGGACCAAGCGATGAACTTCTTACTTCACTCTAACTCGAGCAGAGTTGAACGATCGACATCGGAGAGTTGGGATTGGATTTGGACTGGCTCGATGAGCCGGAGCGCCAACAACCGACCGAGGCGCCAGAGGATACCTAACGCGGCCGAGGCCATGGATGGTTCCCCTGTGCCGCAGTCACTTGCGCGGTCGTCCTGTGAGAGCCGGCAACGCGCCCTCAACCAATCCTCCCATGATCCGCGGATCACTAGCTCTCGCTGGAGTCGCTGTTCTGGTTGTTACGACCTCACTCAGACATGCGCCGCCTCCCGTCATAGGAGTGCTGGAGCAGCCACCGCAGTGTAGTGAGACGCGTTCGATCGGCGTCTGACCCCTATTCGCGCGCCGGGGTCCGTCATGGACACCGCTCACTGGTCGGGATTCGCTCAACGGCACCGACCTCAAATCACAGCAATTCACGCTCGCATTCGACGGGAAGAGTTTGGGAACACTCAACACCACCGATGCGGGCTTCGAGGGCGACGATTGGACCTTTCGCCGCGATCACTCTCTCGACGTCACGCCGGGTCAGAGGATACCCGCGATCGCCAACCGGTCGCATCGATTCGCGGGCTGGTGCAAGGCGCCGGCAGTCCGACCCATTGTTGCTGTGACTTCGGGCCATTACGCCGACCCGGATTCGTGGAAGCCGTTCCAACCGAGTCCTCCGGTGATCGACAGCGTGTTCCCCGCGTTCCGAAAGATCGTCGGCAAGGCGTACACCTGTCGCTACACCGTTTCTGCGAAGGGAGACTCCTCCGAGCACAACATTGTCTATCGATACACGGCGCGCGATCTCGTCGTCGTGTCGGCCTACCGCAATAGCCGAGGGCGAGAGATCGTCGGCCTCCGCCTGAGAGGTGGCGTGGAGCCCTGCGACGGCTGGATGGATCCACAGTTGCTCAACCACTGGTTCCTGGTTGGCGCCACGCCCAGGCCACTCGGTGATGAGATGGACCTTGTCGACGCCGGTGACTACGATGGCGACGGCAAGAGCGAGCTCCTGTTCTGGAGGGCCGGCGATGATGTCGATGCGTACGTACTCATCTACGACGACTTCTCAAAGCAGGTAGAATTCTACTGGAACTATCACTAACGCTCGGCAGCGTGAAGAGCTACTTAATTAAATTCATTGTCGTAACCTGGACGTTTATCGCCGGTGCGAGCGGCGCGCAGACTTATACTCGCGCCGACATCGATTCGGCGGGACGGGTGCACATCATTACGTCGACAGGACGTGAGATTCGCCCGCCTCGGGACAGCGGCCAGGTGGCAGCGGATCGCGTCGCCATATCGCCGGACGGAGACGCCGTCGGCTGGTTGGCGCTCTACCCGAATTGCTGCACGAGCTATCCAGTCCCACTCAAGCTCATAATCCTGCGCGCTGGAAAGCGCCGCACGATCAAAGGCAACGGACTCCCCGTTTGGGAATGGAAGTTCTCCGAGGACAGCAGATACGTGGCTATTCGGCAGGCGCCCGTGCACGGGGACGCACCGCAGCATTACGAGCTTCGCGACATCCGGAGCGGTCGTCTCGTGGATACCTTCGACGGCGCATCCAAGCGGTCGAGCAGCCCGCCGCCGTGGGTCCGGATCCTGTGATACCTGCGCGCTCGTTAGGCGATGCGACTCACGCGACCGCGATCTGGTGAAAAGTCGCGATCGCCCTCCAAACACCGAGACCGATCCCGCGCGCCATCTGATGCAGTTCGACCATGTTGTGTGCGAGGAAGATCAGCACGGAGTGGTCGTTCGGATCCGCCTGCCACCAACCGACGTACGCCCCCGGCCAACCGATCGTGCCGACGCCGCCGCGACATTGCAGCGGATCCGCCTTCTCCGGTTCCATGACGACGGCCACGCCCATGCCATAGCCATGCCCCGCGGCGAAGATGGGCCGTCCAAACATGCGAGTCGTTGTGCGTTGTTCGGGCGTCAACTGATTCGACGTCATCATCGCGCGCGTCTCCGGACGCAGGAGCTCCGCACCGGGCCCGCCATCACCGATGCGTTACAGGAGAAACGAGACGTCGCTCCGAGTTGGGCCACCCGGCATGAACCGTGGGTGATCTGGCCAGATCACGGTACCTGATGTAGAATGGGCCCCCGTAATCGAAGCTGAGCACACCGCGACGCCAGAACGTTGCTTCGACGCCTGCCATTCCGAGCGTCGTGCTTACCGGGTCGCGGCGATGAACACAATCTGGGCACGTCACCGCAATGGCGCGGTGTGTTCACTTGCGCCCCCTCCCCCCGTTCAATCGACGGGCGCGTCACACTGTTCAGGAGAAGCAGTCGCATGAATCACCGTCGTAATACGTCGCAAATCGGCGCCGCCCTCGTCACGCTCGTCGTGGCCGCAGCCTGCTCGGACGTGAATCGCACTCCGACCGAACCCGCGATGTCGCCGAACGCGGAGTCGCCATCGTTCTCTCGGAGCCCGGACGGGATGGAAGTCCTCCGCGCGGCCCACGTTCATACCACAGTGGAAGGAGCACAGCGCGCGCGCTTTTCGCGTTTCCACAGGAGCAACGATCTGTCTTATCACGGCGGCGTCGGCGGCATCGGCGTGGAGACCGCTCCGCGCGCGTACGTCGTCTTCTGGGGGTCGCAGTGGAACAACAACGACCCGTCTGGCGAGGCGGCCACCGTTCAGAGTTTTCTCAATGGTGTGGGCGGCAGCAGCTGGCTGAACAGCGTGACGCAGTACTGCCAGGCCGTTTCGAGCGGCACGGTCTACTGCAACGGTGCGGGCGCCGCCGCCGGCAACACAACCGGAATCCTCGTCGGCGTCTGGTTCGACAATGGCGGCGCCGCTCCGTCGCACCCGAGCCAATCCAATCTCGCGTCGGAAGCCGTCAGAGCCGCCGCCCACTTCGGCAACACGAGCGCGTCGAGCAACGCGTCCGCGCAGTACGTGATCGCGACCTCGCATGGAAACAGTTCATCGGGTTTCGGCACGCAGTACTGCGGCTACCACAGCTCGACTTCGTCGTCGTATGGCAACGTGGCCTACACGAACCTTCCCTACATGACAGACGCGGGCGCGAGCTGCGGCGCGAACTTCAACGGTCTGGGCTCGAACGCCGGCATCACCATTGTCGAAGGCCACGAGCTGGCCGAGACCATTAGCGACCAGTTCCCGAACGGGGGCTGGCTCGATGGCAGTGGCGCCGAGAACGGGGACAAGTGCGCCTGGATCTCGTCCGGTCAGGGTGCGTCGGCGAGGGTGACGTTGAGCACGGGGTCGTACCCGGTGCAGTCGCTGTGGAGCAACGCCTTCAATAGTGGTAGCGGCGGGTGCGTATTGTCGTATTGATCTTTCTCCAGTCCGCAGCAGCATGGCAAAAGAGAATGGCCTGCCGATATCGGCAGGCCATTTGGCTACTCAGAGCCCCGCAAAGACTTCCGTGAGCGAAATCTCAACTTTCAGCTCTCGCTTCTGGATCTCGGCCTCGACCGCGCGCTGAGTGGCTGGGCCCGGTGCCGAATCACGAGGATCTGCAGCGTTAGGGACCATCCACCGCGTACCGTGTGTAGACGAATGCGCACCCTATGGTTCTAGCCCCTAGTCCCTGTCCCCTAGCCCCTATTAGCAGTCACATGCATTCTCATCTCCGCTACCCGCTCGCCGCGGCCGCGTCCGCATTGCTCGCTGTGTCCGCCGCGGCCCAGCAGCAGCAAGCCGCACCCGTTCGCGCGCTCGGCGTCGATACCACGAACTTCGACCGCGCCGTCCGTCCGCAAGACGACTTATTCCGCTTCGTGAACGGCTCGTGGCTCGAGCACACGCAGATCCCGGCAGACGCGTCGAGTTGGGGCGCGTTCAACGAGCTCACCGAGAAGAGCCGCGCCGCCATTCATCAGATCGTCGAGAACGCGGCCGAGTCGAACGCGCCCGCGGGCTCCGAGCAGCGCAAGATCGGCGATCTGTACAGCTCCTACATGGACTCGGCTCGCGTCGAACAGCTCGGCATCAAGCCGCTCGAGCCAACCCTCGCCGAGATTGCTGCAGTGAAGTCGACGAAGGAACTGCCGGCCGCCTTTGCGAAGTTCGCGCAGATAGGGATCGCGAATCCTTTCGGCGTGCGCGTCGGGCAGGACCCGAAGCAATCGACGGTGAACATCGTGCAGATCGGCCAGTCCGGGCTTGGCCTGCCTGACCGCGATTACTACCTCCGGACGGACGCGAAGACGCTCGCAATCAGGACGGCGTACGAGAACTACATCGCGACAGTGTTCACGCTCGCGCACCAGCCGGATCCGGCGGGCGCGGCGGCGCGCATTCTCGCGCTCGAAACTCAGATCGCGACGCCTCAGTGGGACCGTGCCAAGAGTCGCAATCGCGACCTGACGTACAACAAGTTCTCACGCGCGCAGCTCGAGGCGGCGACGCCGGCGTATGACTGGAACTCGTATCTGGACGCGGCCGGGCTGAGCAAGGGGACGGACGTCATCGTCAACCAGCCTGACTACGTGAAGGCGATGAACGACGTGCTCGCGAACACACCGGTCTCCACCTGGCGCGAGTACATCACCTTCAAGCTTCTCGACGACTACGCCGACCAGCTGCCGGCCGCGTTCCAGAACGCGCGCTTCGAGTTCCGCAACAAGACCCTCGCCGGTCAGCAGGAGATGAGCCCGCGCTGGAAGCGCGGCGTCGCGGACGTGGAAGGCGCCATGGGTGAGGCCGCGGGCAAGCTCTATGTCAAGCAATATTTCAAGCCCGAGGCGAAGGCGCGCATGGACGGGCTGGTGAAGAACATCCTCGCGGCCTACAAGGTCGGGATCGACAGCCTCGAGTGGATGTCGCCCGCGACCAAACAGCAAGCGCAGGACAAGCTCGCGCACTTCACGGTGAAGATCGGCTACCCCGACAAGTGGCGTGACTACTCGAAGCTCGTCGTAAAGCGCGATGATCTACTCGGCAATGCGATGCGCGCGGCGCGCTTCCGCTACGCCGACATGGCGAGCCAGCTCGGACGTCCTGTCGATCGCACGCGATGGGGCATGACGCCGCAGACGGTGAACGCGTATTACAACTCTGTCAACAACGAGATCGTCTTTCCCGCGGCGATCCTGCAGCCGCCGTTCTTCAATATCGACGCCGACGACGCGGTGAACTTCGGCGCGATCGGCGCGGTGATCGGGCACGAGATCGGCCACGGTTTCGACGACCAGGGTCGCAAGTCGGACGGTTACGGCAATCTCCGCGACTGGTGGACGGCGGCCGACGCGCAGAAATTCCAGGAGCGGACGCAGAAGCTCGGCGCGGAGTACGCGGCGCTGGATGAGATCGACGGCCTGCACATCAACCCGGGCCTAACGATGGGTGAGAACATCGGCGACAACAGCGGTCTCGCGCAGGCCTACCGCGCCTACAAGATCTCGCTGCACGGTCACGAGGCGCCTGTCATCGACGGCTTCACCGGGGATCAGCGCTTCTTCCTCGGCTACGCGCAGATCTGGCGCACGAAGTTCCGCGACGCCGCCCTGCGCAACCAGCTGCTGACGAACCCACACTCGCCGGGCCCCGCCCGCGCGTTCATCCCGCTCACGAACAACGACACGTTCATGAAAACGTTCAACGTGCAGCCGAGTGACAAGATGTACCGTGCGCCGGCCGACCGAGTAAAGATCTGGTGAGCTACGCAGAATGACGACAAACGCCCCGGTGCTGTTGGCCTGGGCGTTTGACATTCGGGAGTCACTCGCCGTAGAAGTTGAGAATCTGCTTATGCCGGCTCCGTTTCAATCTGCTCTCCCGGACAAACTGTCCGCCTATGCATGTGTATTGCTTGCATATGCTACTTGCATATGCTACTAACATATGCTACCTTGAGAGGGGCACTCTCAGAGGGACAGATGGCCACGACCGTACGTGAGCTCGAAGCGATAGAGCGGTTGCACAGCGAGTTCGGGTTCCGCTACGCCGAACTCGCGCAGGCGCTCAACACGACCGAGCCGACGCTGCATCGCTGGCGCGGCGGCAGAGGTGGCGAGCCGACGCCCGTCTACCTCAAGCGGCTGGAAGCATTCGAAGCATTCCTCGAGGAGCTCGACGCGCTCTTCGCCAAACCGCGAGCAGCGCAGGCATGGCTCGACAAGCCACTGGTGGTCCTGAAGAACCGCACCCCACGACAGATGATCGTCGATGGTCACGTCGATCGCGTCACCGGCGTCCTGTACGCCCTGAACGCGGGCGCTTCGCTCTAACGCCAGTTTGCCCCGCACGTCACGCCCGTGATACTGACGGACAACCCCGTCGTCGGGCTCGTGTTTCGGATCACCTCGCCGCGCTACGGTGATTTGAGCCGCACCGCGCAGACGAGCCGCAGTTTCCCCGGCCGCTTCAACACTGCCTCGCTGGGCGCCGTCTACGCCTCCCGCGAACCACAAACCGCGATAAAAGAGCTGCGCCGGCGCGCTGCGCGCGATCGTGTTTCGCTCGGCGACATGCACCCACGATCCATCTTCGGCCTCGATCTCGCACTGCAGGCTGTCGTCGATCTGACCACGCCCGAGCAATTGGATGCGTGGGGACTCACGCCGAACGATCTCGTCGACGAGAGCATGGAACGCTGTCGCGAAGTGGCGGAGGTCGCTGTAGAAGCTGGTGTCGAGGCAATCCGTTGGCCGTCCGCGAGCGGGGCAGGGCAGAGCTTCGCCATCTTCATCGAGCGTCTGCGTGCCGGGTCGCACATAAAGATCGAGACCACGATCGATGTGACGCGGCAAATGCTCGCGGCACTCGAGCGGGGCGAGTCGGTCCTTCAGCTGCTTCCTGCGCTCGCGAATCTGCCACTGGTGTCCTGAGCCCAACGGCTGGCGGAGGATTAACATGCCGAGGTGCCCCGTACCGATGACGCGTCCGTTTCAGTGAGCTCTCATGCCTGATTCAGAAGGATCATATGAAGAGGTGACCGTCGCCGCTCTGCTCGCGCAATACACAAGAGCCGATCGCAATGAGATGTTGGACGAGTTGGTGAGTACACTCTCGGCGATCGTTCCCGGCGCGAAGGTCGAGCGGACCCTCTTGCGACGACGTGTCACCGCCGTTCGCCTGCCCGTTGCCGAACACGTCTACGTGCTGAGAAGAAGTGCCGACGATTCGTTCGAAGCGAGTCGGCAGCAAGAGGTGCGCGGCGTCGTGATTCGCACCACTCCAATGGAGATCGAAGCGTTCCTGGCCGAATTGGGCGTCGCGATCGAGGTCGAGCTTCGACGCACGCAGCAGGGCCGCGACGCGCTGCAACAATGGCTGAATTCGACGAAACGTTGATTGCGACTGGGCATTCGTGTTTGCTTTCGCACTTCACGAACAGGAGCCTTCATGCCGAATTACGTTCCGGGGTCGACGGCGAATTTACCCAGTGGAGCTGCGCAACGACTTCGCGCAATGCGCGGTGCGGGCGACCGTCCCGCGTTTTTTACGAGTGACCTGTCGGTAGATGAGTTCTTACTCGTCGAACAGGTCGGCTTCGAGGCACTCGGCCTGGTGATGGGCTCATCGATCTACCACGTCGGCTTTCAATGGCAAAAATGGAGCGTGAGCCAGGAGCTGCCGGTCCTGACCAAAGCCATGTTCGACGCGCGAGAGCTCGCGATGACGCGGATGGAAGAGGAGGCGGATCTCCTCGGGGGCGATGGCGTCGTCGGCGTTCGACTCGTGTTCAAAGAGTACGCAATGGAAGAGGGCGTGCTCGAGTTTCAAGCCATCGGCACCGCCATTCGTCATCGGGAACGAACAGGAAGCTTCCGGACCAAGGACAATCGTCCCTTTACCTCTGATTTGAGCGGCCAGGATCTGTGGAAGCTGGTACGAGCGGGCTATCGGCCCGTGAGTCTATCGATGGGTGCATGCGTGTATCACATCGCGCATCTGAGCTTCATGCAGGCACTGAAGCAGGTCGGCCGCAACCAGGAGATGAAGATCTATACGGAGGCGACGTACGCGGCGCGTGAAGCGGCACTCGAGCGCATGCAAGCGGAAGCCCTCGAGCGCGGAGGAACAGGCGTCGTCGGCGCTCGTGTGGAGGAATCCAATTGGGGGTGGGGCGCGAACGCGATCGAATTCTTTGCGGTCGGAACGGCGGTCGTTCCCATGAGTGATAAGTCGCTAACGCCCCTGCAGGCCGTGCAGCAGGTAGTGACGTTCGATAGTGCCGGATGAGCTACGGAAATTGGTTTCGACGCGTCGCGTAACTAAAGCGCCGTGGCGGGGAGTCGATTGTGCTTGAACATGTCGAACCAGAGTTGCTCGTTCTCGGCGGTGAAGACGGCGAGCTCGGCGAAGATGGCGCGAGCGAAATCGACGGCGCCAAGCCCGCTCGCCGTGATCACGTGGCGATCGCGAACGGCCAGCGATTCGACGTAGTGCGCGCCGGCACGGTGATCGGGCGCGTAGTGCGCGACGTAGTCGCGCCCATTGCTCGTGTGCTTGCGGTCATCGAGCACGCCGCTGCGGACGAGAGCCAGCGTCGCCGCGCAAATCGCGGCGACGGGCCTCTCCACTTTCACCAGATCGTGAATGAGCGCCTCCAACTCGGCCACCGGGTATGCGCCCTCTTGCCACATGTCGCCGCCGGGCAGAAGTAGCAGCTCGACGTCGGCCAGCTGCACCGCGCTCAACGCGAGGTCGGGCGTGACTCGGAGCCCGCCCATGGAAACGACCGGAGCAGTCGTGAATCCGACGCTGCGTACTTCGCGCTTGCCCCAGCGGCGCAGCTCCGCCAGCGCATGGGCCGGTTCCCAGTCGGCGAAGCCATCAAAGAGGACAACATGAATCGCGCGAGCCATGTTCAGTGCCCCCTCATCCCGATGTGAGATTGGGTCGCGGACTTCTTACTCGCCGAGGCACTCAGCGAAGTAGTGCACTAGATCGAGGCGGAAAGCCTCGGACGCACCCGACGGATGCCATATCAGCTCCCGGGCCAGGATCTCGGGGCGTGTATCGTTAGGCAACCAGCGTTCGAACAGTCGCGCATCGAGATCGACGATCCAGTACTCACTGACGTGCCGCTGATATGGCTCGCGCTTGGTGACACGATCGAACCGACCACTGCTTGCCGACAGGATCTCCGCGGCAATCAGGAGCTCGCGTACCGGCAGCTTCTCGCGCCGCAACCGCTCAAACTCCCGCATCGGTACAACGAGGACGTCCGGCTGGACGACCAGCTCCGGCTCGAGGTCGACGTCCAAGGGCGCCGTATATCCGTGGGCAATGGGGACGATCTTGAAGTAATCGTTCAGCGCCCGAAGCAGGAGGTACGCCGCGTCCTGGTGCAACGCATTCGGCGACGGCGTCACGAGGAGCTCGCCATTCACGAGCTCGTAGCGCGGCGTCGCGAAAGCGTTCTTCTCGATGAGGTCGCGAACCTCGCGCGCGCTCCAGAGGCGTTGCATGGCAGGCATGGCCATAATCTGCTCGGCTCGGCGGATGGGGGGCAAGCGGACATTGCGCACGATGCGGCATGGCCTGTCCCTTCCCCTAATCCTTCTGCGAGAGACCCAATCCTTTCCGTTCGCGGCCGGCGTTGGCTGCGCTGAAATGACCGCCAGTGAGTCAGCCATGGGGGCTGCGTGAATTCCGCGCACGAGCGGAATGAGCCGAAAGTGCGACATCTGCCGCGTTAGTGAGATGTCACACTTCTCGAGGAGTACTCATGCTTGCCGCACGTGTTCTCGTCGTGCTCCTTCTCGGCGCCGCCCCTCTCCAGGCACAGACGCCGCCCGACACGGCGGCTAACGCTCCGGCCGAGTGGCTCATCGGCATGTCGTTAGGCTTCCCCGGTGTGCGGAGTCAAATCGTCCCCGAGCTGTTCACGTTCGGCCTCAACTTTACCCAAGTCTGCTCCGGCCGGATCGGTGGCGACATAGCTTTCGGAACCATGCCGTGGCTCTTCGCGAACGGCATCATAGCCTTCGGCTTTCGGGGCGACGTCACGGTTCCCCTTGTCAGGCCACACTTCATCCTGCTTCCCTCGGCCGGTGTGAGCGCGATCGGCGCATTCACGCCCGGCGGTGGCGGTGGCGGCGGCGGCGTTGCCGGCCTGAATGCGGGCATCGCGGCGGTCGTCCACTCTCACGGCGTCGGCCTCCGCACCGGCGTCACGGTCCACAAGTTCTTCGGCTTGGATACTCCGGTCTGGTTGCTCGAGGTCGGTTTCGTCAGCATCGGGATCGACCCGCCCTGAGTCACTGTTCGCACTTGCGAATGCGTGAGGCGGCGCTGCATTGTCTCGGCGAACCCCACGCCGAGCCTTGGACATGTACACGACCGATGCCCTTCGGGAGCGCTACGCCCGTACCTCGGACGCCGACCTGCTCGCAGTCATGAACGTCGGTCCCGAGCGCCTAACGCCTGAGTCGCGGCAGGCTCTCATCGACGAAGCCGTGCGACGCGGGCTCACGTTGCCGCCCGGATGGCCCGAGGTCGTCGCTGGCATCGGCGCGTATGCCCCGGCCGGCGCGGCGGGCGTTCAGCGTTACGTCAAGGCCAACTTCGGCTCGCGCTTCCTCGCGTACATCATCGACTGCATCGTCTGCGTCGTCCCGATCATCGTTGCCGCGGTCTTCCTCGCCATTACGAATCAATTTAATGGCCGCTCTGCGGCTTCGGTCCTCCTCTTCGTTGGCTGCATTGGCTGGGCGGTCTGGTATGGCTTCACCAAGGACGGCCGCGACGACGGGCAGAGCATCGGCAAGGAGATGATGGACCTGATGGTCGTGAACACGACGACGAACAAGCCCTGCTCCAAGGGCGAGTCAGCGATCCGTGCGCTGATCTGGGGAGCGGTCAACCTCGTCCCGATCTTCGGCTTCTTCATCGAGCCCATCGTCGCGCTCGCGGCCGAGGATGGTCGCCGCCTCGGGGATCGCGCGGCAGGAACGCAGGTCATTCCTCTCGATACTTACGTGCCGACGCGGTAGTCCATGCGCACGTTGGAAGACTTCCGGTTGCGTTACGCGAGCTACGCCGATCAGGAGTTGCTAAACCTGCTCGAGTGTGACCCGGAGACGCTGACGTCGGAAGCTCGTCAGGCGCTCGCCGAAGAGTCGGCACATCGCCGCATCGATACGCCGGAAGGCCGCGCGGCGAAGCGAGTGGAGCTCGCAACGGCGGTGCGCGAGCCGGCTGAGATCATCTGGCGTTACCCGAAGGCGCGGCTCGGCGCACGATTCGGCGCGTCCATCATCGACAAGGTCATCGGGATGGGACCGATGATCGTCGCGGGCATAATCGCGCTCATCTTCAAACTGCCGCGGCAAACCGAAACCACGGTGTTGATCAACCTCTTCGGCGCGATCGCGTGGTCGATGTACTATGGTCTCACGAAAGATGGACGACCGAATGGGCAGAGCATCGGGAAAAAGGCCGTCGGCCTGATGGTCGTGAACGTCAAGACGAATCGGCCGTGCAATACCGGCGGTTCGGCGCTGCGCTGCTTCATCGGCGGTCTGGTCGGCGTCGTTCCGGTCGCGGGCCCGCTCATCGAGCCGATCGTCGTGCTCGCGCGCGAGGACGGCCGCCGGCTCGGCGACCAGGCGGCGGACACGCAGGTCATCGAGGTCGACGCGTATCGGCCGACGACGCATCCAGCGGGAGCGGATTAGTTTCCGCACTCGTGCCCGAGATCATCGTCCGCCGCGCGACTCTGAACGACATGCCGACCGTGGGCCGGCTCGGCGCGCTCCTCGTTCGCACGCACTATGAGTTCGACAAGAAGCGCTTCATCCCGGCGACGCGTCACACTGCCGAGGGGTACGGTCATTTTCTCGGGACGCAGCTCGAGGACCCCGACGTGTGCGTGCTCGTCGCCGAGCAAGATGGTGACGTGATCGGGTACACGTACGCCGCGGTCGAGGGGAAGGACTGGATGTCCCTTCGTGATAGCGCTGGCGTGATTCACGATATCATCGTCGATCCCGACCGCCGGCAGCACGGCGTCGGCCGCAAGCTGCTCGACGCGACTTTAGCGTTCTTGAAAGAAAGAGGCTCGCCGCGCGTCGTGCTCTCGACCGCCGAGCAGAATGAGCCGGCGCAGCGGTTGTTCGAGAGGGCAGGGTTTCGAAGGACGATGATCGAGATGACGCGGGAATTGTCATCCTGAGCACAGCAGAGGCTCGAGCCACTCTACGGCTTGCTCTGGGGTGTCGCATATGTGCGCCGCGCTAAAGAAAGCTCGTGTATCCGCGTCTGGCCTGACGAGCACCGTTAGCTTGGCCGCGCGGAGAGCGAGTGCGACCTCGGATGCCGTGCCATTGCTCATGCCGCAGGCGATGACGGCGTCGGCGGCACTGACGAGAACGGCGTTTCGGGCTTCGCCGAGTCCCGTCGCGAGGGCGACGGCGACGTCGGGCGCGGCATGGCGTTTGTCGGTGCCCGGGAGCACACCGATCGTGAGGCCGCCTGCGTCAGCCGCGCCACGCGTCGCCGCGGCCATCACGCCTACCGCGCGGCCGCCGGTGAGTGTCACCCATCCACGCTCGGCGACCAGTCGACCGACGGTCGTTGCGTCGGCGATGGCGGTGGCGGACGCGTTCTCTCCAGGCCCGACGACGGCGACACAGGTGCGGGGCACGCGGCAATCATAGTTGGGATCGTCCGCGACAGCAAATACTTTCATACCAGAGTTGGGCGAATACTTGTAGAAGGCGTTGCGCGTGCCCCTGGTAAGACGCACGGAGTAGCATCCGGAGTACCCATGGCTGATGAGCAGCTTCTAACCGTCGCGTCGTGCCTTCGTAAGGCGCGACGCGTGGTCGTCTTCACGGGCGCCGGCGTGTCCGCCGAAAGCGGCGTGCCGACCTTCCGTGCGGCGGCGAACGCGCTCTGGAACGAGGTCGACGTCCGCAACTTTGCCTACCCCGACGGCTACCGGCGTAATCAGCCTAACGCGTGGCACTGGTACTCGTCACGCGCGACGAAGGCACGGGAAGTCGAGCCGAATCCGGGTCATTACGCCATCGTCGAGATCGAGCGCCACGCCGAAGAGTTCCTCCTCGTGACGCAGAACATCGACAGCCTGCACCAGCGTGCCGGGAGCAAGAACGTCATCGAGCTGCACGGCAATCTGCGCGAGGCGCGCTGCTTCGAGTGCAATGTGCGGTCGGAATGGATCGCCGATCCGGTCTGCCCGAAGTGCGGTGGTCTGTTGCGGCCGGACGTCGTGATGTTCGAAGAGATGCTCCCCGCAGGCGCGCTCGAGCAGGCGCGCGACGCGGCGGCAGCGTGCGACCTCCTGATCTCGGTAGGGACGTCGAACCTGGTGTGGCCGGCGACGGAGGTTCCGCGGTACGCAGAGCGGCACGGTGCGGACGTCGTGATCGTCAACCCGGACATGGAGGGACAGCCGTGGGGGCATCACGTCACACAACTCGTCGGGACAGCCGGCGAGATTCTGCCGCGCCTCGTTAGGCTCGCCTGGCCATGAACGAAGCCGTCATCGCTTTCTACTCCGGAACGGGACAGGATGCCACGGGCCGACGACTAACGGATGTCTGGCAATTCCCGCACGAGGAGCTCGAAGACAATCACGACTACATCCAGTGGCTTTTCCCGCTCACCGAGCGCAGTGCGTTCAATCCAGAGGCGCCGATTCTCGACGATGCGACGATCGCGCGCTTTCGCTCCAACGACACGCTTCGCCGCAACCTCGAGCGCTCGCTCGAGGTCATGCTCGACTTCTACGGCCTCGAGATCACCGGCGACCGAATCATCCGCGCGCCGAGGTTCGCCGATCGCTCCATGAACTGGCTGACGTCATTCAATCACAACTTCCTGCGCCTCACGCGGATTCTGAAATCGCTCTCCCTCCTGGGCCTCGAGCAGCGCGCCGAACAGCTCTTCGCGTGCCTCGAGGGGATCTATGCATCGCACGGCCGCGTGATCGGCGAGCGCACCATGTCCTTCTGGCGCCATGCGGTTGAACACGGCTAAGCTCAATGTTCGCGACGCGCTAACCCCAATCCCCAGCCCCTAGCCCTATGTCCATTTCGGAAAACTTCCTCCCCGAGTTCGAACAGGAAATGAAGACCACGCGCCGTGTCATCGAACGGGTCCCGGCCGACAAAGGGAAATGGAAGCCGCACGAGAAGTCGTTCTCGTTAGGCCATCTGACGCAGCTCGTGTCGTGGATGCCAGGGTGGATCGCGCAGACGCTGACCAACACGGAGCTCAACCTGAAAGGAGGGGTCGGCTACAGTTACGAGAAGACTCAAGACCTGCTCGCGATGTTCGACAAGAACGTCGCCGACGCCCGCGCCGCGTTCAAGGCGGCGAGGGACGCCGACTACAAGGTCGACTGGTCGCTAAAGTTCGGCGATCGGACAGTCTTTACGCAGCCGCGTGGCGAGGTCGTCCGCCAGCACATCAATCACCTGATTCACCACCGCGGGCAGCTCACCGTGTACCTGCGCTTGATCGACGTGCCCGTGCCGTCGATTTACGGCCCGACCGCCGATGAAAAGATGCCGGGATTCTGAGAGCAGAAGCACATCATGAGTGACATGGGAACCTTTCGCGTCACCATGAGCGTCGAGCATCCGGGTCGACGCGGGCTGCTGCGCGCGCTGAACGACGTCCTCGTAGACACTGGCAGTGAGCTCACGTGGATCCCGCGACGCGTCCTCGAAGGTCTCGGCGTCACCGCCGAGCGGCGCTATCGATTCGTGCTGGCCAGTGGACAAGTCGTAGAGCGTGAAATCGGTTTTGCCATTGTACACGCTGAGGGGATTGCGACCGCGGACGACGTCGTGTTCGCCGAGGAAGGCGATCTCGTTTTGCTCGGCGCGCGCTCGCTCGAGGGATTGAATCTCAAGGTCGATTCGCGAAGTCGGCGACTCGTCGGGGCTGGACCGATCGTCGCCGCCCAGGCCTGAGCGTGGCCGGTGACTACCAGGGCCCTGACCTCAAGCGGTCTTGAGCCTCTTTCTGACCGGAGATCAACCCGGGAAAAGCAATTCCATCGCCTCACCCCGACCCAACGACGACCATCGCGTCAACAGCTCCGATCGAACCGACCGGACAGTGTCGATCTGCTCCGTCGACAGCCGCGGCGCCGAGCCTAACGATGCCGGCTTCAGCGACTTGCGCGCCGCGACATATCGCTTGGCGTGATCATTGAACTCCGTCTCCGACATCTGCGTTACGCTCCGGCGCTCCGTATCGAAGAAGCCAACGATGAGCTCGACCTCCTGCGCCTCGACCGGGATCGGCCCCTTTGGCCAGGGCTTCACGAAATCGGCGATGTCCCACCCCTGCGCGATCAGGCCATAGAACCCGCGTTGGTAGCCGAGGGTCGTCTCGACCGCGTAGTGCGTGAGGTCGTGCGGCGGAAAAACGGCGCCGAGCGAGCCATTCTGCCGTTGCCAGGTTGACGTGCCGTCCGCGCGCAGGCAGGTGAGCGACGCGGTGCCGTCGGGGTGGCGCTTGAAGCGAATCGTTAGGTGAGGTCTGGAAAACATGGTTCCTTCGTCACGTCCGGCATCCTGTTTGCGCGCAGGAGCGCCGGAGTCCCCAGGAGTGTGTATGCGCAACGCCCTCGCCCTCCTCATCATCGTTGTCGCGATCAGCGCTTGTCAATCGACGGAGCCGCTGAACCCTCTTAAGAGCACGTTAACTACGCGGCAGGTCGCCGTCGTGGCGGCGACACCGGTCCCGACGCAAGCCGACGCCGATGCGATCTCGGCCAACATCCGCGCGCTCCACATGCCGTACGGCACGCTCGCCGATCCGGGATTCGCGTCGTCGGATCCGTCGTCAGCCGGCTACACGACGGTTACGACGTACAATCGCATGGGCGACGGCGCGATCTGGACCGGACACTATCTCGCCGCCGAGTCCTTCCGGTACGCGGTGACGCAATCGGCAGACGCACTCGACGCCGTGCGGCGCGCGCTCAACGGCGTTCAATCATTGGTCGACGTGACGACGCAGACGGACCGCAATGTCCTCGCGCGATCGTGGGTGCCGGCGAGCTCGCCTTACCTCGCCAAAATCACCGCCGACGAAGGCCACAACGGGATGTACGCGACGACGTACAACGGCCAGCGGGTTTATTGGATCGGTAACACCTCGCGGGATCAGTACGCGGGCGTCTTCTTCGGTCTGGCCGTCGTCTACGACTTTGTTCCCGACGCAAACCTTCGCGCGCAAGCGTCGGCGCTCGTGACGCGACTCCTCACCAATCTGATCACGCACGGCTGGAGCGTCCAGATGCCTAACGGCTCATTCTCGACGACGTTCAACGGCCGGCCCGACGAGCAGCTGACGTTCCTCCAGATCGGCCGTCATCTGAATCCGCTGAAGCACGAAGCCGTGTACACAGCGTTCGCGGCGGCACACGCGCCGCTCGTCAGCGTGCCGATCCGCGCCGAGTGTTCCGACACGTACGGCGGCTACTTCAAGTTCAATCTGGACTATATCGGAATGTTCGATCTCGTTAGGCTCGAGCCGGCCGCCTCGCTCTACCGTCCCTTCTATGCGAATGCCTACGGCGTGCTGCGGCGGTGCACGGCCACGCACCAGAACGCACATTTCAACATGATCGATCGGGCGCTCCGCGGCGCCAATGCCCTTCGCGACTCCGACACGCCCAACTTCCTCGGTCTGTGGCTCGAGCGCTCGCGCCGGGACTATTTCACGCACGTGAGCAACAAGTACCAGGTGTGCGGCACCAACAAGGCGTGCGGCATCGTCGCGGTGAACGATCGGCCCAACACCGATTTCCTCTGGCAGCGTAGTCCACAGCTGTTGTACGGCGGGGATCAGGGCCTCGTCGAGACGGCAGGGATCGACTATCTGCTGCCGTACTGGATGGCGCGGTACTACGGGGTCATCCCTAGGTGATTGGTGGCTGGTGGTTGGTGGTTCACCAACCACCAATCACCAGCAATCTCAGGACTTCTGGCCTGGCTCCGCGACTTTCGTCTTCGCCCACAGAACCAGGTACGTCGCCACACCCGGCAATCCGAACGTCGCGAGCGTGAGCGCGCTGTACGACAGCCGCACGAGCATCGGCTTGACGCCGAGCCACTCGGCGATTCCACCGAGCACGCCAGCGACTACTTGATTGTCTCGCGAGCGGCGAAGCGGCTGAGTGGGTACGGCTGCGCCTCGCGCACGCGTGATTCCCCAGAGCGCGACATAGGGAACGATGACGGGGAGCGCGCCGAGCGGAAGCGTGAGCACGCCGAGCAATCCGGCGAGGAGTCGCATCGGCTTCGCTTCCCAGCCAAGCTTCTCCGCGAGCCCGCCGATGACGCCTAACACGACGCGATTCGTGCGCGAGCGCCAGAGGCGCGGTGCGGGCGCGTCGGAGCTAGCGACTGGTGAGGGGACCGGATTCACCTGGGGGCAGAGCGCGGAGGGTAGAGCGCTGAGGGTAGAGCGCGCTGAGGCATGCGGCTGCAAGATACACTTATACGCGCTACCACACGAAGGGAACGAGACGATGACGGACCTTTCGCTGATACTCGGCGTAACCCGGCAGATCCGCGGCGAGGAACCGCTCCTCGTCGAGCAGCCGCCACGCGAGCAGCGGAACGAACACCGCGACGGCGACGAGGCCCCACCACGACGCGAGCGCGAGCGGAGTCCCGAGTACGTAGAGCGACGCGCTCGCGTACATCGGATGTCGCACGATCGCGTACGGGCCGGTCGAGATCACCGTCTGGTTCTGCGCGATCTGGATTGTCGCGGCCGTGTACGTATTTGCGCGATAGACGATCATGATCAAGGTGAATCCTAACGCGACGAGGATGTCGCCGACGACAACTAGAGAGACCGGTACATGCGACCATCCATAGCGATAATCGAGCGCGGGCACGACGAGCATCGCGACAAAAGCCGCCGATGCGCCCCACATGATGATCTTCTGAACCGGGCGCTGCTCGGCGGTCGGCCCGCCGACCATGCGACGCTCGAGGAGCGCCGGATCGCGCTTCAGCAGATCGAGCGTGGTGACAATCGTTAGGCCGATGAAGATCGCGAGGTAGACCCAGCCCTGCCAGTAGCGCGTCGTCCCCGCAAGACCGAAGAGCAGCAGCGCCATGACGATTGCCAGCGCGACGATCGAGAACCATGCCTTCGCGGCGAGATGTTTCACGGGTGCCCTTCGACGAAGGTGGCGACACCAGCGGTGCTAAGAAAGAGTCTCCCAATGCTCATCCCGAAATGCCTAACACTCTGCTAAGAGCCAAGACGACGGTTATTGAGTAGACTGATAATCCTCTCCCGGTTGCCGACGAATGCACCCCAGACCGCGGAACACCAGTCGTGGATCGCGCGATCGCGCTCAGTCCCTTCCGGCGTTTTTATTACGTCGAGCGCGGTAATCGCACCGCGCGCCTCTGGGAGTGAGAACGAGGGCCACTTGTGCTTCTGACGCGCGAGCTGCATGTGAACGCGTTGCACCTCGCGCCCGTTGAATCCTTTCTCGACGTGGAGGTAGAGTCCCACGAGCGCGAAGGTGACGCTGATCGGCTTGCTCGTCTCGCTCGCGTTCTGTGCGGCGAAGGCGTCGACGACCTGCTGGTGAATGAATGACGGGTCGGGGTGCGTAAGCGTGTAGGTACAGAGCTCGTCGTAGGCGTCGCGCGCTGCGGAGCGCTCCTGCCTAACGCTTTGCAAGCTTACCCCTTAGGGCGTGTGGCCGACGGGCCACCACCACTCGTCAGCAGCCGCGTCGTGAACTCCTCACTCTCCTCGAGGCGATTCACGTCGCTCCGGAGGCTGTCGACGATCTCCTCCATGCTCGACAGGCGTTCCCGAAGCTCGGCGACTACCTGCTCCCCAGTTCCCCGGCGTTCGATGGCCCGCACATAGCGCCGAAGGAAGTAAAGGCCGCCGCCGAGGACTGTGCCCCAGAATGCCACGCCAAGGAACACCCACAGAATGATCATCGCGTCGTTGGACTGAGGTCTTCAATGCACTCTAATGAGACGTCGAGCATCCCTCGGTATCGCTAATCCGTGGGAATTGTGCGAACGCCGGCCAGCGAGCGCAATGTCCTCTTCTTCAAGGCGTGGCACTCCGTTGGCTATGGTACGCGAGGTGGATTCACCGAGCTCCAGGAATTACCGTCGGCGAGTGCGCCGCGACGAGAGCGAGTGCCTCCTGGCGCGTGAAGCCCTTCGCCACGAGCGCGTCGAGATAGTTCTTTGAAAAAGTCGCCATCTGGCCGGCGGTCTCCTTGCGCGACATCACCGCTAGGGTGCCCTCCATCACGGCCTCAATGTTCGCCCGCATCATTGCCTGCATCTGCCGCACCTGTTCGGCGGGATTTCCGGACGGCTGCTGCGCGCGGACGGTCGACGTTCGCGTCAGAATCGCCGTCGCCGTTAGGGCCGCGATGACGAGGATGACGGTGATGAGGGCGCGCGCATGCCGGACGATGGACGAGCGCATCTGAACCTCCACGGTTGAGAGATGGCTTCTCGACCGTGAGGAGGCCTGCAACTGCTACGCCCGGATGTCCCAAAGAACGATGCTGGCAGCGAGCCAGCCCGCGACGCCGAACAGTCGTGATGCGATCAGTTCGCGGAGCTGCCTCGAATCGCGGGGATCTTGGCGTCAGCCTCTTGCTCGACCGCTCCCGCCGGCGTGAAGACCTCGACGGAGAACGTGAACTTCCGCTGCTCGCCCGGTGGGATGGCGCCGACGCCGACGATCTGGCGTGCGGTCTCCTCGCCGCGGTCGTTGGTGATCGTGATCATCACCGCGTACTCCCAGGCCTCGCCGATGTTCGGATGACGAATCGCGCCTTCGACGCGGAGTGGGGTGAGGGTGGAGACAACCGCGTCTCCACCCGGACCTCCAAACCGCACGTGCTTCTTGCACGAAGGACAGACGCTCGTGCTCTGCAGAATCACTGCCCGGCAGTGAGGACAGGTGCGCGTCGCACCAGCCGGAGTCCTTCGCAGCGTACTCACGAGGCGTGTCGATTCCCCAGGCTCAGCGTGGACTTCGACGCCGAAGATTTCTCAGGAAGTTGATCGCGCTCGTCACCCCAGCCAAACTCCACGCGGCCGCGCATACGCGAGCCGGCGGCGACGCTGAGCGTGCCGGCCTTGAGGTCCCCATTGAGAACACCCGTCGCGAGGATCTCGACGCTGGCGGCATTCTCGATGTTGCCCACGATCTCGCCACCGATCGTGACGGAGTTGGCGCTGACGGCGCCGGTGAGCTTCGCTCCGGCGTCGATGGTGAGGTCGCCTTGGATGTGGACGTCACCCTCGAAACGGCCGGCGATCCGGACATGGCCCGTGCCATCGATCTTGCCGGTGATGTTGATGTCGGCACAGATCACGGACTCCTTCGCGTCACGCGGCACCGCTCGACGAGCCGACTGCGGGGCGACATCAACGGGGCGAAGCTCGGGCTCTTTCTGCAGTGCTGGTTCAGCGGTAGGGGTCATTATCGTGTCCTTTTTGGATGTGGTCGGTTCCTTCCAGATTGCCATGACAACGTCCTGTTGAAGTGGGCGCGTGAAGGTGGGCGAGTAGATATCAGCGGGGTGACGCGCCGTCTGTTATGCACGTCACGAATCTCCGAACGATGTGTTGCCGAGCTCGCTGAAAATCGCTCGTTAGGCAGCAAGGAATGTGTCGCGCGTCACGATCTGCGAGGGCCTAGGCGCTCGGGGCTAGATGAAAAGCGGAGCCTTCTAGCCCACTAGCCCCTAGCCCCAATCACCGCTTCATGCGGAACCGGCCCGTCGCCATCGGTCCGATGAAGGACGTCTCCACCCACGTTCCGACCAATGAGTCTCCATAAAACTTTCCGGAGGCGCCGAATCCGCAGTCCGCGGCGCCGGGCGTGAAGTCCAGGCTCGTGCTCTCGCCGTTCTGGCTGATCGTCGTCGATGTCGGGCGCGGGTCGAAGCAGGACATCGGGCGGCCGAGGAGGGGTGTGAAGTCGACGTCAATGGTCGAGCGAACGGTCTCGCTGCGTGTGCTGGAGTCGGTGAGTCGGAGGGTGCCCCGTGCGGAGCTCGAGGACGCCGCTTGCCACTTCCCGGCCGTGCGCATGCTGTCGAGTCGGAATTCGACGACCCAGTCGCCCGCGAGCGCTTGCTGGGAGGCGTTGCCGGTTGCCGGCGGCAGCGTGGTCCGGCCGCAAGCGACGAGCGAGAGCGCGATGAGCAGCTGAGCGAGGGCCGAGAACGATGTCGTCATGTCAGCCTAATCGGACCGGCGCACATAGTAGTCACTCTCGGTGCTCCCACCGCCAAACGAGACCGTCCTCAGGATCGACCACTTCGCCGACGCGCTCGAAGCCGCACGATTCGAGAACACGGGCCGACGCAGAATTTTCGGGTCGAGTGTGAGCATAGACTAAACGCGCACCGGCGCCGAGGGCGAACTCGACGAGCGCCGCGGCGCCTTCCTTGGCATAACCGCGGCCGCGATACTCCTCACCGATGCCGTACGCGATCTCGACCGCGCCGTCGTCGTCTGGCGGACCCTTATACCCCCCGCTGCCAACGACCGCGCCCGACGTTCGCTCGACCAGCGACATGCCATGCGTCCACGGACTCGGCGTCGACTGGCGCATGCGCTCGACCCATTCCGGCGACACCTCCGCGCGGTCGGCGGGACTCAGCGCTTCGATGCGCGCGAGCACGGCCTCGCGCGTATCGAGGACGAGGTCGAGCCGCGCGGACTCGATGACGAGTTTACCATCTCCGGTCATTTCGGACCGTTGCGCCGTCGGCGGGCGCCGGCCAGAATCACGGGCATCCTCAGCTCCGGACGATGACATGAGAACCTCCTTCGTTGCCTTGCTGGTGTTGGCGCTCCCAGTGACTGCCGTTGCCCAACAGCCGTCGGGTACGCCGGCGACCGATCCGATCACGATGTCATTCCGTGGCCGGACCATGTCCTATCAGCGTAACCTCGCTCAGGCCTTCGATTCCATACCCGAATCGATCTTCGGGTACAAGCCGACGCCCGGCCAACTCTCCATCGGGTACATTGCCCAGCACTTGGCGAGCGACAACTACTTCTTTTGTAACAACTTCGGCGAGATGAAGGCGACGATATCGGCGAAGGATTCGACGACCGCCGATTCGATGAAGGCGAAGTGGCCTAAGGACACGCTCGTCTCGAAGCTCAAGGCGTCATTCAAGTTCTGTGAGGACGCGTTCGCGCAGCTGAGCGACGGGAAGCTGGCGGACCAGGTGACGCTGACCTTCGGTAATGGCCAGTCGCGGCAGTTCGCGCGCGCGAACATGGTCCTCGGCCACGCGCTCGACATGGCCGATCACTACAGCCAGATCTCGAATTACATGCGTCTGAACAAGATCTTGCCGCCGACGGCGCTTCCGCGTCCCAAAGCCGCGGGCAATTAGCAGTCTGCAGCCTCGGTTTGGAACGGGCGGCCGCTGATGCGGTCGCCCGTTGTCGTTAGGTGCCGTCAGACGAGATGGTTGCGGTGCACGCCAAACGTGTCGAATCGCGAATGCCCACAACGGCAATGGCGCTATCGCCCAGAAGTACGCGACCGCGCGGACGTGCTCTAACCAGGCTCACTGGTCTCCTCTAGGATCTCGCGCGCGGCACTCAGCTCGTTGACGAGGACGAAGACGTCGATGCCGCGCGCGGTGGGACCCTGGAATCCCGCGCCGAACATACCAACGTCACCCGAGCTTCGCGCATGCAGCCCGGCGCCGCGCAATCGTTCGACCAGGAGCTCGGCGGCGAAGCCCGAGCCAACGTTCGTCAGCTTGACCCATTTGACCATTTGTACTCTCGACGATCCTCGAGCTGCTGATTTGCTAATTAAGACGAATCGCGCGATCGCGCCATGCACACAGTGTCAACGTCCTGTGGACGAGATTGCGTCGTTCATCAGTCGCGCTCTTCGCTCGTGATGACGTCACTCCAGAACCTGCCCATTAGCCCACGTCCCTCGAAGTGCCGCGCCTCGCGGTCCGCGCTCCGCCAGGCTTCCGGGAACGTCTGCTTGAGCACGTGCTGAAGCGCGCGCGCACGCTCGAAGCGGCCGAACACAGCCGGGAAGCGACCGTGATAGTAGCCGAGCATCCATCGGAGTTGGGGATCGAGCTCGCCTTCCTTGCAGACGCCGTCGAGCGTTTCGACGACGTCCAACTCCTGCGACTCGGTCAATTCGGCGACACCAGTGAGGCACGCCGGCTGTGTCGCCGCGCACCAGAGGAGGAAGGCGACGCGTCGCAGCGCCTCCTCGACGCGCATGACCTCGACGAACGCGACTGTGCCCGCATTGTCAGGCATGGCCTGGAGATACTCGAGGCCCACGGGAACGTCGAGGCATATTGCCATGCAGGCCCGGTGCACGCGGCGGCGCGGGGTCGAGCAGGTGGAGCGCGTCGTCGAGGCGCACGCCGACGCGGCGGCATTCGTCCTCGAACTCCGCTCGTATTCCCGACGGGTCACGCATAGCTCATTCGCCGTTAGGCCGCGGCACTGGGTACCGGATCTACCGTTTCGCGCGTCGCGTTTGTCATAGTCTGCTGCGACCGAATCAAAGTCGGACGCGTTTCACGTCCAAGGCCGAGGTAGCGCCGTTAGGCAGCAGCGCTCCTCGATCAACGGTTGCCGGCTGCCGCACGACATCGAACAGTAGAACTATACTGAACGTGCAGGCCGCTGGACACGCCGATGCCGCGGGCGCAGATTTGGCGACCTTTCTCCAGGCACGAGTTCGTGAACCCTGTAAAGGGCCTGCTGATCTTCTTCGTTCCCGCGATGCTCGGCGCACAAACGCCGAGTAGTGGAATCATCATCGGTCGAGTGACGAGCCGGCCCGATAGCTCGCCAATTCCCGGTGCGGCGGTCGGCGTCAGTGGCAGCGCTGTACGAACTACGACCGACTCCGCCGGCCGGTTCGCGCTCATCAACGTTCCGGCCGGCCGCGCGACGATTCACATCCAGCGCCTCGGCTACCGGTCGCTCGATCGTGTTGTCGGCGTCGCGCCTAACGATACGCTTCGCGTGAGCATCGTATTGGAGACGGAGGCGCAGCAGCTCGCGCCCGTCCGCACCGACGTCGCGCGCACTGAGGTCGAGTCGTTTACCGCGCGACCGAACGTCGGCACGATCGCGATGCCCGCGCGTCTGATGGCAGGTGTGCCTGCGATCGGAGAGCCGGACGTCGCGCGCGTCGTCCAGCTCCTCGCGGGCGTGAGCGCGCGCAACGACTACAATACGGGGCTCAATGTTCGCGGCGGGAGCGCCGACCAGAATCTCGTGCTGCTCGACGGGATTCCGATCTACAATCCATTTCACATGGGCGGGCTGTTCTCGACGTTCATGGACGCGACCGTCGGTGGTATCGAGCTCATGACCGGTGCCTTCCCCGCGCGCTACGACGGCCGCCTCTCGAGTGTGCTCGACGTGCACTCGGCAGATGAGACGCGCGCGGGAATCCACGGGACGACCGACGTCTCCGTGCTCGCGACGTCGGCCCGGCTCGCCGGCGCGTTGGGCAGTGGCCGCGGCAACTGGAGCTTCGCCGCCCGGCGGACCTATGCCGATGCCGTCGCGGCTGCCTTCAGCCGCGACAACTTCCCCTATCACTTCGTCGATCTCGAGGGACATGTCGCGTACACGCTGCCTAACGCCTGGCGTGTCGCCGTCACTGGATACGCGGGCAAGGACCTGCTCGATCTGAACCTCGCCAGCCTGGTCAACGACTCGAGCTTCTCGAGCGCGGGGCAGGGAGGGTGGCAGTACGATTGGGGGAACCGCGTCGTTGGCGCGACGCTGTCGAAGGACTTCACCTCGAGGATTTCGTTCGAGCAGCGCGTCTCCACATCGGCGTTCTCGACGCGCCTCGACATCGGGGAAGGCGCCGAGACGCAGCGCAGCGACGTGCGCGACGTTCGAGTAAACGGGTCTTTGGCGATGCGCACCAGCGCCAACGACTGGTCGCTCGGTTACGAGGTCGCGTCGACGCACGTTGGTTATTCATCCAGCTCGGCCGAGACGGGAACAAGCGCGTTCGACATCGTCCAGGACCCGATGTCGTATGCGGCATGGCTCGATGACATCTGGCGTGTGTCCTACCGCTGGGTGATCGAAGGTGGATTGCGCGGCGACGCGCTCAGCGGCGGTCGTGATTGGGCGGCGTTGTCGCCGAGACTGTCCGTCAAATACTTCGCGACGCCGACGATCGCGCTCACTGCGGCGGCCGGCCGCGTCACGCAGAACATGCATTCGCTCGCCGGCGACGGTCCGTTCCGCTTCTTCGACATCTGGCTCGCGAGCGATCAGTACATTCCCGTCGAGACGGCGTGGCACTGGGTCGCGGGCGTGGAGCGACGACTGGAGACGACGTCGATCAAGATCGAGGGCTACGTGAAGAAGTACGATCGCGTCCTCGACGCGAATCCGTACGAAGATCCAACGGTCCGCGGCGACGAGTTTTTCGCCGCGACTGGTCTCACCTACGGGGTCGATCTGCTAGCGCGTTGGCAGCCGGCGCGAGGGCCAACGGGTTGGCTTTCGTACTCGTACGGTGTCGCGTCGCACGAGCGCGACGGCGTGCGGTGGGCTCCGGGCAATGACCGGCGACACGATGTCAATGCCGTCGCGACGTGGCGGCTTGCGCACTACCGCATCGGTGCGCGCCTCGGCTACGCGACGGGAACGCCCTACACGCCGATCGTCGGCCAGATCGCCCGCCGAGTTTATGATCCCGCAAACGATACGTGGGGAACGGGGAATCCGCCGATCTATCTCGAGCCGTTAGGCGGGGCACGCAACTCGGCGCGCTTCCCGGCGACGCAACGGCTGGATCTCGACGTCTCGCGAGAGATGACGGTGCGCGGAGCGACCGTTGCGCCGTACGTGAGCGTCGTCAACGCGTACAACGCGCGCAACGTCTTCGTTTATTTCTACGACTACGCGACCGCCAGTCCGACGCGGCGAGGATACACCCAGTTTCCGATTCTGCCGAGTGTGGGGGTACGCGTTGCGTTTTGAGTTGAGGAAGTACTCTCCGGTCCTCGTCGCGCTCGTCTGCGGGTGCGAGCTCGATAAGACGGCGATTCCGCGCACGACGCCGCAGCTCGCACTGCACGGTGTGTTGAGCGGAAGCGCGCAGACCCAAGTCGTGCTACTGGAGCGCACGAATTCCGGGCGCGTCGACATCATCGCGCCGTCGTTCGATCTCGAGGATCCGATCGGGAGCGACGCGGGGATCGCGGAGACCGGGGCGCTCATGACGCTGACGACGCCGGACGGCGGCACGCTCGTCGCGCACGAGGACAACAACGGCGGCCCTGGGGCCGGGCACGGTGTCTACCGTTTCGCGCTCGCGGGCAGCTCACTCCAACGGAACGCGACGTACCGGCTCACGGTGGTAACGACCGCGGGTGAGCAGCTCAGCGCCGAGACGTCGGTGCCGGACGGTGCGACGGCGATGAGCGCGGCGTTAGGCAGCTTCGATCGCTCGAGCGCCACGCTGATGCTCGACTGGCCGGCGTCGCCGACGGCGCGGAGCTACTTCGTGCGCGTCGAGACGCCATTCGGGCCGCGCTCGTTCTTCACCGAGAGCACGCACGTGCAGCTTCCCGGGATGTTGCGCAACGCGGATCTCGACGACCTGCCGCACGTCTTCATCCCGGGATTCGCGCAAGCGGTGACGGTGTCCGCCGTCGACTCCAACTACTACGACTGGTATCGGACGCACAACGATCCGCTTTCGGGCGAGGGGCTGATCAGTCGTGTGAGCGGTGGACTCGGCGTGTTCGGCTCACTCGTCAGGCTGCGGTACGACAGCGTGCAGGTTACGGCACCGCAGACGGAGGCGATCGAGGGCCGCTTTCAGCTCGACCAATCGACGATTCCCGCACTCGGCGCGCAGTTCACCGAGTTCAACATCTGGGTCGAGTCGCCGGGGTCGCGCAGTGGTCAAGCCGATGCACTGAGCGGGCAATACTGGCCGCGCCCGCGCCTCGGCTACGTCGGTTGTCTTCCGTGCGGGATGCTCGGCTCGGCGCACAATGGCCAGCTCGAGCTGGTTCTCCTCTCGGCGTGGTCGGCGGCGGACACTACGGAGGTCTTCGACGGGACGCTCAAGGGCGACACGATCACGGGCAACTTTCGAATTGGTGGCGGGCCGTTCAAGTTCGTGCGGCAATAGTTGTGTCAGTCGTCAGTCGCGCTCGTGATGACGTCATTCCAGAACCTTCCCATGAGGCCGCGATGCTCAAAATCTCGCGTCTCGGGCTCGGCGGCGCGCCATGCTTCGGGAAATGTCCGCCTGAGCACGCGCTGCAGCGCACGCGTCTTTTCGAAGCGGCCGAACACAGCCGGGAAGCGACCGTGATAGTAGCCGAGCATCCAGCGCAACTGCGGATCGAGCGTGCCTCGCTCGCAGAGATGGTCGAGCGTTTCGACGACATCCAACTCCTGCGACTCGGCCAACTCGGCCACGCCCGTTAGGCACGCTGGTTGAGTCGCGGAGCACCAGTAGAGAAAGGTCGCGCGCCGCAGGGCCTCGGCTCCCTCGACGCCGTCGCCGGCGAGCTCGAGGTACGCGTCGAAGATCTCTGCGTATCGCGTGTAGATGCCGCGACGCTCGAGCACGCGATCGCGTGCCGCGTCGTCGCCGCTGAGCGAACAGACGACCGCGAGCAAGTACTCTTCGTAATCGTCGATCTCGCGCATCGTTCGGTACGCCATGATGGGCGCGGGGGACAACTCGACTCTCGGCCCGGCCTGTAAGGCTCCTTGTTGCGCGCCGGCCAACGTTGCGCGGTGATGGGCGGCCAGCAGCAGATGCGGCCGCATGCACTCGACGAACGCGATCGTGCCGGCATTGTCCGGCATGGCCTGGAGATACTCGAGGCCCACGGCGAGGTCGAATCCAATTGCGTGCAGTCCTGGCACACGCGGCGGCGATGGGTCGAGCAAATGCAGGACATCGTCGAGTCGCACGCCGACGCGTCGGCATTCCTCGTCGAACTCTGCTCGTATTCCCGACGGGTCACGCATAGCTCAATCGCCGTTTGGCGGCGGTATCATGGCTACATTCGTTCGCTTCAACCCGAGCCCGTGCCAGAACTCCTTCGGGTAGCTGATCGTGGGTTTGCCGACCCAACCTCGCACGACATCGAGCGCATAGCCGTCGGACAGTCGCTCGTAGCGAACGTTGACCAACGCGATCTTGTCCCAATCGCCAATGAAGTCTAGATCCGCGAGCGAGGCGGGATAGGCGCCATGTCGCACATGATACAGCTCGACCAATGCGATCGATGTTTTGAAATGCTGATCGCCGAATTGGGCATCGGCCTGTTGAGCGAATTTGCCACAACTCGCAACAGCCAAAGTTGTCGCGAGCACGAAACCGAGAAAGGGTATACGGTATAGGAGGAGGTGTCGCATGGAGGTTTCAGACCATGGGCTGGGAAGGCTGGCAAGGATCCTGTGGCGAATCGCCGGCATCGAGTTCGCGATCTTCGTCACAGGGTTCGCAGTCGTGCTTTCACAAGGCGCGGAATCTCCCAATACAATTACAGGTCGCACTGCGGCGGTCGTCTTGTTCATCATGATGCCCTTGACCGCGGTTACGATACTTGGGCTTTTCTTAAGTATGATGCGCATCCGACTCCGACTCAAACGTGGTGAGCGCTTTCAGATTTTGATCCTTCAAACCGCGATTGATCTCGCTTGCGGCTGGTCTGCGCCTCACGCCCTGAGCGTGACATTCATTCTCGGTTCTCGCGGTGAAAAGGAGATCCTTCGTCGCTTCGCTCCTCAGGATGACAGGGACTGTGAGGCGCGCTGCTCGGGCTGACAGGGTGGCGACTGTTCCATAAAGTCGCAAATCCGATCGCAGCACGGGGCGGTCCTTTCGGAGACGCGCAATGCCCGACTCGTATTCGGCGTCGCTGATCACCATCAGCTGGGATGTCGACGAGCGCTCGAGTGATCCGCGCGCGAGAGCGACGTCAAAGGAGCGCTCGGCGGGCATGTGTTGCACAACCTCGGTCGACGCGGCCGCGAATCCGAGGTCGAGAAGATCGCGGCGAAGGAGATCAGTGGATGCGTAACGCCGACGGTCGGCCTCGAGGCTTGTCGGGAAGTAGTCGTAGATCCACCATTTGTCAGTCGCGATGTGCGGATCGATGGCGACGGTGAGGAACGCGCCGCCCGGACGCAGTACCCGTCGGCACTCCCGGAGAAACGCAGCTTTGTCGGCAAAGTGATGGAACGCGTTGATGCAGAACACGCGATCCATGCTCTGCGACGCCCAAGGGAGCTGCTCCGCTGTTCCGTGGACGATGAGCGCGCGTGGCGCGGCGCGTCGCGCGCGGCGGAGCATTTCCCACGATCGATCGACGCCGGTGACGAGGCTTGACGCGCTGGCGGCGACGGCAAGCCAATGACCGGTGCCACACCCCACCTCGAGCACGACGGGCGACCTCGTCGTGCGCAGAAACCGCGTCAGCGCATCGGCGACCCCGCGGTAGTCGTTGCGCGCGTAGCGTTCGTCATAATCCGCCGCGATCGAGTCATAGTCGACGCGTGTCATGTGCGACGGCCCAACGCCTCATTGATCAGCCGCGGCCGACTGGCGTCGCATTGAGCGCGTCCGCATGCGTCGACAAGGAGGGCGCGGCAACGCCTGGTGCTTCGTTAGGCATCATTACCGAGCCGCGATACCGCCAGAAAATCCACGCTGTGACGACGATCGCGAGCGCCAACGCCGCGCCGAATTCACCCGTGAGCCAGCGTGTCGGGCCCGTGTCCACCGTCACGCGATCGAAGAAGGCCTGGACGAACAGATTGTGCGACGCGTGCAGGATCGCCGCGGGCCAGACGCTTCCGGAGCGCAATCGCAGCCACGCGAAGGGGACGCCGAGCGCGACGACCATCAGCGCGAAGCAGGTCACCGAGTACCAGGCAGGCGTGCCGCCGTTGTAGTCGGCGAAGATGATGAGCGGCATGTGCCAGACGGCCCAGATCGCGCCGCTCAGGAGTGAGAGTCGTCCGAACGACATCGTCTTCGCGAGCGTCGGCACGAGGAAGCCGCGCCAGCCGAGCTCCTCGCCGGTCGCCGACATCAAGCTCTGAAGCGATCCGACCACGAGGAAGGTTGCGATGCCGTAGTGGAACCGGCTGAGATCGACGCCGCCGAGGCCGGTCGCCCAGACGAGTCCATAGGCGACGGTCGCGTAGCCTAACGGGAGGAGGTACGCGAGGATCGCGCTGCGCGTCGTGATCATGTTCCAGCCCCACCCTTCGCCGCGCAGGTTGCGCTGGAAGATCAGACGCGTAACGAGCGCGCTCGTGCCCGGAGACCACATGAGCGCGAGGACGTACAGGCCGCCATGCGCGCCGAGGCTGTGCGCCTGGATGATCAGCGTGTACCAGATCGCGCTGAGGCCAAACGTTAGGCAGAGAAACGTCGCGAGCGAGGCTCGCGTACTCTGTTGGGAATGGTTCACGAAGGGCGCTCGGATGAGATGGTGAGCTTGAATCCGTCGGGGTCGGTGAGGCGGAATATCCGTGCCCCCCACCGTGTGTCCATGGGTTCCGTGTCGAGCGTCGCGCCGTGATCCTTGGCGCGCTTCGCGAGCTCGTCGATGTTCTGTGTCGTCGTGATCTGCATCGAGAAGCCGACGCCTTTGACGCGATTCGCTCCCTTCGCGCCGTCGTCCTGGTTGACCAGGATCTGGACGGCGCCGGCTTTGAGCGACACCGCCATCAATTTGCCGTCTCGTTGGTGCTCGCGATCGACGGTAAAACCGATGACGTCACGATACCAATCTCGGCTCCGTTCGAGGTTGTTCACGGTGAGGGACACCATCAACGCGCGTCCGCGAAATGACTCGGGTTGTGCGCGGTCGGTCTGAGAAGCAGTCACGAGGGTGGAGGGTTGGGCCTAACGATCACCACGCAACCTCTGGTGACGGATAGTAGTTCACGCCGAGGAATCGCCAGCGCGGGGCGTGCGCGGCGATCCGCGAACGGAAACTGTCCCAGTTCTTGGCCGATGCGGGCGTCCAGGCGACCTCGGCGATCGCCGGAAGTCGAGGAACGATCATGTACTGCGCCGCGGTGATGTTCTGCACCGTCTCGGACCAGAGCGGCGCCTCGACGCCGACGACGGCCTGCTCCGGGACACCCTGCAGGTATGTCACAGGATCCCAGTCATACGACGTGCGCAGATCGACGTAGCCCGCCCAGTCGAGACCGAGCTCGGTCGAAGGCGTGTACTTCATGTCGAGATAGGCTTTGCTCGCCGGCGAGAGCAGGAGCTTGGCGCCCTGCTTGAACGCGAGCAGCGCGCTGTCGCTCTTCCATTGCTGTGCGATCGTCGTCGGACGGAGCTGCGCTTTGCCGATCTCCTCCCAGCCGACCATCGTCTTGTTGTACTTGTAGACGACGTCCTGCACTCGATTGACGAAGCGCGCGTACTGCTCGTTCGTGAGCGCTTCGACCTCGTCGCCGCCGACGTGGAAGTACGGGCCCGGCGTCATCGCGCTCAACTCGCGCACGACGTCGTCGATGAACTTGTAAACCACCTCGCTGTCTGGGCAGAGTGAGCTGAAGCCGACGGCGATACCAGTGTAGACGCCGGCTCCTTGCGTCCCGCCATAGACGCCCGGGGTCGGCTTGCTGCATCCGAGTTGCGGATAAGAAGCGATCGCGGCGTTGGTGTGCGCCGGCATGTCGATCTCCGGCACGATCGTGATGAACCGATCCTGCGCGTACCTAACGATCGACGCGTAGTCCTGCTTGGTGTAGAAGCCACCGGGATGACCTCCGACCTCGGTGCTACCTCCAACGATCGTGAGGTTGGGCCAGGAGTCTATCGCAATGCGCCATCCCTGGTCGTCGGAGAGGTGCAGGTGCAGTGTATTCAGCTTGTAGAGTGCGAGGAGGTCGATCGTCTCTTTCACTTCGTGGACGGTGAAGAAATGGCGAGCGACGTCGAGCATCGCTCCACGCCACGCAAAGCGTGGGTGATCGATGATCCTGCCGGGCGGAAGCGTCCACGCGCTGACCATCCGCAGCTCATTCTGTTCGGCCTCGACCGGTGCGGGGAGCAGTTGACGGAGCGTTTGCGTCCCGTAAAAGAGCCCGGCAGCGGTGCTGGCGAGGATCTGCGCCGCATTCGCATCGATCGTGAGGTCGTAGCCTTCGCTCCCAAGCTCCGCACCGCCGCCGAGCCGGAGCACGATTGCGCCGTTAGGCACGGGCGTGTCGGCAGTGGAGACGGGGTAAGGGTAGCCCGTCGAGCGCCGGAGCATTGCGGCGAGCTGCTCGGCGACGCGCGCCGCGTCAGCGTTGTTCGCGGGGACGACGATCGCCGTCGTCGCACTGAGCGCGAAGGGCGCGCCCGTACCCGCGCTCACCGAAACGGGCTCGGGGATGACGCGGTGTGCGTTGAGCGTGGCGAGCGGTGCCATCTGTACGGGTCGTGGGCGCGTTGCGGGCGTCGCCGCGGTCTGCGGTGACGGCGTGGGGCGGCACGCGGAGAGCAAGCAACCAATCGTTAGGCCGGCGGCAAGCCGGCCGGCGGTGAGTCCCTGCGGGGGCATGCGCGTTGGTGTTGAGTGTCGGCGGTCGGGTTCAGAATCGAACGAGGAAAGCGTTTGACTGGCGGAGCGTTAGCGGCGCCCGCACGCAATTATCGGAGTCAGCGCCGTACTGCGCGCAGAGCTCGAGAAAAACCCGCAGGGTGCCGGTGATGTCTTCCGGTCGGAGTGGCGGGTTCATGCTCGGTTCATCGAGGGAACCGAGGATGACGCGAGCCGTGACGCTCTCTCCCGGTTTGATCTCGCCCATCGGTACGCCGCCTACGCATGCCCATGCGAAAGACGTGAAAAACCGACGTAAGCTGTCGGCCCCCGTCCGCCCGAGCCCCCACATGGGACCAGTGTCAGAACTGGTACAGCGCGCATAGTAGACCGAGTTGCCGGTCCGATTGACGTACGTTGCAAGCGCCGTCGCCTGGTACGCGTGAGCGGTCCGGAGAAGAGTATAGGCCGTCGCGTCCGTTTGAACCGGCGAGTTGTCGCGCGCCGGGCCAGTAGGGCTTTCGCAGCTTGCGACTGTGATGCTGCCAATCAAGGCCAACCATGCAGAGCGAATCATGTCGCTATAGTAGCGCTCCGCGCGCTTCCTTTCCACCTGGCGGCGATGCTGGTACTCTCTTGCCTTGCGACCTACCCAGGAACGCGCCACGGAGGCTTCAATGCACCAGCTGCACTATGCGTCACTGGCTCTTTTGATGTTCGCTGCCACATTGCCCGCGCAGACGAAGACCGTTGCCGAACGACTTGGCTATCCCGCCAACGCGAAGCTCCTCATCCTCCACGGCGACGACCTCGGCGTTGCGCATTCCGTGAACTCGGCGAGCTTCGACGCGCTCGATCAGGGTGCGATCTCGTCGGCGAGCATCATGATGCCGACGCCGTGGGTGACGGAGGTCGCCGCGTACGCCAAGGCGCACCCCGACGCCGATCTGGGCTTGCACCTAACGCTCACCAGCGAGTGGCAAACATACCGGTGGGGAAGTGTTGCGCCGAGCGACCAGGTTCAGAGTTTACTCGACGCGGATGGGACCTTTCCGTCCGATGTACCGCCCGTCGTCGCGAGAGCGAAGGCCGCGGACGTCGAACGTGAATTACGAGCGCAGATCGATCGCGCGATGGCGCTCGGCGTTCGCCCGACGCATCTCGACAGCCACATGGGTGCCCTCTTCACGACGCCGGAACTGATGGCGACGTACGTGAAGGTCGCGCACGACTATCATCTGCCATTTCTCGCGTTTCGCGGCAGCCTCCAGGGCGGTTCGCCGATGCCGCTCTCGCCAAATGACATCGCCGTAGACAACGTGGTCGTTGCGTCGCCGGACGTCGCGCGCGATCACTGGAAGGAGTTCTACCTCAACACGATCGCCAATCTCAAACCGGGACTCAACGAAATCATCGTGCACCTCGGCCACGACGACTCCGAGCTCCAGGCGGTGACGGTGAACCACGAGCCGTACGGCTCGGCGTGGCGTCAACGGGACTACGATGTCGTGCGGAGCGCGGAGTTCAAGAAGGCGCTGCGGGACAACAACGTCATCCTCGTAAGGTGGGCAGATCTTGGGAAGCTGATGGTGTCGGAGCGTCGATAGCATCTACCCTGTGAGCGTGACGGGGGCGTCGCGGCGGCTAGAGCAACTGAAGCCGCACGCCTCCACCGGTCTTGTCGAGAATCACAATCGTTGCCTTCTCGCCGCTCACGAGTGGCACGATGATTCTCGCGGGCGCGGTGTCCCAGCCACTCGCGTCGGCCGGCGATTGCCAGACGCGAACCTCCCAGCTTCCGACCGTGCTCTGGACGAACGTCGCGCTCGTCGGGTCCGATTGATAATTAAACGGCGATTGCCACGAGACCGGCGTCGAGAAGTCAGGCTGTGTGCGATAGACCTGCAGCGTGCCCGCATTCGGCGCGAGGTGGATTACTCGCAGCTTCGTTGCGCCGGATGGGACGACGTTGTTCGTGTCGTCGAGTACTGCGCTCGTCAGCGCGCCGCCCACGGCGACCGCGGCGGCAATCGTGCTCATCGCGCCCGTGGCCGCGGTGATCGTCTGCGACGTCGTCGTGCTCGCGCCTGTTGGCCGTAGCACGACCGAGTGATTGCCGGCCGTCGTGTTGGTGGAGACGACCTGGCCGGCGGCGAGCGCGGAGATCGCAACGCTGCCGTCGACGAGCACGTCGACGGGACTCGTGAATGCGTTGACGACGCGCACTGCGGGCTGACCGCCCGTCGTGCCAGTGAGGGTGGTCGCGGCGACGTCGCAGCCGGCGACGGCGCCGACCGCCAAGAGCGTGATCAGTATTCTCGCAACTCGCATGCTACTACTCTCCAAATCGGACGCGGCGCGTATCCATTTCGTTGCCCGTTCGCCGAGTTAAGGATTCGTATAATTCCGGTCGCCGTGCGCGCAGCCACCGGCGGCCAGACGACGTTGGGATGAGCGAGGCATCGAGGTCCGCCATGACCATGGCGTCGCCTGGCTCACTGGTCTCGACGATCACCTCCCCGTACGGGTCAAGTATCATTGCGTTTCCGGTACGGATCTCGTCGTCGTCCGGACCAATTCCGTTGGCGAAGAGGAGGAACATCCCGTTGTCGTGCGCGCGACTCGGAAGCCAGCGCATGATCCACGCTCGCCCCTTCGGTCCACAGAGTTCGGCCCGAATCGCGTCGGGATCCTCGTGTCGACGCGCCCAGATCGCCGGATCCACCGGCTTCATGGCGCGCGGGCTAACCGAGTTGCACCCGCCCGTCTGATGCGGCGCGAGGAGGATCTCGGCGCCGGCGAGCGCTGTCGCTCGCGCATTCTCGACGATGTTGTTGTCGTAACAGGTGAGCACGCCGACTCGGCAGCCATGCGGCGTATCGAAGACCGTGTAGCGATCGCCGTTGGCCAGGTATTCGCTCACGAACTCGTGCAGCTTGCGGTGGACGGCCCACGTCCCATTAGCCATGGCGACGACGTACCCGTTGTAGAGCCGGCTGTCAGGAGCCTCTTCGATCAGGCCTGCGCCGATGGTCATGCCATGCTCGCTCGAGAGACGCAGGAGCTCCTGGCTCAACGGTCCATCGGGTACGGGCTCCGCCAGCGCCTTCATCTCTGCTCGCGAAAGCTTGCGCGTGTGCCAGTAGCCGGTGAGACACATCTCCGGGAAGGCGATGATCTCGACGTGAGAACGTGCGCCTTCGGTGACGAAGTGTCGAACGCGGGAGAGATTGTACGCTTTGTCGCCGGGCGCGTGCTGGAATTGCACGGCTGCCCCTCGGATGTCACGCATAGAGCAAAATTGGGTTTTGTGCTGTGCCAACGAAAGCCCGAGTTGTTCAGCTTGTCATCGGCGCACGTTGCCGCGTTTACGAGGTGTCCTTGTCTTGCCGCGAGTCGGCCGTGTGTCCACTAACCTCCAGAACTGCCCATCCCCGATCACCTTGACCGGATGCCCGAGCGCCGCCATTCGGCGGATCTCCATCAGCTTCGTCCCGCCGACCTGGCCAGCGATCTGCTGCTTGTTAGGCTTCCCGCGCACGAGGACATCCGTCGACTGCCCTGGCTTCGATTGCACGATCGCGCCTGCCTTCTTGGCCGCAGCGATCGCCTCGCTGCGCGGGCGGCTGAGGAAGCCGGTGAATGCGATGTGCTTACCCGTTAGGCTCGTGATCCGGCCGAGATTTGGCTGACTCGACTTGGCGTGGAGCGCGGCGATGAGCTCGTTCGCGGCCTCGTAACGCTTGCCGCGTGAGCCGAGGCAGCGGTGGATGACTTCCTTGAGATGGTCGCTGCAGGGGAGGCGCCGGACATCCTTGCTCCGCATCGGGCTCGTGATGTCGCCTTTCAGCAGCATCGACGCGATGAGGCCGACCTGATAGATGTCGTCGCGCTGCTGCCAGCGACGGATCTTTCCCCACGCGATCTCCGTCGGCGCGTTGAGGACGTTGAACGCATCGGCGGTGACGCCGCGGCGACTGAGTTGATGCGTCGCGATCCCGAAGTCGCCGAGCTTGAGCTCCTCGTTCTCGCAGACGAAGACGTTGAACGGCGTGAGATCGCGGTGCATTGCCTGGCCGCGATGAAGTGCATCGAGCGCCTTGAGGATCGCGGCGATCTCGCGCCTAACGAAACGCTCGGACTGCGGCCCCTTCTGCGCCAACCACGCGCTCAGGTCTCCATGTTCGGCGTACTCCATCGCGAGGCAGTAGCGCATGCGGAGACCGTCCACGATCGCGAAACGGTCGAACACGCGGAGCGCTCGCGGCTCGCGATCGAGCAACTCGGCGAAGTACGCCTCGCGGAGCCACGCCGTCATGCGCTCACTGATCTTGACGCACACCTGCGCTGGCATCCCTTCCGATGGCGTCGCCGTCGCGAGATAGACCTCGCCAAAACCGCCCTTGCCGATGAGCCGCTCGAGCCGGTAGGTACGGCCGGACTCGTAGCTGTACGCGGTCGGAGTCGAGAGTTGCGACACTGGCTTGATCGAAGGACGATGGATGTGGAACGCGCGAGACTCGGAATTAACGCTTCACAACGCGAGACGCGCAACGCGCTCGGCGTCCTGCATCTCTGGCCGCTAGCCCCAAGCCCCTATGTCATTGCGGCCGCCCAACGAGGCGAGAGCCGCGGGGAGTCTAGCGCGTGATCGCGCCGCCGCGTCCTATCTCTGCGGTGAGCCACCGCGCGCCCGCGACTACTCCGCCGGACGCCGGAATGAGCACGAGCGTCCGCAGAATCAATCCAACCGACGATTCGAGCATGCCGGGCATCGATCTGGCTAGCGAGCCCATGTCGAGCATGCCGACGAGAAAATCCGCCGCCAGCGCGCCGCCGAAGATGACCAAGCCGATGAGCAGACCGGCCGCGAGCCAATTGTCGTCGCGCTGCCAGGTGACGACGAAGAAGAGATAAATCGCCGCGGCGAACCAGAGCAGCGCGCCGAGTAGCGCGAGCGTCGCGCTGGTCGGCACGATTGAGGGCAGCAACTTCGCCAGGGTTCGCACACCGGCATACGCGAGGCCCGGTACGACCACGGACCCTACACCGTCGCGCGAGAACTGGATCTGGATGTCCATCGAGTCTCCTCGTCGAAGAGGCGTCGCCGAGGACGCAGCAGCGCGCCTCCGATGCTCGACGATTCGCCGCACGGCGGCGAAACAGAAGTCGTCACTCTGACCTGTGACGTACGACGCTCGACGACGGTGATTGTCCAACCCGGGCAGTGCAGCCGCGTTCGCCGGTTGGACCTTCGTCCACTCGGTCGCGGCTGAGCGAGGTCTCAGCTTGCGTTTGTCATCGCATTCGCGACCGCGCCTCGTTAGGCCTCGACGCGCGGCACACGCCGTTTACATCGAATGGTGAGGTTCGCATGCCCGCGAAGAAGACTCGGACTGAGCACGATCTGCTAGGCGATTTCGAAGTACCGGCGGACGCGTACTACGGCGTACAGACTGCGCGCGCACTCGAGAACTTTCAGATCACCGGTCAGCCGCTGAGTCAGTTTCCCAACTTCATCAAGGCGCTCGCGATGGTGAAGCTCGCGGCGGCGCGCGCGAACTTCGAGACGGGCGGTTTCTCGCGCGAGGTGCTCGACGGTATCGAGGGCGCGTGCAAGGAGATCATCGACGGCAAGCTCCACGAGCAGTTTCAGCTCGACATTCTACAGGGCGGCGCGGGCACGTCGACGAACATGAACGCGAACGAGGTCATCGCGAATCGCGCGCTCGAGCTGATGGGTCACGTCAAGGGTGAATACAAGTACGTCGATCCACACGATCATGTGAACCGCTCGCAGTCGACGAACGACTCGTATCCGACAGCGATGCACATCGGCATGGCCCTCGGGAACGCGCAGGTCGTCTCGGCGTTCGAAGACCTCATCGAGGCCTTCCGGGTCAAAGCAAAGGAGTTCAGCAACATCGTAAAGATGGGCCGCACCCAGCTGCAGGACGCGGTGCCGATGACACTCGGGCAGGAGTTCAAGGCGTTTGCCCGAACGCTCGCCGACGAAGTGCGCGCGCTCGAGGCGATCAAGGTAGTACTGTGCGAAGTGAGCATGGGTGGCACCGCGATCGGCACCGGCCTCAATGCGCCGAAGGGCTACGCGCAAAAGTGCGCCGATCATCTCGGGAAGATTACGCTGATGCCGATTCGTCTTGCCGAGGATCTCGTGGAAGCGACGCAGGACACGCAGGGGTTCGTGCTCTACTCGTCGGCGCTCAAGAGCCTCGCGATCAAACTTGCTAAAGTCGGCAACGACCTGCGACTGCTGTCGTCGGGTCCCCGTTGCGGTCTGCACGAGATCAATCTGCCCGCGACCCAGCCCGGTTCGTCCATCATGCCGGGCAAGGTGAATCCGGTGATTCCGGAAGTCACGAACATGGTTGCCTATCGAGTGATTGGGAACGACCTCGTCGTAACGCTGTCGGCCGAGGCGGGCCAGCTCCAGCTCAACGCATTCGAGCCGGTAATGGCCGCGGCGATCTTCGAGTCGCAACAGCTTTTCGTGAACGCCGCGAACACGCTGCGCAAGTTCTGCATCGACGGGATCACCGCCAACGCCGACGTCTGTCAACATTACCTCGAGTCGAGCATTGGGACGGTCACGGCGCTCAATCCCGTCATCGGGTACGACAAGGCGACGGAGCTCGCCGCCGAGGCGCTCGAATCGGGCGACGGCATCCTCGAGCTGGTCCGTGAGAAGCACATCCTCACCGATCAGCAGATTGACGAAATCCTCAACCCGACGGCCCTCACGGGGTCCGGGCGTTAGGCGCTGAAGGCGCTCATCACTCGGTGAGCGATTGATCCAACAGGAGAAGTCCCATGTCGAGTCGCACTAGTGATTGGAGAGCGCAACTTCCAGTAATCGTGGCGCTCCTTGTATCGATGGGCTTTGTGCCGTCGTGCGCGATCGCTCAGGACGGGAATGGCAATCACAATCACGACGGCCTACCGACCGTCGTTGTGCTTGCGACCGGTGGTACCATCGCCGGTGCCGCGGCGAGCGACGTGCAGTCCGGCTACTCGAGCGGCCAGGTCGGTGTCGAGCAATTGCTCAACGCAGTGCCGCAGGCGAAGAAGCTGGCGCATCTGCGTGGCGAGCAGATTTCGAACATCGGCTCGCAGGACATGAACGACGAGGTGTGGCTCAAGCTCGCGAATCGCGTCAACGAGCTCCTGGCGATGCCGGATGTCTCGGGCGTCGTGATCACACACGGGACCGACACGATCGAGGAGACTGCGTATTTCCTCAACCTCGTCGTCAAGTCGCGCAAGCCGGTGGTGCTGACCGCGTCAATGCGTCCCTCGACGGCGCTTTCGGCGGACGGTCCGCTGAACTTCTACAATGCCGTGGCCGTCGCCGCGAACCGGGACGCCGCGGGCAAGGGCGTGCTCGTCGTGGTCAACGATTGGATCCACGGCGCGTCGTCGCTCACGAAGACGAGCACGACGGCCGTGCAAACGTTCATGTCGCCGCTTTCCGGCCTGATCGGCACCGTTGCCTACGGCGTGCCGGAGTGGTATCGCGGTCCGGTCGGCAAGAACACGGTGAGCACGGACTTCGCCGTCGAGAAGACGACCGTCCTGCCGCGCGTCGACATCATCATGGCGACGGAGAACATGGACGGCGCGCTGATCAACGCGGCCGCCGCGGCCGGCGCCAAGGGCATCATCATCGCCGGCGTCGGGAATGGCAACATGACGAAGCCTGCGCTCGCCGCGCTCGAGGCACAGGAGAAGCGCGGCATCGTCTGCGTGCGTTCGTCACGCGTCACAACGGGCCAGGTCGGACGGAACGTCGAGGTGAACGACGACAGCCTGCACTTCGTCGCGTCGTTAGGCCTGAATCCGCAGAAAGCGCGCGTGCTGCTGCGCCTGGCGCTGCTCAAGACGACTGATCCGCTGACGATCCAGCGTTACTTCGACGAGTACTGACCATCGTGAGGCGTCGCACGGCCATCGCACTTGTCGCGCTCAGCCTAACGAATATCATGACAGCCCTGGGGCAGAAGCCTGGTCCCACGGCGACACGGACGGATTCGACGCGGGACTCGATCCTCGTGAACGAGCTCACGGCCGGCGAGGCCGACAATGAATCCCTGCGCCGGAGTTTGCTCACCCGCCCGGAGTGGGATCTCGGTTTCATGACCCTGCACGTGGGTGCGGGTTTGCTCTTCGACGTCGCTGCGTACTCGCAGGACTCGGCGAGTAGGGAGCAGTTCCCGAACCTGAATCCGGAATTTCGGCTGCGCGACGCACGCATTCTGCTCGGCGGGCGCTTCAAGACCAAGCGGTCGTTCACGTGGCAAGCCGGCGTCATGTACGACGCGGCAACATATAAGTGGCTGGTTCGGCAAACGGGACTCATGATCGCCGTCCCCGAGATCTACAGCCACTTCTTCATCGGGCGCGCGAAAGAGGGATTCAGCCTCAACAAGGTGATGGTCGGCTACGACGGCTGGTCGATGGAGCGACTGCCATTCACTGACGCAACGGTTCCTCTGCTCGCCGACGGCATCAAATGGCTCGGCTACCTGCCGACGTCGCACGTCTTCTGGAATCTGGGCGCATTCACCGACGCCTTGTCCGAAGGGCAGAGCTTCTCGTCATACAACTATCAATTCGTCGCGCGCGCGGGTTGGGATCCACGCGCGTCGGACACGAGCGGCACGTTGTTGCACATGGCGATGAACTTCCGCATCGGCGACGCGAATCACGACACCCTGCGATTGCGGTCGAAGCCGGAGGCGTTTCCCGCGCTGTACTTCATCGACACCGGGCCGTTCGCCGCCGCATCGGCGCTCACTTTCGGTCCTGAGCTCTACTACCGTCCGGGTCGATTGCTCCTTGGGGGAGAGTATTACTGGCAGAAGGTGAACTCGAGCCAGACTGGCAATCCATGGTTCCATGGCGGAGAGGCTGTCGTCTCGTGGATCACCACCGGTGAAGTTCGAAGCTTCAATCTCGCTGGCAACTACTTCAAAGAAGTCTCACCGGACAGCACGGTGATGCAAGGCGGGCCTGGTGCCTGGGCACCATTGATCAAGTTCTCATATAGCAACCTGACGAATGGGCCGATCCAGGGCGGGATCTTCTGGCGAGTCACGCCGATGATCAATTGGTACGTCACCGACAATATTCGTCTCGAGTTTGGGTACGGGTACGGCGTGCTCACCCGATTCGGGACGAAAGGCGCGACGCAATTCTTTCAATCACGACTCCAGTTGCGACTCTAGGGGTTCTATGTTGCACATTCGCTTCGCGATCATCGCTATTGGCATCGCCGTCGGTCTCTTCTCCGCGATGCTGCTGTTCATCGAGCTCGGACGCCGATTTGGTCTGCGCCAGATCGCGCGGCGCGGCAGCAACGCTCGCACCGGCGTGGGTGTCGTCGACAGTGCTGTGTACAGCCTGTTCGCGTTGCTCGTCGGTTTCGCCTTCTCGGGCGCCGCTGGCCGATTCGAGCATCGGCGAGAGATCGTTGGCGACGAAGCCAACGCCGCCGGCACGGCGTGGCAACGCATCGATTTGCTTCCAGTGGAGCTCCAGGGCGCAGTCCGCGGCGAATTTCGGGGCTACCTGGACGCCCTGGTTGCGTGGTACTCCGAGGCGCCGGGCTCGATTCGAATGACCCATGAGCCGGAGGCGGTCACGAAGGCGCAAGACAACCTCTGGACGCGTTCGGTCGCCGTGTGCCTAACGCCGACCGGTGAACGAGCACGCATGCTACTCTTGCCCGCACTCAACGAGCTCTTCGGAGTGGTCGAGAAGGAGCGCATGGCTCGCCGGTTGCACCCGCCGACGCTGATCTGGACGATGCTCGGCGTCACGGCGCTCGCGGCTGCGCTGTTTGCCGGCTACGGACTCGCCGGCGGTCCCGCGCGGAATTGGATCTACATCATCGGCGTTGCGGCGAGCGTGTCGGTGGCGACCTACGTCATCATCGAGCTCGAGTACCCGCGCCTCGGCTTCTCACGCGTGAACGGCATCGATCAGGCGCTGGTCGAGCTCAGGCAGACCATGGAGTGAGCGAATCACGCGTCGTTCGTCCAAGGTCGCATAACACGGCGGTCCACCCGCGATAGATACTCCGATGTCAGCATTCCGGAGAGTTCGATGAGTCGCTCACGTCAGATCACGGTCACAGTCATCGGCGTGATCGCCGCGATCGCCGTCATTGCCACGCTTCTGAAGGTGGTGCCGTCGCGTGTGCAGCCCGTCGTTGCGAGCGCGCCGAACCACACGGAGATCTCGCACGGAGAAGTGACGGCGGACACGACGCCCGTACTCGATCAAGACGCGCTCGCGCAGCTCGAGCTCATGGGCAACTACCTTCGTACGCTCAAGGACTTCAAGCTCGCTGCCGACGTCGTTACCGAGGACGTGCGAACGGATGGTCAGAAAGTTCAAATCATCCGCTCCGTGGAGCTCGTCGCGAGGCGGCCGGACCGGCTTTTCGCCGAGGTGAAGAACGACCGACAACGACGTCTCTTTTTCTATGATGGGAAAAATTTCACCCTCTACGCGCCGCGGCCGGAGTTCTACGCGACCGTTGCCGCGCCGTCCACAATCGAGAAGCTCGCGGACGACCTCGAGGACAAGTACGACATCGAACTGCCGCTTGTCGATCTCTTTCGATGGGGAACACCAGAGAGCGACGTGAAAGCGATCACGTCGGCCACGGATCTCGGTCCGAGCGCGATCAACGACGTGACGTGTGAACAGTACGCGTTCCGGCAGGAGGGGCTCGATTGGCAGCTGTGGATTCAACGTGGCGAGAACCCGTTGCCGTGCCGAATCGTCATCACGACCCTCACCGATGAGGCTCGGCCTCAACACACGGCGACGTACACGTGGAACCTCGCGCCATCGTTCGACGACAATACGTTCGTCTTTCGAGCGCCGCCTCTCGCGAAGGCCATCCCAATCGCCGAAGTGCCCGTCGTTGCATCGTCATCCAATACTGCACGACAGTAGGAGAGGGAAAGATTATGAAGAGACTCATGACGATCCTTCTGCTCGCGTGCCTGGCAACCGCCGGTCTGAGTGCGCGCGCGGACGCCCAGCGCCGCGGCGGCGGTGGTGGTAGACGCGGCGGCGGTGGCGGCGGTGGCATGTCGCGCGGCGGTGGCGGTGGCATGTCGCGCGGCGCTGGCGGTGGCATGTCGCGCGGCGGTGCGCGAACGAGTGTGACGTCACGTCCCTCGCGTCCGAGCGGTGGCAACTTCTCGCGACCAGCGCCGCGTCCGTCGACGCCAACCGCGAGCCGCCCGAACGTCAGTCCGGGTGCGAATCGTCCGAGCGTTAGCCCGCCGGCGAGCCGACCGAGTGCTGGTGGCGGCAACCTCGCGAACCGGCCCAGTACAGGCGGCGGCAACCTCGCGAACCGGCCCGGCGGCGGCGCGACTGTCGGGAACGGCAATCGCCCCAATGTGGGCAATGGGAATCGCACTGACATCGGCAATGGTAATCGCACCAACATCGGTAATGGCGATCGCACGAACATCAGCAACGATCGGCCGATCAACATCCAGGACAACGACATCGTTGCCGGCGGTGGAAACTGGAACGGCGGCTATGGTTGCTGTTATGGGGGATGGGGTGCGGCTGCCGCCGGATTCGTGGCTGGTGCAGTCACGGCCGCCGCGATCGGGTCCACAGTGTACGCATTGCCACCAAGCTGTCCGGTGGCTGTCTACGGTGGCGTGACGTACAATCACTGCGGCGGTGTCTGGTATCAGCCCGAGTTCGAGGGCACGGAGACGACGTACATCGTCGTCGAGTCACCCGAGGGTGCTCCGGCCGAGTCGGCGCCACCCCCGCCACCGTAGTCCCCTCCGCAAGCTCGGCGGTTTATGATATACTAAACCGCCGAGCTCGGGAGCCTGGCCGTGGTTTACGGTGACGGCGGAGCCGTCATCACGACCAGATCATCGTACCAGAGCGACTGCGCGACCGGCGAGCCGTCGCCGATGTAGGGCGCCATCAGTAACTGCTTGAACTGCAGCGTCGGATGCGCACCGGTGCGGAACATCAAGTCGTGTCGATCGATGTACAGCACACCGTCGACCCAATACTGAGCGACGCCATCGCGCTGCCCGATGCCGTTGACGATCGAGTTCAGTTTGTAGTACGCCTCGACCTTGTGCCAATCCCCCTTGTACGTCGGGCCCGTTGCATTGACGAACGCGGGCTGCGCCGAACGCCACACTTTCACATTGTTCCAGTCGCTCCCGCTCTGATAGCAGCTGATCTCGGGTGTGTTGTCGGGATTTCCATTGCACCCGGAGATGGCACGGTTCTCGGTGACGTTCGTCAGATCCTGATTGATGCGAGTCACATCGATGTTCTGCGCATCCTGCGATTGGAGCAGCGGGTGGCCGCCATCGGACATCCAGTTGTCCTCGATGTACGTCGCGAGATAGTTGAACGACGGGCCCGCGTACTGATCGTCGAGGGTGCTGAGTATGTAGAACTCGTGCGGGTGATAATTGTGTCCTGAGCCAACCCAATTCGAGCTGTGCTTGATCCAGTAGCGCACATACACGGCGTCGCTGGGCGTGAACAGGTGTCGGGCGTTGGCGTTCGGACTCGGCTTCATCGCCCCTTGCGGGAAGTTGATCTGCAGCGAGTGCGTGCTGCCGGTGATGTGGTCGGTCGACGAGAGGCTCGTCATCCCGCCGAGGTCGTACCAGCCCCGTGCACCGAAATTCGTATCCTCGAAACTCTCGGAGAAGAGGACAGTGCCGCCGCCCGTGCCGCCTGAGCTGACGTTGATCGCTGCCGAGGTGACCGTCGTCAATCCTGGCGCGGCGAACTGCAGCGTCTGCGCGCCACTTCCGGTGATCGCCAAGTTGGTGAATGTGGCTGCTCCGGTCGTGCTCGTGGTGATCGTGGTGACGCCGCCCAACGAACCGCCTCCACTAGCGATGGTTGCCGTGACCGCCATACCCGATTGGCTCACGGCGTTGTTCGCCGGGTCGCGGAGTTGAACCACCGGCTGTTGCGCGAAGGCGACGCCGCTCTGCGCGGTGCTCGACGGCTGCATCGTGATCGAGAGCTGCGTCGCCGGACCGGCGGAGAGATTGACCGTGCTGGACACGACGGTGGTGAGCGTCCCCGAGGCGAAGCGCAGCGTCCGTGCGCCGACCGTACCGCTGATCGACAGGTTGCTGAAGGCCGCTCGGCCACTGGAATCGGTCGACACCGAGGCGGTGCCGCCTAACGTGCCACCGCCGCTGGCGATCGCGGCGCTCACGACGACGTCCGCCTGGCTGACGGCATTACCGGCACTGTCTCGCAGTTGTACGAGTGGCTGCTGCGGAAAGGCAATTCCGCTCTGGGCCGCGCTCGACGGTTGAGTCGTTAGGCCCAGCTGTGTCGCGCTCGACGGCGGGGGCGGCGGGGGCGGCGGCGAAGATGGCGGACACCCCATCTGCTGACCGCTCACCCCGATGAGTGCGAACCATGCCGTCGACGCGCTCTTCATGCTATTGATCGCTCCGTCGAAGCGCAGATAGCGAATCGAACTCGTGGAGCTTGGCACGCGCCGACCGGTGATCGTGTTATCGAGAACGACGTTGCCATTTGCCCAAATTGTCGTATGCGCCTGACGTCGCACGGTCAGGTCGACCATCATCTCGTAACAGGTCCACTGACCGAGCCCGGAATTGAGATTGAAGGTCGAGGACCGTGAGGGCGATCGGGTCCAACTGGAGTTCCAAGCGGCGATCATTGCGCCGCCGGGAGCGGCCGCCGCGCTAACGATCTGCTGCTGACTCTGATTGCTGAACCGCACGATTGTGAGCGAGTCCCGATTGCTGGTGGTGCCGTCGAAGTTGAAGGGGTTGCTCTGCTCGTACATGAAGCGGACGTAGACTCTCTTCCGCGCTGCGGGCAACGTATAGAAGAACGAAGGTCCGATCACACTGACACTGACGGGATACGCACGCTTTGCGGCATTGATCTGGCCGGGGCCTTCGCCAGCTGCCCAGAGCCACCCACTGCTCGCGGGATCGGTTGCCGCGAGAAATGGCGTTCGCAAATCGCTTGTCGTGAGGGCACCGGATCGGAGCGAGTCGGTCGTGCCGTTGAAGCTCCATCCGTAGGATCCGTCGGTCGGATAGATCGTCGGCGGGGTCGGGCTGGCGGCCGCGGGCGATGCGGGCCCGCGCGCGAGCGACGCCGTCAGGGAGTCGTTAGGTACAGCGAGGCTGCGCGAGACCGCATCGTGACAGCTCGCAGTGATGGCGACGAGCGCGACGTATAGCGACCATCGCGCAGGAGAACGAGCGGGGAACCACTGCATTGACTCCTCCAGCAACTGATGCGACTGACGTGTCGACGGCCCTGATCGACGGGCCGCCAAAGTTCGGTCGTGCGTATGCGGAGGATATGCCGCGCACAATGTTGTCGAGCGAAAAACAAAACAATTCTCGCGGAATGCGAGAAAATTTGTTCGAACATATCGTTATGTGTGATCGTGCACACATGGGGATGGTGTCGCGCGAACGCTTCGCGTCGCTTCGCGTTGCTTCGCTAATCGTCGTCGGCGATATCCTTATCCATGTCGAGGATCTCATCCACCTCGCTGTCGGACGCGTGCCCCCCGCGCCAGGGCATCTGCTCCACCGCATCGCTGCGTTTGCGCCCGCGGCATCTGGCACAGCGCGCCAATTCGCGCGAGAATTCGAGACCGCTGAAGCTTGGCCAGAACGCGCGCCGCGAGGTGTCCTCCATTTTACTTCCGGCGCCACTCTCCCGCGAACATGTCCGCTCTCCTCGCTGAGCTGTTCGGCACGGCGATCCTCATCGTCCTCGGCGACGGCGTCGTCGCCAACGTCGTCCTCCAACGCAGCAAGGGCTACAACTCCGGGTGGATCGTCATTGCCGCCGGGTGGGCGTTCGCCGTCACGATCGCGGTGTACGCCGTGATCAGCATCAGCGGCGCGCACCTGAATCCCGCGGTCACGATCGCGCTCGCGGCGATCGGGACGTTTCCGTGGGCGAAAGTGCCAGGGTACATCGCCGCGCAGATCGCCGGCGGTTTCCTCGGCGCCGTGCTCGTGTGGTTGACGTATCTGCCGCACTGGGCGGCCACGCCGGACCCGGCGACGAAGCTCGCGGTGTTCTCGACCAACCCGGCGATCCGCAAACCGGGCGCGAATCTCCTCGCGGAGGTCATCGGCGGGTTCATGCTCGTGCTGGCGCTGCTCGCGGTGATATCACCGGGGAACTTCTTGCCCGGATCTGAGCTCCAGAAGGGCTTCGGCCCGGTGCTCGTCGGTGTCATCGTTGCGGCGATCGGTCTCTCGTTAGGTGGGCCGACGGGCTACGCGATCAACCCCGCGCGCGATTTGGGGCCGCGAATTGCGCATGCCGTGCTGCCGATAGCAGGCAAGGGTGGGTCCGATTGGGGGTATGCGTGGATTCCGATTGTCGGGCCCACGATCGGTGGCGTGCTGGGAGCGCTACTGTATCATGTGCTGTGGAAATCGTGACTTAAGAGGGCTAGGGGCTAGAGCCTGGGGGCCACGAAGGCTAGGCTCTAACCCCTAGTCTCTAGCCCCTTAGAACCCCAATCCAAGCTTGAGCACATGCAATACATCCTCGCGCTCGACCAAGGCACTACCAGCTCCCGCGCAATCCTCTTCGATCACTCCGGCTCGATCGTTTCCGTCGCGCAGAAGGAGTTCCCGCAGATCTTCCCGAAGCCTGGATGGGTCGAACACGATCCGCGGGAGATCTGGTCCTCGCAGGCGGGCGTGGCGGCTGAGGCGCTCACGAAAGCGAATGCGTCTCCGAAAGACATTGCCGCGATCGGCATAACGAATCAACGCGAGACGACGTTGGTCTGGGATCGTGCGACGGGTGAGCCGATCTGCAACGCGATCGTCTGGCAAGATCGGCGCACGGCACCGATGTGCGACCGTCTTCGGGCGCGCAAACTCGATCGGCTCATCAGGCGAAAAACAGGGCTGGTGCTGGACGCGTATTTCTCCGGCACGAAGGTGCAGTGGATTTTAGAGAATGTGAAAGGAGCAAAGGCGCGGGCGAAGGCGGGCGAGCTCGCGTTCGGCACCGTCGATTCCTGGCTCGTCTGGAACCTTACCAATGGCCGCGCGCACGTTACGGATGCAAGCAACGCGTCGCGGACTATGCTGTTTGACATCGTGAAGGGACATTGGGACGACGAGCTCCTCAAGATCTTCGGTGTTCCGCGCTCGATGCTCCCCGACGTGCGCTCGTCGAGTGAGATCTATGGCGACACGATGCTCCTCGGCGCGCCGATTCCGATCGCGGGCATTGCCGGCGATCAGCAGGCGGCGCTCTTCGGGCAGGCGTGCACCAAGCCCGGCATGGCGAAGAACACGTACGGCACAGGCTGTTTTATGCTCATGAACACTGGAACCAAGCGCATCGCGTCGAAGAACAACTTGCTGACGACAGTTGCATGGACGATTGGCAATCGTACCGAGTATGCGCTCGAGGGGAGCATCTTCATTGCTGGCGCGCTCGTGCAGTGGCTGCGCGACGGCCTCGAGTTCTTTCGCGCGTCGCCGGAGATCGAGGCGCTCGCGGCGAGCGTCCCCGACGCCGGCGGCGTCTATCTCGTTCCCGCGTTCGCCGGACTCGGCGCGCCGCACTGGGACGGATACGCGCGTGGCACGATCGTCGGCCTGACGAGAGGCACGACCAAGGCGCACCTGGCGCGTGCCGCGCTCGAGGCGATCGCGCTTCAGACGAAAGAGGTGCTCGCGGCGATGGAGGCCGACGCCGGCATCAAGCTCAAGCAGCTCCGCGTCGACGGCGGCGCGAGCGTGAACAATCTGCTCATGCAACTCCAGGCCGACTTGTTAGGCGTAGCCGTCGTGCGTCCCAAGGTGGCCGAGACGACCGCGTTAGGCGCGGCGTACCTGGCGGGGCTCGCGGTGGGATTCTGGAAGTCGCAGGCGGACATCGCGCAGCAATGGCAGGTCGACAAGCAATTTGCCCCGCGGATGAAGCCCGCGGAGCGGAAGACGATCGCGAAGGGCTGGGACCGCGCGGTGGATCGAGCAAAGGCCTGGGCGAAGGAGTAAAGAGGGAGGTCGACATGAGGCACGCGTACCTCGTCGGTGTGAGCGCTCTGCTGGTTCTGCGGCCGTTGACTGCTCGCGCACAGGAACACGCGCACGACGCTGCGGAGCGTCTCGGCACCGTTCACTTCGCGACGTCGTGCAGGCCGAGCGTTGCGCCATCGTTTGACCGCGCGGTGGCACTGCTGCATTCGTTCGAGTTCGGCGCATCGATCCGGGGCTTCAACGACGTGCTCGCCGCCGACTCTGCGTGCGCGATGGCGTATTGGGGCATCGCCCTCAGCCGATGGGGGAATCCGATGGCCGCTGGCAATCGGGCGCCGTCCCTACTGCAACAAGGCCGACAGGCGTCCGACGCTGCGTCGCGACTTGGCGCGCCCGCCACGGAGCGCGAGCGTGGCTACGTCCGCGCGGTCAGCAAGCTGTACGACGACTTCGAGCATAGCGACCAGCCCGCTCGTGTCGCCGCCTACGAGCACGCGATGGCCGATCTCGTTACGCAGGAGCCGGCGGATACGGAAGCGATGATCTTTCACGCGATTGCACTCACCGCCGCCGCGTCGCCGACGGACAAAACGTACGCGAATCAGCTCCGCGCCGGCGCGGTCCTCGAGTCGCTTTGGGTAAAGCAGCCGAATCACCCAGGACTGGCGCACTACATCATCCACAGCTACGACTATCCGGCGCTCGCCGACAAAGCCCGCGCCGCCGCTCGCAAGTACGCGAGCATCGCGCCTTCTGCGGCGCACGCGCTGCACATGCCATCGCACACGTTTACGCGCGTCGGCCTGTGGGAGGAATCGGTCGGCGCGAACAACCGCTCGATGCGCGTTGCGCTCGAGAGCGGCTCGATTGCCGAGGCGCTCCACGCTTCCGATTACGCCATGTACGCCAATTTGCAACTCGGTAAAGACTCTGAAGCGAAGAAGCTGCTCGACGCGCTTCCGGCGCTCGCCGCCCGCTTCGATCCAAAAGCGATCACCGGTGCCGCACCAGGTTCCGCCGGCGTCTTCGCACTTGCCGCGATCCCCGCGCGCTGGGCGCTGGAGCGCGACGCGTGGACGGAGGCCGCCGCGCTGGAGGCCAAGCCGAGCTCGTACCCCTACGCCGACGCGATGACCTACTTCGCGCGGGCACTCGGCGCGTCACACATTGGCGACGCGCGCAAGGCACACGCCGCGATCGACTCGCTGGCGTCGATTCAGCAAAGACTCAAAGCCGCTGGTGAAGGCTATTGGGCAGAGCAGGTCGCGATTCAGCAACTCGGTGCGCAAGCGTGGCTCGATCTCGCCGAACATCGAGAGGCAGACGCGGTAACACACATGCGCGAGGCGGCGACGCGTGAAGGTGCGACGGAAAAGAGCGCCGTTACGCCCGGACCGCTCGCGCCGGCCCATGAGCTTCTCGGGGACATGTTCGTTGTTCTGGGTCGGCCAATTGAGGCGGCTGCTGAATATCGCGCAACGCTGGCAACGGAGCCAAACCGGCGCCACGCGCGGATTCGGCTTGCGAGCCTAACAAGCAGCGATTAGCGGTTTCATCATAAATTTCCCTTTTCAAGTCGTAGGAGATGCGCGTGCGCTTCCTCTCGCAAACGCGTTGCTGGCTTCTGCGCTCTCCGCTCGCCCGGCCACCAATTCCAGCGACCCGCGATCACCAATAACGCCGGACTGATTGCCAGGCGCATTACGGTCGCGTCGATCAGTACCGCGAACGCCAACGCAAAGCCGAGCACCTTCATCAGCAAGAAATCGCCGAGCATGAACGCGCCGAACACGGCGATCATGATCGCGGCGGCGCTCGTGATCAGTCGTGCCGTACACGTCAGACCTTGCGCGATTGCCTGGCGCTCGCCGAGACCAGCTAATCGTCCTTCGCGCACGCGCGCGACAAGGAAGACTTCGTAATCCATGCTCAGACCGAAGACGATGCAGAAGACCAGCACCAGTACCGCCGGGAACACACGACCGAGCGGGCTAGCGACGCCGAGTAGCGAGGCGCCGATGCCTTCCTGAAAGACGAGTGTCACGGCACCGAATGCCGCGGCAACGGCGAGCAGATTGAGAGTAATTGCCTTGAGCGGAACGAGTAGCGAACGAAAGCCGATCGCGAGCACGACGAACGTCGCGACGACGATCAGTGAAACGACGCGCGTGAGTTGTCGCGGCCCGGCCACCGCGGTCTCGTAGTCGATGTTGAGTGCCGGAACTCCGCCGACGCGAAGCATCGATGTGCCCGCTGGCGTCGCGCTCGCCGGAGGCATGTCGCGAATGCGCCTGACGAGCGCGGCTAGCTCATCCGGCGACAAACCCTCGCGCGGGATGACCTCCAACATCGCCGCATGGTCATCGCCGCTCACGAACATCTGCCTGACGTCCGGAGGAAGTGTCTGGAGCATCACATTGCGCGGTAGCGCGTTGCCCATCGGCGCGACCAGTCCTGGCAGCGATCGGACCCGCGCTACCGACGAGTCGGCGACGAGTCGTCGCGCCAGCCGCGAAGTCGCCGCCCATCCGCTATCGTCGACCGCGGAGACGTCGGATGGCAAGTCGAGGGTGAGACGCAGCGTCTGCACGATGGCGCCGCGTTCCATCGAGGTCAATTCACGCAGTGCAACGGCGGATTCCATCTGCTTCGGTAACCAATCGATCGATGGCTGGCCGGTCGTCAGTCGTCGCGACTGCATTGCGAGTAGCCCAATGGCTGCGCCAGCAAACAGCAACACGCGGCCGGGGTGTCGCGTCACAAAAGCCGCCCAGCGCTGCCATCCGATGCCGACCCGGCGCCTAACGCGACTCACGCGCCCAATGTCGATGCGACGACCCAGCGTTCCCAGCACGACGGGCACGAGCGTCGTCGCGACGAGCATCGAAGCTGCCGTCACGAGCAGTCCGCCCACCGCAACCGACCGCAGCTCGTTTACGGGGATCATCGCCAGCGCCGCAAAGCCGATCGCGACCGCCGATGCGGAGAGAAGGATCGTCGGCGCGGCGTGACGCAGCGCCTGCGCGGCGGCGCGCTGTCGATCGTCGGCAATGAGAAGCTCCTCTCGGAACCGCTGCAGGACGAGCAGCGAATAATCGATACCGAGCCCCAGCCCGATCATCGTCACGACATTCTGAAGCAGAATCGACAGCGACCAAAGATGTCCGAGCAGCGCTGCGGCGCCTAACGCGATGCCAATCGAGAGGAGCGCCGCACCGATCGGCAGAAGCGCGGCAACGAGTGCGCCGAACGCGACGACCAACAGAACGAGCGTGACGGGTAGCACGCGCCACTCGGCGCGCCGCGCGTCGTCGGCACTCTTCCGCCGAAGATCGACGTTGAGCGCTGTCTCGCCCGTGAATCGCAGCGACACACTCGCGTAATCGTGCCGTAGCAGCGCGGCCCAGCGTTGCGTTGCCACACGCAGCGTATCGAGCATGACATCCGCTTCGCGCCCATCCGACAACCCGACGACGAGGAAGTAGCCGCCATCTCCCACGAAGAGAGGCTCGCGCCCATCGAGGTAGGAGAATACCCGCGTCACGCCACGGAGAGTCTGCAACGAGTCGGTCAGGCCGAGCAACACGGCACGTCCGGTCGACTCGGTGGGCGACGGAAGACCTGTCGCCACGAGAACGACTGAGTGTGCAAATGGAGATCGAAAGCGCCGCGCGAGCTGCTCGTCCACCGTCGCGGACTCACTGCCATCCACGCGCGCCGCAACGCGCAACACCGACTCCAAGTGCCGAGCGTTCGGCAGCATCAGCGCGGATGTGATGATCCAGCCGAGCACCACAATGGCGCGATGTCTTACGATCAACGACGGGAGAGCGTCCGAGAGTCGCGACCGGTTCATACGAGCGCGATCTCGTACTGCAACGGCCGATCGACGAGCGACGGTCCCGAATAATCTCCAAGTGCCGTGCAAACGAACGCGTGCGAATCTGTCGGCTGAACGAAAAGCCCATCGAGCGCGCCACAAAGCGGATCGCGCACGTCGAGACCGATCGTCGCGAATGCATGACGAGAGTCACGGAGCTCGCCGTAGCTCGACCTAACGAGAGCCCTCAGTACGTCGGACTTTTCGCCGGGCACGCAGACGTGCGTCGCCGTGCAATAACGAAGGGCCTCTCCGGGACTCGGGAGCGCCACGCCGTGCGTCAGGCTTGCGAGGCCATTGATGACGGCTCTCACGACGCCGAGCCTCGGCGAGTACCGCATCACGCGAAGCTGCTTGAATGACGACTGATCCCACCAGCCGAGAAAGCCGAGGAGTCGGCCGGCACTATCTCGCGCGAGACGGAAATCCGAGACATCGAGTCCAGGCGCGCTGGCGACCCACTCGGCGAAACTCTCGGGAGTGAGCACCGGCGCGAACTGCCGCGCCGGCGCGACGCGCTTCCACAGGACGATCATCTCCTCGATATCGGCCATCGTTGCACGATGGACGCGCGGCGACGTCTGTCCGAATCGCCGCGGAAAGAGCAGCGGAATTGAGAATGCTCGAATCGTCGCGAACCGTTCGAAGCGCGGGACGCGGCCGCGACCGAGGGTACGACGCTCCATCGCGCGATTCCCGCCGAGAATGGTGAGGAGGACTGGCGCGCCGCTACCTCCCATATCCCCGAGCGCGGTTCGTACCCATTCACTCAGCGCGTCCGCCACGCCTGCACGCCGCTTCGTCGGATGAACCTTCAAGTCGCCAGTGTAGAAGGTCCAGCGTTCCTCTCCATTGAGGTACGCGCGTCGCTGCGCTCCCATGACGCATCCCACTACTCGGCCGTCCATTTCCGCGACGCCGACGCGCCATTGCGCACCCTCGAGCCGATTGAGCTGGAAGAAATCGGGAGCGCGAGTCATCGCGAGCGCGATGTCGCCTTCCATCGGACACGAGGCGGCGATCTCGAGGAGCGCGTCATTGTCACCGGCATCGGCGTCGCGCACGCAGATGGCAGGACGCGCGGACACTGCGGCGCCCATGATCACGCCTCCGCGTTTACGCGGCAGACGGCGAAGCGTCGCGCAACGACGCTCCGATCCCGTGGAATCAGCCGCTCGCCAAGCGAACGATCCTCGGGAACGACCGAGCGAAAGCGCGTCGGCACCTCGGTCCAACCGACGAAGTTCCGGAAGCAGAGCGTCGCATTCGGCACCGCCGTGCGCACGATCTCGGCAAACAATGCGTCGATATCGTTGGGCGCCAACCACTCGCAGATATTCGAGAGCGAGAAGCCGGAGACGCTGTGATCCGGAAGCGTCCGGAGATAATCGGTCATCGTTCCGTCGACGACGGTGAGTCGCTCGCTCGACGCGCCAATCGCTTCGTAACCCGCCTCCGTGAGATACGGTGGGACCCCGTCGTCCGCGTCGACGTCGTAGCGCCCAGTGATCATGTGGTGCAGGAAATAATTCCCGCGCACCGGCAGCTCGGTGAGCGCATGCTCGGCGCACCGTCGGAAATGCTCGGCGAAGCTCGGGCGCTCGAGGTGGTTGAAGAACGCCGGGTCGTACGTCCGACGGAACGCGGCTCGATTGAGCAGAATCCGAAAGAAGAGGCGCCAGCGAATCGTGTTCCACTCGCGTGCGAAGAGTCCCCGCTGCGCGTCGATCGACTCACAACCGAGCATGCGTTCCAGACCAGAACGCGGTCGCAGCACGACGCGCAGGGCGCGCACGAGCATGCGAATGAAGCGCTCGGTGACGCCGGCGCCGAGTACACCGTCCGAAATGGCCGAGAGCTGCGTGTCCCAGTATGCACGCGCGCGGAAGGAGAGTTGTGGCCGTAACTCGGCGTACATGTCGATGCGCTCGCCAACGAGACAATCGCATGCGCCGAGGAAGGCCAGCGCGTCCCAGCGTGAGAGGACAGTGAGCGCCGCGAGCTTGAGCTCGATGAGATGCCCCTGTGTGGTATTGACGTCGACCGCAGTGACATGGCCGGCGCCACCGCCAAGAAGCGAGAGCGCCGTGCATCCCCCCGAGCCGACGACGACGAACGAGTCGTTAGGTCCAGGGGTTAGTGCGTGTAGCTCCAGCTCTGGATCCTCGCGTACCTGCGCAAAGTAGAGCCGGTCGTCGACGGTATTCGGGAGCGCGATGCGTTCGGCGCGACCCGTTGATAGGCGTTCGGTAACGGTCAGGACGCGCATGCCAACTCCCTCCATTCGTAATCACTCATCAGCTGTCTGCGAATCGCAGCATCGACGACGGTATAGCGGCGCATCAGTGCCGGCACGGCGGCACGGCGCGAACCGGCCTGGGCGTCGAGCCACTCTTTCACCCATGAGAGATGCCCGCGCTCGTCGGCGAGCATGCGGCGAAGCGTTGCTCGCACGCGCGGATGAGTGCCCGTCCGTCGCAAATGCATCACAAAGTGCCGGTAGACGCCGCGCTCGAAGACCTGCGTCAGGGCCATCACCTCCAGCAACGAAGTCGGAGCACCGAGCGCGGCTGCATAACGGGACTGATACGTGTCCGAGGTAGCGCTCGGCTGGCCGCCGACGGCGACGATTGTCTCGGTCCAGAGCTGCGCGTGCAGAATTTCCTCGGCGCTGTGCGCGGTGAGACGGAGGATCAACTCCGGCTCGCGCACATGCTGCACGAGTCGTCCGAGGACGAGTCCACCGTGCAGCTCCGACGCACGGTAGAAGTTGAGGAGCGTGAGCTCGCGATTGGTGATTTGCATGGTCAGAGCTCCAGTTCGATCTTGAGGTGATCGACGAAGCGCATCCCGCAGAGTCGCTCGATGCGCGTGGCGAAAGTACGAATCGCGATCTCGTCGCCCTCCATCGCCGTCGGCACCTGGCCAACGGCCTCTTCGCCATAGTGTCGGAAGTGCGCCGCGGCGCGAAGTACGTTAGGCGCGAGCTCAAGATTCGCGGCGATGCGCTTGGCGATGAGGTCGGACGCCGCCTGCGCGTGGCGCACCTCGTCGGCGGCGATGAGCGCGAGCAATACGCGCAGCTGTGCCTCCTCGGCCTGCTCGCCGAGTCGACGGAAGAAGTACGCGGCGAGGTGCTCGCTGAGCATGAACTCGACGAGCGGACCAACGGGATCCGTCGGATCGAGATCGTTGCGGTCCGTCCGCTGCCGAATCTGCCCGAGCTCTTCGTCGGTAATGCGCGGCTCGAAGCCGACGGCGTCGAGATACATGCGCAGGGCATGGAAGTGTTTGAATCCCTCGTACATCTCGAGCGAGAACACGACGCCGGCGTCGACGTCGTCCCATGCAAAGCGAATGAGCCGTGAGAGGTTGACCGGATGGAACGACTCGATGAGGGCGGCGGCGCGCAGCTTGGCGAGAATATCCGGCTGGGCAAGTGCACGGCCGCGATTGATCGCGACCCAGCGGATATCGTGCTCCACCGACCAGGCGCCGCGGTCGGCGGCGCGGGCGTGGCGCGCGTACAGCGAGCCGGCCGACGGAATCGTCTCAGCCATGTCGTGCCTCGGCGAGGTCGCCGATCGATAATGGAATGGCCGGCCACCGTGCCGCATCGGGCCCGTACCTAACGAGAATGGCGAGGAGCCAGCGCTCGAGACCGAATGCGACGCAGGCGCTCGTCGCAGGCCGTCCATTGGCGAGCCGGATGTCGAAGCTCTCGCCGAAGAAGGTGTCGTGCAGGTTGAACGAGGACGCGGCAATGCGCGCCTGCGGACTCACCGGCAAGAGAAGCTCGCGCTTGAGCTCCTTCATCTGCTGGAGCAGCAGCTTCGCTCGCGCGACTGGCGCGAAGAAGGGGTCGGTCGCGACCTCGACCGTCGCGTCCAGTTCGAGCGTGCGTGCGAGATCACCAACGCGCTCGACCGATCGTTCGAGGAAGGCGCGCGCGTCCTCGTCGCTGCCGACGCACACCACCTCGCGCATCGTGAAGGCCCATCCTCGCTCGAGCGGTACGTGTCGGCCGCCCTCGTGCCGCCAGCACTCGGATTGCGCTGTCACGATCTTCGGAGCATTGATGATATCGCCCGCGAGCGCAGCGTAAACGTGATAACAGACCGCCGGGTTGAGTGCGAGGCGCGCCGGCGCCACGGCACCACTCAGCTCGTTATGCTCGGCGACATTGCGCAGTACATCGGGATCGTCGCTCAGATGCGACGCGAGCGTCAACCATTGCGGGAAGGATGCGAAATAGTCCGCGCGCGCGAGTGTCGCGAAGTCGATCGCCGGTGGCACACGCCAATCATCGCTGGTCTCGACGCCACACAGTGCGCCGATTGCGCGCTCGAGCGCGCGAAGCAAGGTCGCGGCATCGCCCCGAAGCACGGTCACGCCGGGCGCAATGTCCCACAGCTCACCACGGGCACGCAGTACCCTGATGACTGCCTCACGCGGCCACATCGGAGTCTCCAGCGAAGGTCTCGGCGATGCGGCGCACCGTGCGAAAGTAATCCATGCGAATCTGAGTGTCCGGAATGCGGATCCCGAGCGCGTGCTCCGTCCAGGCGATGAGCTTGAGAATGCGAATCGAGTTGATCAGCCCGTTCGCGAAGAGTGGCGTGTCGGCATCGACGGTAACGCCTGGTGGAACGAGCGTCCGATTGACCCAATCCACGGTGCGCGACACGAACATTGCCATACTCACGCGGCCCTCCGAATCGAGTGCCGCGCGACGAGATTGTCGATCATCGGCAGCCAGAAGGCGCGCACTGGTGGTGCCCTATGCCCGAGGAGTCGTTCGGCGTTTGTCGTCTGGAAGCGCTTGGGGAGCGCGAGCTGAGGCACGAAGTGTGACAGGGCACGCGTCAGGCGCCTCAGTGAAGCGTCACCGACCTGCTCGATCGTCCGTTCGAACAACGTGTAGGTGGCGAGATCGGCAACGACGGGACGCGCGACGCGCCGACGCCGCCATTCGGGATGCTGGGCCCAGCGCGCGTACGTGATGTCGAGCAGTTCGTCGAGCGGGAGCGCGCCATCACCGGCGCACAGGTGCACCGTCTCGCCGGCCACGTCGGAGCGGAGAGCGAGCCGTGCGATCGCGTCTGCGACGGAATCGGCCGTGACGGCATCGACGCTCGAATCGGGGACGCCCGGCATCATCGCGGCCAGACCGTGGTGATACAACCGCAGTGCGCGGTGCACAGCGTTCACCTGCGTCACGCGCCCGCTCGCGTCGTCGCAGACGACGGTGCTCGAGCGAAGAATCATCCAACTCGCGGCCTGTTCGCGCACGAGCGTTTCTGCTTCATGCTTCGATTGCTCGTATGCATTCACCCAGCTCGTCGCGCAGCTGGCAACCTCGGCGATCGGGCCTGTGCGCCGCCCGGCGACAAATGCCGTGCTCACATACGCCACGTGTACCGCCGACGCGCATTCGTTCGCGAGCTCGAGCACGCGAGCGGTCCCTCGAGTATTCACGCTGCGCGCGCGATCGAGCGGCGCCGAGAAGGTGGTGTCGGCAGCGATATGGATGATTGCCGAGACGTCACGCCGAATCGCATCGCGGTCGTTAGGCGACAGGGCGAGTCCATCGGCGCGCAGGTCGCCGACCACGGGCACGACGCGCGCATCGGACGCCAGCCCTCGGGGGTCGCGCGCGAGCGCGTACGCCCGGAGGCGCGGATCGGAGGCGAGGAGGCGGCCAAGAACCTCTCGCCCCAGCAAGCCCGTGGCACCGGTGATCAGGATCGAACGCTCTGGGCGCATGGTCATGCCTCCAGGGCGAGCGCGGTCCAGTGCGCGCCGTAGCCGTATGAGAAGAGCAACAGGCGGTCACCGCGTTTCACGCTGCCGTCATCGGTGGCGTCGCGCAGGTTGATGAAGTTGTCGCCGGCGAGCGTGTGGCCGATGCGTGCGACGTTGCGACACCAGAGCCGAGCCTCGGCGATGCCGGTGAGGCCGACGAGAATCTCCCAGCTGCGAACGTTCACGTTGTGCGGGATGACGAGCGAGACGTCGCTCGCCCGCCATCCCGCGCGGCGCAGGACGTCACTGATGACGTACGCCGCCGTCGGAAAGTAGGACGCGACTATTTCGTTAGGCATCGAGTCGGCGTCCCAGTAGTATCCCTTGGTGGTCTGCGCCGACGCGAGGATCCGATTGCAGTCCGCGCCCGCCTCGACGAGCACCGCGCACGCGGCGTCGGCCGTGCAGTTATAAATCGCCTCGCGGCCGGCCCGCTCCGGAAAGAACTCAGCCGACACGCAGAGCACGCGTCGCGCGTCGCCAGACTGGATCAGGGCGCGCGCCATGCGCACACTGGCGAATAGCGACGTACACGCGAGCTGATCCAGCGCAAGAGTCGATGCGCAGGCGAGGCCGAGGTCGTATTGCAACCGGGTCGATGGATAGCGGAAGCGGCGCGTCGTGGCGATGTCGTTCGCCGCCGCGGCGACGCTGCCGCCGCGCGAGAACGCCACCGCCGGCGTGCCGCAGTAGATGAGAACGTCCACACTCTCCGGCTTCACGTTATGCTCGCACAGCAACGTCGACGCTGCCTCGAGTGCCAGGGCGTACGGGGTTTCTTCCTCGGCCACGCACACCTGCGCGAAGCCGAACTGCTCGAGCAACTCCGGTTCGCTGCGGAGCTTGCCGAGTGTTTCGAGCTCACTCAACGAGCGCCGCGAGGCGGGGAGTGCGTAGGCGATGCCGCGGATGCCGATGGATGTGTTGTTCATCGCGGCTCCTCGTCGATGGTGACGACGGCGGCGACGAGCTCGGGTCGTGTCCGAAGGCGCACGCGCCGTGCGTGCGCACGAATCCAACGTCTCTCGACCCACGCACCCGCGAGTGTGCCGGTGCCATGGAAAAAGGCCAGTTGCACCGAGGTGAAGGCGAGCGCCTGGCTCAACCCGAGCGCCTTCCAGAAGGCTTCCTTGAGCACCCAGATCAGGGTTGCGCCGAGTCGTTTCGTGTCTGCAAGCTCGCTCGGCGCGAGGAAGTATCGATGTTGCTCCGTGTCGATTTCGCCCGCGCACTCGATGTCGACGCCGATACGCGTCGACGGATTCGACGCCGCGGCGATCGCGATGCCATCTCGGTGCGCGATGGAGAGCAGGAGTGGCGCGAGTGTCCACGGCTCGATGAGGTCGTTGCGCACGAGACACCGTGGCGCGGCGCCAGTCTGCGATTCGAGCTCGATGTGGTGCAGGGGCAGGGATGTGCACAGAAACGCGCCGACTGCTCGCTTGGCCGCTAACCGCCCGGCGAGCCAATCGCGCTGCCGCGGCTCGTGAGCGAGCCGGGCATGGTCACGCCGTTCGCGAAGCGTGAGCGCGCGCAGCGACGCAGCCTCGCTGGTGGCGAAGGCGAGCGAGTAGGGCGCGCTCTCTTTTCGAGTGGCGTTCGGCATTCTGCTTCCCGGATGAGGACAGCTGCAGAATGTCGGTTGGGCCGGGCTAGCCTAATCCGGCGAATGACGTAGTCGGGTGCTACGTATTACGTAGGCCGGCCTTGCATTTCGGCGTCGTGACGAGCGGAGATGACCAATCTGGCCACAATGACGAGAGGGTGTACGGATCCGACCGATTCAACGGATCTGAACGGATCCGTTCTGGTGGCGCCTGAAACTCCGCTCCACCACGAGCCGTGACGATGCTTCGTTATCAGCACACCGATCGAATATCGACGCCTTGTCAGGTTCGTGGGACATCCCGAGGTCGTCACAAAGCATCGTCCGGGCTCGTTACGAGCGGAGCCGCTCGGCACGAGGAGCGAGCGGTTCAGATCAGCTGCATCCGTTGAATCCGTACACCCTATCGTCATTGTGGCCCGCTCCTGCTGTCGCTCGACACTCTGAGGCAATGCGTCGGCTCGCAAATGAGCTAACATCTAGTAGGTTCGCAACTCAATACTTCGTACTCAGTACTGTTGTACTGACGGCGGACGGTCGAGATCTTTGCTGCTTACAGTGGTTCGATTATGAAACGAATCCCCCGCGCTTCGCGCCCAAAACCAAAGACGCTGCGCGAGTACACGATGTCCTTTTCACGGCCGCCGGAAGGAAAGCCCGCGGTGGACCGTTACGCGCTCGGCCAGAGGAGCAAACTCGGCGGGAAGCCCGATTGGCAACAATACGACGGAACGCCAAGCTGCAATAAATGTCGGAAGCGGATGCCGTTTGTCGCGCAGATCGACTCAATAGAGCATAACGATGCGACAAATCCGCACGCAGTCAGCAGTCTCTCTCAACAGCAGCACTACATGTTTGCCGACGTCGGAATGCTCTATGTCTTTTTCTGCTTCGATTGTCTGATGACGCACGCGTTATTGCAATTCTGAGGTCCCGACCAGCACTGCTACGAAGTTTGCCAGTATACCGTCGGACTGAAAGCCCGCGGTCGAGATCTCTACAGGTCCTGGTGGCGGAGCGTCATCCTGAGCGACCTGCCCTCGAGCAGCCCAAGCGACGAAGATCCTTCGCTCAGGACGCCAACCGTCCTAGGAACTCCCCAACACCCTCGCCGGATCCGCCTTTCCCGCGCGACGCGCCGGACCCACGCTCGCCGCGATCGCGACCAATCCAGTCACAACCACCACCGCGGCGAACGTCCATGGATCCGTCGGCGTCACGCCCTGCAGCATCGACGTCATCGCCCGCGTGAACAACAGCGCGATCACGATTCCGACCGCGAGCCCCGCCAGAGCCTGACGAACGACTGTCTTCAGACTCAAACCGACCAGCTCTCGCGGAGTCGCGCCTAACGCGGATCGAATCGCGAACTCGTGCTCGCGCGACGCGACGACCTGCGACACGATCCCGAAGATTCCGATCGCCGATAACGCGAGCGCCAATACGCCGAACAGCCCCAGCGCGCCCATCGCGAAGCGCGGACCACCGATCGCCGAATTGACGATGGTGCGCATCGTCCGGATCTCGGAGACGGGCAACCGAGCATCGAGCTGTTTCACGACCGAACGCACCGGTGCGACGAGTGTCGTCGGATCGCCGTCCGTGCGTACTACGAGGCTCATGCTGCGCCGCGTGCTCCCCGGGGCCACGGCGAACTGCGCGAGCGTCGCGTAGAACTCGGGCTTCACCTTACCGACCAGCGTATTGTGGTGCACGTCGTCCACGACGCCGACGATCGTGTACCACTTCGTCGTGTCGGTAGCGCCGATCCGCACACGCGTACCGAGCGCGTGACGGCCCGCCAGATACCGCTCCGTGAAGGTGCGGTTGACGATCAACGCCAACGAACCTGCCATATCGTCGCGCGCCTCGAACACGCGGCCCTCGCGCAACGTGAGTCCCATCGCCTGGAAATATCCAGGCGTCACGATCTGCCAGTCGCCAGGCGTGCCCTGGTTAGGCGGCGGCGTGTAGCCTTCGACCTGCACGTCCCAGTCGCCCATCTCGGTCGCCAGCGGCAACAGACGCACCGCACCGACCCGCCTGACGCCTGGCACTGCAGCAACGCGCCGCTGCAGCTCGTCCCAGAATGCAGCGACGCGCACCGAGTCCGGATAGAACGTCGACGGCGTCGAGATGCGCATCGTTAGCACGCCATCAGGCCGAAAGCCGGCGTCGATCGCAAGCAGGTTGCGTACGCTGCGAATCATCAGCCCCGCGGCCACGACGAGCACCACGGCGAGGGCGACTTCCGTCGCCACGAGCGATTGACGCCACCGGAGCCGCGCGCGACTGGTCGTCGCGCCGCGACCGCCCTCCTTGAGCTCAACTGCAGGCGCGAGGTGCGTCGCCTGTAGTGCTGGGATAATACCGGCCAATAGCGCGGCGACGACCGCGACCACCAACGCGAACGTCAGCACGCCCCAGTCGAGCGTCGTCTCGGCGACGCGCGGCAAAGATGTGGGGGCGCTGGCGCGAATGAGACGCACGCCTAACGTGGCGAGACCGATACCCAGCGTCGCGCCCAGTGCCGCAAGCACTCCGCTCTCCGCGAGCAATAGCCGCGTTAGGCGCTGCGACCCGGCGCCGAGGGCGACGCGGACCGCCAACTCGCGTTTGCGCGACTCGCCGCGTACGAGTAGGAGGCCAGCGACGTTCGCGCACGCGATCAGCAGCACGAATCCGACCGCACCGAAGACAACCAGCAGGACCGGCCGCACGCGGCCGGTAATCTGCTCTTCCACTGGCACCGCGTACGCGTGGAAACCAACGTTCGCCATGTAGCCCCATTTCTCGAGCTCGGCGACGACACTTCGCAGCTGGCCGTTCGCCGTCGCGGCGGTGGCGCCCGGCGCCAAGCGCGCGACCGCATAGAAGCCGTGGTTCGCTCCAGTCTTCGGGAATTCGGGCCCGGGCACGGCTCCCTGCGCTGCCGCGTCGGTCGCGAGAGGGAACCACGCCTCGCTCGGCCCGCTGCCGCCGAAGTCGATCGGCAAGCGGAAGCCGTTAGGCATGACGCCCACGACCGTGTACGTTTGACCCGAGATCTGGACCTTGCGCCCAATCACGGAGGGGTCCCCGCCGAAGCGCCGCTGCCAGAGCGCGTTGCCCAGGATCACGGCGCTTGGTCCGTTGGGTCGATCCTCATCGGCAGTAAAGTTGCGTCCGATAATTGGACGAACGCCGAGAATCGGGAAGACGTTCATCTGCACGTTCGCGGTGCGAATGCGCTCCGGGTTGTCTCCGTCGAACGTGGATGAACCGTCGAAATAAATCGCGATGTCCTGGAACGCCGGGATACGCGCCTTCCATCCTTCCCATTCGTCGTAGGAGAGCCACGTCTGGTCAAAGCCTTTCCACGCGCTCCAGACGACAGCGACGCTTTCGGGTTGTCCGTAAGGCAGCGGCGTCAATAGAACCTGCTTGACCACGCCGAAGAGCGTCGTCGTCGCGCCGATGCCTAACGCGAGCGTGATCGTCGCGATCGTCGTGAAGCCGGCGCGTCGACGGAGCGAGCGCGCGGCGAATCGTACGTCGTTCCAGCCATCGTAGAACCAGCTCGTTCCGCGCTCGTCGCGGACGTGATCCTTGTGCCGCTCGACGCCGCCGAAGTCCCGTACGGCGCGGCGTCGCGCCTCCGCTTCGGAGAGTCCGGCCTCGACGTTCCGGCGCGTCTCCATCTCTATATGGAAGCGCACCTCCTCGCTCATCTCGCGCTCCTGCCGTCGCCGGCCGACCAATGCGACGAACGACGAGAACAACTCGTGATACCAGGCCATGTCATCCCCCTTGGAAGGCGTAGCGGAGCACGCGGTTCACGGCACCGGACGACCGCTCCCAGTCCTCGATCTCCGCCTCCAGCTGCCGGCGGCCCTCGCGCGTGATCGCGTAGTAGCGCGCGCGCCGATTGTTGTCGCTCGCGCGCCACTCGGCGCGGATCCAGCCGCGGCGCAGCATGCGTTGGAGGGCGGGGTAGAGCGACCCCTGGTTGACGTCGAAGACGTCGTGGGAGATCTGGCGGAGCTTCAATGAAAGTCCCCAACCGTGCATGGCCTCGGCGGTGAGGAGCTTCAGCGTCAGCATCTCGAGGGTGCCCTGGAGGACCTCGGATCGCTGGCTGGGTTGCCGGTCGGGTGCCATGCTCCTTTAGACGGCCAAAAGGACGAAAGGGTTTCAATCCGTCGTGAATTTCTTTGATAACGTGGGTTATGGTCGCGGGAGCGAAGGTACGCCGGCGGGACGTTCCCCAAGGCCAACATCACGAGCCGACGCCAAGGAATGTGAGTTGCCCTTTACGACTCTGAATCAGGTGGGAGGGGCAGATGCATCGGAGGAGCCGCTGGCGGATCGGAGCGCTCCTGACGATTCTGCCCGTCGTCCCCGTGCTCATCTGGTGGACGGTGCTTCGGCCCACCGACTCGGCACGTCCGCCGACGCGACTCGAGGTCAGCCTCTCCGCGCGCGAGCTCGACGTCATCGTCAAAGGCGAGGTCGTCAGAACATACTCAATCGCCGTCGGCACTCACAAACATCCCACGCCGAAGGGCTCGTTCCGAACGGGGAAGATCGATTGGAACCCGAGCTGGAAACCACCCGACGTTGCATGGGCGCGCGATGAGAGGTATCAGCCGCCCGGCGTCCCCGCGAATCCAATGCAGGGTGTGAAGATCTATTTCGAGTCGCCCGATTATTTCATACACGGCACGAACGATCCCGACTCGATCGGAGACGCCGCATCACACGGTTGCATTCGCATGACCGCTGACGACGCGATTCGCCTCGCGAAGTGGATCCAACGCCAGGGTGGCGGCGTGCGACTGATTATAGAAGACTGAACCTCGCTTGCTTGACAGTCGTCCCGATGAGCTCCAGGCTTACGATGTGGCGCGCTGACGGTCCCACACAACCTCTCGAGCATCATGAGAAAAGCCATCGGCGACAACATGATCCCGAAGGGGTGGGGATTCGAGAAAGGCCTCGACCTCGTGAAACACGCGGGCTTCGATGGCATCGAGCTCTGGCTCGGGGACGAGCCGTGGTTCCAGCTGACGACGACGGATGCCGACGTCCGCGAGCTCCGACGTAAGGTCGAAGCAGCGGGACTCGTCGTCTCCAACGTTTCGACTGGTTTGCACTGGGCTACGCCCCTCTCCGCACGCGATCCGACAGTGCGCGCGCGGGCCAGCCAGATCGTTGAGCGGCAAATCGAGACGGCGACCTTGCTCGGCACCGACGCGATTCTCGTCGTCGCCGGACTGGTGACGCAGGAAGTCCCGTACAACGAGGTCTACCAACGCTGCGTCGAGACGCTCGGCCCGCTCGGCGAGCGCGCCGCACGCGCGCGCGTGAAGATCGGTTGCGAGAACTGTAACTCCGAGCAACGATTTCTTCTCAGCCCACGAGAGTTTGCTCGATTCCTCGACGACGTGCGCAGCCCCGCCGTCGGCCTGCATCTCGACGTCGGCAACATTCACGATACCGGTTTCGCCGAACAGTGGATCGAGATCCACGGACCGCGGATCACGCGCATTCACATGAAGGATGTGCTCAAGCATCGCGGCCGCTCCGGCGATCAGAGCGTGTACACGAACCTCTTTCTCGGCGACAACAACTGGCCGGCGATTCGCGCCGCGCTCAGCAAGGTGGGCTACGATGGGTGGCTCGTCGCCGAGATGGAGGCGCGGTACCGCTACGCGCCGGATCAACAGTTCTACGATACGTCGAAGGCGATGGACCGGTTCATCGTGGGCACGCTATGAGATGAGCCTCTCACGTCGAGAGTTTCTCGTTCGTGCATCCGCCGCGACGGCGTTGATGACTCTGCCGCTGGAGCTCGAGGAACGCGATGGAGCCGCCTGCGTGGTCCTCGATCTCGGAGAGCACTGTGGCTTGCGTGAGTCGCTCGCTGGCTACGCGACACACCTGTGTCATCCTTCGTCGCTAGCGCTCCTCAGGATGACAGGCTGGCTGATTATCCCCGGCGCAACACACATCGATCCATCGACCGAGCAGCTGATCTTGGCCTCGCTGCATCATGGCGGCACCGTGTTGCTCGAATCCGGCGCCGCGTTCGGTGACTTTCCCGCGTACCGCGATCAGTTGCGCGACCACCTCCAGATCCACGTCACGTCGCCAGTCGAATTGTGGCCGGCGCACGGCATTCCGTACGTCGACTACAGCTGGCCGGTCGGTGCGAGCGTGCGCGACTTCAGCCGAGTGATCCCACTCGCGCCACAGGCAGGTACCATCATCGCCCGCGTCGGCGACATCCCCGTCGCGCTCGCGCGACGCGTCGGTTCGGGTACGCTTGTCTTCCTCGGTTCACCTCTTGGCACGGCGCTGTGGTCGGGTGACGCGGCGGCGAAGCGTTGGCTCGACAGCCTGACGCCGTTAGGCGGCTATCGTCAGACGTGGTATCGGAAAATGTAGATCAGCAAGCCGATGATTGCCTGCAGCACACCGACGATCAGCAACGTGACGTCCTGGCGACCCTTCCAGAACTTCCAGCCAAGCGCGGCGACGATTGCGACCGAGACCGTCGTCAGAAGAAAGAATCCAAAGATGTGGTCTCGATACGCGATGTAATAACCGCCGATCGCGCGCGCGGCAAAGAGATGCCCGCTCAGACCAGCGAGAAGTAATGCGACGCCAAGCCAGGCGAAGGAGCGGCTGTTTGAAGCCGCGAACGTCCGGTCATCCGTTGCTTGTGTTATGCTCATGTCAGGCCTCCGTGGAGTCGCTACTAGGAAGACCGCATCGTGATCGCCGGATCGATTCGCGCGGCGCGAAGCGCAGGAATCCAGCAGGCGCCGATACCCACCGCTGCCATCCCGAGCGCTACGCCGACGAAGGTCGTCGGATCGTGCGGCGCGACACCGAACAACAGCCCGCGCAGCACCTCCGTCGCGAAGAACGCGCCGGCCATGCCTAACGTGAGCCCGATCACGACCAACAACCCGCCCTCGCCGAGGATCATGCGCTGGACGCGCCCGCTGTCCGCGCCGAGACTCATGCGAATACCGATCTCCTGCGTGCGCGTGCTCACCGAGAACGCCAGCACGCCGGCGATACCCACCGTCGCGATGATCACCGCGAGCAGGCCTAACGACGACACGAGCTCGGCGTTCAACCGTCGCGGCGCCACGCTCTGATCCTTGATCTGCGCGATCGTGAGCACGTGCTCGATCGCCGCCATCGGCACCACGCGCCGGACGATGCGCGTCGCCGCCGTCGCCAGCCGATCAGCGTTGCTGTCGGCGCGAATGACGAGCGCACCGCCGAGCGCCAGTTCCTGCGCGAACGGCGAGAACATTGCCGGTGTCGGCGGCGCGTCGAGGCTGCCGTCCTGCGTGTTACCGACGACGCCAACGACCGTGCGCCAATCGCCCGAGAGCGGCGAGAACTTCAGCAGCTCGCCCGTTAGTGCGACCTGCTTGCCAATCGGGTTTTCGTCATGAAAGAGCTTCTCGGCGAGCGCACGATTGAGGATCACGACGCGTGCACCGCCTGGACGATCCGTCGCCTGAAATGCGCGACCCGCGAGCAGAGGGATTCCCGCCGCGCGGAAGTACTCGGGATCGGCGGTGCGATACGACGCGCGGGGCACGGCCTCTCCAACCGCGAGCGACTGATCCTGGGCTTTGACCTCGAAGACTGCATCGGCGCCGTGCAGCGGAGTCGTCGAGCCGAGTCCGACGTCCATCACTCCCGGAAGCGCGCGGATCTCGCGTTGCATCTCGTCGTAGCGCGCCTTGTTGCCGACGTCGGCGGTCATGATTGCCCGGTAGAGCGAGGCATTGTCGGTCGCGCCGTTCGGCGCGCTGAACTTGAGGAGCGGTACCTGGACTGTCAGCACCTGCTCCGTCTTGAGCCCGGTACTCACCTCGGATAGCTGCACCATCGTTCGCGTGAGTAGTCCGGCGCCCGCGAGCAGCACCACCGAGACGGCGATCTGCGCGACGACGAGCGTGCGCTGCAATCGCTGCCGCGTCAGGCTGCCGGCCATCCGGCGGAACCCCGCGTTGACTATGGACGCCAGGGTCCCCTCGCGCGGTATGAAGGCAGCGAATGACAGTAACAGTGCAAGGACGATCGCCAACGCGAGGGCGAAGCCCAGCACCACATAATCGAGGCTGATCTCATTGGCGCGTGCCGAATAGCGCGCGACGAGTGTGGTGAGCAGGCGTACGCCGCCTAACGCGATTCCAACACCGACGATGGCGCCCATGAGCGTGAGGAGCGTGTTCTCGACGAGCAGCAGCCGGCGCAGCCGCGCGACGCCAGCGCCGAGCGCGGCACGCACGACGAGCTCCGATTCGCGTCGCACGCCGCGCATCAGCGTCAGGTTCACGACGTTCGCCGCGGAGATGATCAGCACAAACGCCGCTGCGCTCATGAGGAGCCAGAGCGTGAAGCTCGCACGCTCGCCGAGGGCTTCCTTGAACGGCATGACGGCGACGCGGTAGTGCGCGTTCGGATCGTAGGCGTCCGTGTGATCGTGCAGCATCCGCGCGTAGGTCGACGCGACCTCGGTACGTGCCTGTTGCAACGTAGCGCTCGGAGCGAGGCGTGCGATCATTTCCGTCATGCGATGGGTGCGTCCCTGAATCATCATCGCGCTCAGATGATGCGGGCTGATGACCATGTTGAGCAAAGCATCAACCTGGTTCGGGAACCAGGGCGCTGCCTGCACGACGCCGATGACGGTCACGGACCTTCCGTCGAGCTTGACCTGCTTGCCAACGATGCTCGGGTCGGCGCCGAAGTGCGTCGTCCAGTACTCCTGCGTGAGCACCATGACCGGTGGCACGCCGGGGCCGTCGTCGCTCGGCCGAGTGACTCGCCCGAGCACGGGCGACAGACCCATGATCTCGAAGAAGTTCCCGGTGACGAGCCCGGCGCTGAGCCGCGTCGAGCCCTCCGACTGCTCGAGCGTGAAGGTAAAGGGCGAGTACTCGGCGATGTCGCCTAACGCGGGAACGCCGTGGCGGATGTCGGTGACCTCGGGAACGGAGAACGAGATATTGTCGCCGCCGGGGCCGTCCGTGGACTGCCGCAAATACAGCAGCCGATCACCATCGCGATTGGGCAAGGGCTTCAACAGCACGCCGCGAACGACACTGAAGATTGCGGTATTCGCACCGATGCCGAGCGCCAATGTCGCGACCACGACGACGGTGTACGCCCGAGCATTGCGCAGCGTCCGAAAGGCGTACTTGATGTCGGCGGCGATGCTCTCGACCCAGGGGAGCGATCGCTGGTCGCGGACGGCTTCGGAGGCGACGGTGAGTCCGCCCGAAGCGATGAGCGCGTGCCGTCGTGCCTCGTTAGGGTCCATGCCGCGGCGGATATTCTCGGCGGTCGCCATGTCGAGGTGGGCCTGGAGCTCTTCGCGGAGCTCGCCGTCGCGGTCCGGTGACGTGAAGAGACCACGGACGCGGGCGAGCGCGCCGCGGACCGTTCCAAGGATGCTCATGGTGCCTCCCGTTTCGGGGCGAAGAAGGCAGCGATCAGATCGGCGGTCTGCTGCCATTCGCGGGTTTCGCGCGCGAGCTGCTTCCGCCCGGCGGCGGTGAGCCCGTAGAATTTGGCGCGGCGATTGTTCTCGGACTGCCTCCACTCCGCGGCGATGAAGCCTTCCTGCTCGAGCTTGAGGAGGGCGGGGTAGAGAGTGCCGTAATTGAGCGTGAGGCGGTTCTTACTGATTTCCTCAATTCGGCGCGCGATGCCGTAGCCGTGGAGGGGACCGAGTCCCTCGAGGGTTTTGAGGATCATGAGGGCGAGCGTGCCCTGCTGGACTTCGAGTTTCGGCGACATGCGTCGTCCTATGGGTTTCCCATATCACAATGCGACGCCGGGCCGCGGCGCGCAATAGTGTCGTATGGGTTGCCCATACGGGGTATTCCCGGAACGGTTTCAGACAGGAGTGGCATCAGCCGCGGCGAATCTGGACGAGTCATGTCTCGGTTAGCACGCCGAAGCGTGCGTCACATGCTCCTTAGCGGCTACTCGAACCGGCAGCCGCCTTCTTCACGACCATCCCAGATCTGAAACTGGACTGCTCCCTTGGCCTCGGCAGCGCTCGCCGGATCGACGCGCGCGCATATCATCGCGCCGCGCCAGTAGAGTGTCGACGTCCGCGCAGCTGGAGGCGCGCCCGCGACCGGCTTGCCGAGGGTGGCGATGAGACGATTGTAGAATGGGCGCAAATCGCGGGCATGCTTCTGGATGTCGATGTGGTATACGCGGTCGTGCCGCACCAACGCATTGACCCAGACGGTGTCGGTGCCGTGGATCTCGCGCATCGAGCACGTTCTCATTCCATCGAGGAACGGCTCGCAAGGCCCAGCGGACGCGGGAATCGGTTGTCCGATGACGATGCGTCCGCTCGCCGCGAGATAGCCCCAACGGTAGGCACCGAGTACGTCGACGCGAGCGCCGCTAGTGCTGCGGACGCGTGTCTTGGCTCTCCTGGCAGTGTGCCGCAGCGTGAGATCGCGAGGTCTCACGCTGGTCGTGTCGCTCCTGGCCGGCGATACACTCGGCGCAGCCGGAGGTGCGCCATGAACAGTATCGGCGACAGCCGTGTCGCGCCGATTGGAGTTCGACTGCGTGCACGCCATCACAGCGCCCGACAATAGCCATGCGCCACGCCTCATTCGAGACAGCTTGCTGGCCTAACGACTACCGAGGTCCATGTCGAGCGCTGCCAACCGGAGAAACCGCCTCAAGCGCGCCGCCTCGTGCCGCGCGAGCGCCTCGCCGTACACCGGCTGGGCCTGCAGCCAGAGCGCTCGGCTCTCTGCGAGACACAGCCTGAGCTGGAACATCGGATCGTTGTCGCTGTCCGACGAGCGCACGATCTCCACGGCACGAGCCTCGCCGAGCGGGAAGCGCGCCATGTTTTCAGTCAGCGGCCAGAAACGACGAACCTTTTGAATTAGCGTGCCCGTCGCCTGATCGAGATCGGTCGCCGTCGCGCGGGGACGCAACGTTGACACGAGGCCGCCGCCGAGATGCACAAGCCCGATTGCGATCAGAACGAGACGATCCCATAAGCCGAACGCGCGCCAGTCGCCCGACCAAAGCGGCGCCGACAGCACGAACGCGCCCGTCGCGACGAATACGATTCCGAGGGACCACATGCCGTGCGGTGTGTCCCTGACGACGAGTCGCGATGTGGTTTCGGAGATGCGCATGGGTGAGTTGGCGGGTCAACTCAGTTGACGATCGAGTGACCAGTAGGTGACGGCGCATAACGATCACCACGTTGGCGAAGACGGACTGGAAGAGCCGGACGCTACATCGGCTCGTCGGCGCTCGGTCCGTAGATTTGCGGTACCTTCGATCCCATCGGCCGCAGATACGTCGTGATCTGTCCGCGATGATGGATGATGTCGAAGAGAAAACCCCACGCCATCGGCGACGCCGGACGCACGCTGCCGAAGAACTCGAGCGCGCCTTCCCATCGCTCGGCGGGCAGATCCGCCCAGCGGCGCGGCATGTCGGCACACTGCTTCTCGTAGGTGTCGACGATCTCCTTCATTTGTGAAGGCATCGGCGCGGGCGCCCAGTCTGCCTTCCCGCTCTCCAGCGCCTCGATGAGCATCTTCTCTTCGCATACGATCTGCCACGCGATCTCCTGTGCGGTCCGTGATTTGGGATCGGGACGGTAGTCGGAGTCTTCGGGGATCCGCGAGAGCACCTTACGAGTGGTCTCTGACTCCTTCGTCCAGAAATCGGTGAAGAGTGAGCGGTCGTCCACAGGAGCCTCCTTGGGTGTTTGTCATCCTTCGCTGCGCTCAGGAGGACATGCCGGTTTATCGATCGCCGAAGTACGTCTTGTTCGTGCGCGGTGACGGCGGGGGCGGCGTCCAACGGCCCGACTCGCTATCCATCCATCGCATGAACAGCGAATCGCTGTTCTCCGCCAGGATCTTCTTCCCGTCTGGCAGCTTCCGCACCGTCTCGTTCAGTACCTGCGAATAGCCCGCCGTCGCCGCGCCGACGAGGGCGATCACGCCCGCGTAGGCTGCGCCGAAATCCCCCGCGGTGAACGTCACCGTCTGGTTCGCGTAGTTGATCCCGGGAACACCATTGAACGACGCGAGGCTCGCCGGTGGGGCGGCATGAAGTGCTGCCTGCATCGGCGTTGCAAGCGTCATGATCTTTGCCTTTCCGATGTTCCGCACCGAACGCGCGGCCTTCTCGCGCATCTCGGCGTGCACCTCGTCGACCGGACGCAGTTCAGCCGTCGACGCGCTCGTTGCCTTCTTCGTGACGACATACTCGATCCATGGCATCACCTCGAGATCCTTCTGGAGATGATCATCGCCCGACACGAAGATGATCGGCACGCCGACGCGCCCCCACGAGTAGCCGACGATCTCGCTCTCGGTGATGGACTTTCCATTGATCTGCATGTCCATGCCCAGCGTGATCGTGTGCGACGCGAAGCCGTGGCTCCCGGTCTTGGCGTGCATCGCGACGGCGACGACCGCGTCATATACGTTAGGCGCGGTGAGGTCGACGTACGGGTCGAATGCCTTGTCGCGGAAGACCTGCTTTGCCCGCGGGTCGAGGAGATCGCGGCGGACATCGGGCTCGGGATTCCCGCTTCCATGCGCGTCGACGACGTCGACCTGCGTCGCGCCGCCGGTGAACAGGCCATCGATCACTGCGTTGAGATCCGCCGCGAGCATCTTCTGTCCCTCGGGATACTTTTCCGGGTGACTGAAGAGGAAGGTGCGCCAGTCGTCCTGACCGGCGAGTCCTTCCATATCGTGGTAGACGAGGATTCGGATGGGAGCGCCCGTGACGTGCCTCGCTCGCCCGCCAGGCATCGGCGAGGCGGCGGTGAGAGATAGGGAAAGGAAGGCCGCCGCGAGGGAGAGCGCGCGTGAACGTGTCATCGCAGTCGAGAGCTCGAAGGGGACGCACCAATGTGGCGCTCCAACCGCAGACGAGCTAGGGCGTCGCGTCTGGACGACTCAATTCCCCGTCGGAACGATGTTCGCCGTCTCGATCATGAGAATGACCGACCGTTCCGGCGCGCGCGTGCGATGCATGACGCCTCTCGGCACGACGAATCCCTGGCGCGGCTCGAGCTCGACGACTCGTCCCGGGGTGCCGCCGTCAGTCGCGGGCTCGAGGTCGATGAGAAAGCGTCCCTCGATCACGTAGAAGAATTCGTCGTCATTGTCGTGGCGATGCCAGTGATACTCGCCTTGCATCACACCGAGCCTAACGACTGAGTCGTTGACGCGAACGAGCGTCTGGTTGTACCAGCTGTCGCGGACGCTGGCGACGAGAGGATCGAGTGCGACCTTTTCGAGGGCAGGGAAGAGCACGTCGAGGTGCGTCGCGTAGGGGAACGCGCTCGATGAATCGAAGGTCATGATCAGCTCAGGTTGTGCGAGGGGTTGCTTCTTCGTACTCTGATGCTGCCGCCGCACGTTACTCCGGAGAACAGTTCATGTCTCGTACATCGATCATTATTCATTGGTCGCGCGCCGCGGTATGCGCGCTCTTTCTTGCAAAGTCCTCTAGCGTCGGCGCGCAGGAACCAGCCGGCCGAGCAGCGCTGCATTCGGCTGCTTATCAGATCGCCGCGGCGGTGACGCCGCTTCCGGAGGAGATGCGCGCCGGCGCCATCGTCCTCGGCTACACGGCGGCCGGCAAGCCGCTCGTGACGCTCCGCTCAGGCACGAACGACATGATCTGTCTCCTGCCTGATCCGATGGCGCCGGCATTTCATGCGGCGTGCTATCACAAAGCCATGGAGCCATTCATGGCGCGCGGACGCGCCTTACGAGCGACTGGCGTGAGTGGCGGCCAGGTCGACACGGTGCGCTTCGCGGAGGTCAAGGCGGGCAAGCTCAAGATGCCGACGCAGCCCTCGATGCTGTATCAGATCTTCGGCGGCACCTTCGATTCCGTCGCCGCAAAGGCGAGCGGCGGCACGTCGCTCTTCGTCACGTACATCCCGTTCGCAACGCCAACAACGACCGGCCTCTCCGCCAGGCCGACTGCGACGGGACCGTGGATCATGTTCCCGGGCACGCCGAAGGCGCACATCATGTACACTGGAAGCAAGATGTAGGTCAGTGCGTGCGTTGACTACTTCAGGTCGCCTTCCCTTGTTTATCTACAACAGCGACGCCATACTGTCTCTTGTAGATAACCAAGGCCAACGTGACCAAGCCCACTGACCTGGTTCAGGGCACCCTCGACCTCCTGATCCTCCGCACCATCGCCACCGAGAAGCTCCACGGCTGGGCGATCGCGCAGCGGATTCAACTGCTCTCAAAGGATGTCCTGCAGGTGAACCAGGGCTCGCTCTATCCCGCGCTCCAGCGACTCGAGCGCCAGGGCTGGATCACGGCCGATTGGGGCGTGTCCGAGACCAGCCGTCGCGCTCGATTCTATCGCCTAACGAGCGCCGGCCGGCGGCGCCTCGAGCAGGAACGTGCCGACTGGGAGCGACTCTCGGCCGCGATCTCGCTCGTGATGCGCACCGCGTAGTCTGTTGGAGAGGGAGACGTGAGACTCATCCACCAAATCGCAACGGTATTTCGTGCCATCGCCAGGAGCGGACGCGTCGACGCGGATCTGGCCGAGGAGATGCGCTTTCATCTCGAGCGCGAGATACAGGCGAATATCGCGCGTGGCATGTCGCCGGACGCGGCCCGCCGCGCAGCGCGGCTCACGTTCGGAAGCGTCGACGCCGTGCAGGAAACGTCACGCGATGAGCGCCCTGGCGCGGCGATGCGCGAGTGGGTGCGCGACGTGCGCTTCGGCGCGCGTCTGCTTCGGAAGTCGCCCGCGTTCGGTCTCACCGGTGTAGCGCTCGTAGCGCTTGGGATCGGCGCGGCGACGGCCATCTTCAGCGTCGTGTACGGCGTCATGCTGCAACCGCTGCCGTTTCGTGAGCCGAATCGCCTCGTGACCATCTGGCTGGAACGACACTCTGCGCGCAATTACCCCGCCGCGGCCGATGCAATCGCGCTCCGTGACCTCCGTGACGTCTTCGACGACGTATCGTTGTTCGCGAATGTGAATCTCAACCTGGTCGGCGATTGCGCTCCGGGCGGCTGCGAGCCGCAGCGACTCGAAGGCGCGCGGGTCGCGCCGAATCTCTTCTCCCTGCTCGGAGTCTCGGCGGCGCTCGGCCGCACCTTCACCGCGGACGAGGATCAGGCGGGGCGTGAGCACGTCGTCGTCCTGGGCGACGCGTTGTGGCGAGCGCAATTCGATGCCGGCCCGACCATCGTCGGGCGTCAGATTCGTCTCAACGGATCGCTGTACACGGTCGTCGGGGTCATGGGACCAGACTTCCGCTATCCGTCGAGCGACCACCAGGCGTGGGTGCCGCTCGTCATTCGGCCGGCCGAGCTCACGCGCACGGAAACAGAGAACTATAAAGTGGTTGCTCGCCTCGCGCCCGGCGCGACGCTGCCCGAGGCGCGTCAAGCGGCGACGTCTCTCGCCAAACGATTAGCAGCTACATATGGAGTGAACGTCGGTGCGGGGATGATCGTCGACTCGATGCTCGACGATGCCACACGCGAAGTACGCCCATTCCTGACACTGTTGCTGGCGGCGGTCTCATTTCTGCTCGCGATTGCTTGCCTCAATCTCTCGAGCTTGTTCGGGGCGCGCGCCAGCGCGCGGCGCGGCGAGCTTGCCGTGCGCCTCGCGCTCGGCGCGACGCGCCCGCGGGTGATCGCGCAGGCAATCGCCGAAGCCGTACCGATATTGGCGTTAGGTGCAGTGCTCGGCGTTGCCGTCGCTCAGTGGGCGGTGCGCCTGTTCGTCATGGGTGTTCCGGCGGGCGTGCCGCGCATCGAGAACGTCGCTGTGAGCGGGCCGGTCCTGGTTGTTTCGCTCGGGCTGCTGGTGTTGACGGGGTTGGCGGCGAGCGCGGCGCCGGCGGTGCAGGCGTGGAGCTCCGACTTCGCGACGATGACGAAGGACGGCGGCCGCGGTTCGACTGCAGGTCGAGGGCGGTCGATCGCGCGACGCGTCGTCGTTGGCGCACAGATCGCTTTCGCCATTCCGCTGCTGGTCGGCGCCACCATGTTGATCCGGAGCGCGATCAATCTCACGCATGTGGACCCCGGGTTCAGGCCGGCGCGCATAACGACACTGAAGTTCGAGGTGTCGCGCAACGAGCATCCGTCCGACCGTGACGTCGCCGACTACTACGCGCGCCTCGTCGACGCAGTGCATGCCATACCCGGCGTCGCGAGTGTCGGCCTCGTGAATCGCATTCCGCTCTCCGGCGGGCAGACGAATCCGGTGCACATCGATCATCCGACCGCCAGGCCGGACGAGCTCACGAACGTCGATTCGAGGACGGTGAGCCCGGATTATTTCGAGACGATGGGCATCGCGCTCGTCGCCGGCCGCGGATTCACGGAGCACGACGACGCCGACGCGCCTCTCGTGGCGATCGTGGACGAACGACTGGCGCGCGAGATGTGGCCGGGCGAGAGCGCGATCGGGAGGCGCTTCCGCGAACCACCGTGGGCCGGCCGTCGCTGGTTCAGCATCGTCGGGGTCGTTAGGCACGTGCGCGCCGTCGGCCTCGACGTCGATCCGTTGCCCCAGGTCTACTGGAGCTATCGACAGTGGACGCAGGACCGCATGGTCCTCGCCGTGCGCAGCGCGACCGAAGCTGTCGTACCGGTCCGGCCCGTGATCGAGGCGATTCGGTCGGTGGACGCGGAGCAGAGCGTCTACGACGTACAAACGATGCGTCGGATCGTCGATGAGTCGGTCGCGTCTCGCCGGTTGGTGATGCGCCTCATGATCGGATTCAGCGCGCTGGCGTTAGTGCTGGCGGCAGTCGGGATCTATGGTGTGGTCGCATACGGTGTGACTCAACGCATCCGCGAGTTCGGCGTCCGCGTCGCGCTCGGCGCAACGGCTTCTGAGATCACCCGGCTCGCCGCGTGGCAGGGCACGTCGTCGGCGCTTGCCGGCGCGGCGGTCGGGCTCGTGTTCGCGGTCGGTGCCGCGGGCGCAATGCGCAACCTCGTATTTGGTGTCGCGCCGCGCGACGCAATCAGCATCGTGTGCGCAACGGTGTTGTTGCTACTGGTCGCCTTCGTCGCGAGCTACATCCCGGCGAAACAGGCTGGAGCCGTGGATCCGGGCATTACGCTCAGGGCGGAATAGGCGGTCTACCATTGCACGGCCACGCCGAGGTCGGGCCACTGTGGTCCAGGACGGCAGGATCCTTCCGCCGGAAATGGAAACTGGCCTGCCGAATGCACACGCACTGCTGTTCCTCGAACCGATAACGGATGGCGATGACATGAGTCGGCACGCGAGATCGAAGCAACAGCACGCCACAGTTCCGGCGGAAATGGAAGCAATGGCAATCGACAAGTTCGGTCCGCCATCGGTGCTGAAGCGGCATACCGTCCCCGTGCCGCGCCCCGGACCGCGCGAGGTATTGATCGCGTTGCACGCCGCGGGCGTAGGCATCTGGGACGCGAAGATCCGCGACGGCGAGTGGGCGGAGGGCGATGTTCACTTTCCACTCATCCTCGGCACGGACGGCGCGGGGGTCATCGCCGAGCGCGGCGGGCTCGTGCGGCGCTTCGACGTCGGTGACGAGGTCTGGGCGTATCAGTACGGGAACAAGAAAGGTGGGTTCTACGCCGAGTACGTCGTCGTGGACATGGACGACGTCGCATCGGTGCCGAAAGGCCTAACGATGGTCGAGGCCGGCGCTGGTGCGGTGACGGGTCTCACGGCACTCCAGGGAATCACCGATCATCTGGACCTGCATGCCGGTGAGACGGTAATGATCTTCGGCGCGTCGGGTGCAGTGGGAACGCTCGCGGTTCAATTCGCGGTGACGTACCGTCACGCGCGCGTCATCGCGATCGCGTCAGGATCCAAGGCGAAGGCGCTCCTCGAGAAGCTCGGCGCCGAGACGGTGATCGACGCGCGGAAACGTGACGCGGTCGACCGGATCGCCGAGGCTGCGTTTAACGGTCTCGACGCCATTCTCGCGCTCGCCGGGAGCAAGGTGCTCAACGACTCGGTGAAGTTGGTGAAGCGTGGCGGGCGCGTAGCGTACCCGAACGGCGTCGAGCCCGCGCCACGAAAGCGCGCCGGCGTGCGATCCATCGCGTACGACGCCGAGGTCAATGCTACCGAGCTGGCGAAGCTCGGTCGTGTGGCCGAAGAGATAGGTCTCGTCGTGCCAATCGAGAAGTCCTATCCGCTGAAGCAGGCGTCGAAGGCGCACCAGCGCGAGGAGCGCGGCCATGTCGTGGGCCGGATCGCTCTCACGATGCGATGACCATGGAGCGGAGCGCCATCGCCGCGAACCGATTCGCCTCCAGCCCTCTACCCTCTACCCCCTGCTCAGTATCGCCAGCTCGTTAGATCCGCACCCTTTGGCGCCGTCTTGCTAATCCGCTCATTGAGCTGCCGAAACCAATACGCGGTATCGTGCCCACTCCAGCAGTGCGGCTTGCGATCGCCGTACTCCACCACCGCGTTCGCCGGCGGATTCTTGGCCTTCTTGAGAAAGTCCTCCATGAGATAAACAGCGTTGTTCAGATGCCACGTATCCATCGTGCCGACGTAGAGGTGAATCTTCCCCGTGAGCTTCGGCCCTAACGTGGCCCAGTCGCGCTCGAGGATGTTTCGCAGGTCATAATGATCGCGCCAGTACGCCGCGACCTGATGATCCATCACGCCCGTCATCGGATCCCAGATGTACTTCGGATAGCCATCCGCACCGACGGGGCTGTACACCGCTTGCCAGATATTCCATTGATCGCCCGAACGGCCGTGGGTGCCGAGGACGAGCTCCCAGTGCACGTCCTCCTCGGTGACCGACAATAGGTGGTCGTAGTAGTCGCGACCGTCGGCGTGCGGGGTCTTCTTCCAGTCGCCGTTGTTGTAGAACGCGTTCTTTTCATCGTAGATGTTGATGACTTCGTACATTCGGAAGTCGATCGCGTCGGGACAGGCCGCCCACGCACCGTTGTAGTCGTCGGGGTAGAACATCTGCGTCGCAAGTGCCTCCCATCCACCCGTCGAGCCACCGAACGTCCCGCGCGACCAGCCCTGCCCGATGCCGCGGAAGCGCTTCTCGAGATACGGAAGCAGCTCGTGGTTGATGGCGTCGCCGTACGGGCCGACGTTCTCCGAATTCACGGCGTACGAGTCGTCGTAGTACGGATTCGCGTGCTGGATCACGACCATCAGCATCCGCGGGAAACCGGCCGACGTCCACTGTTTATAAAACTCGTATGCTGCATCCCCGCCGCGTGCGTTGGGCGACGGCGTCTCCCGAAAGCCGCGCAGCTCGGACATGAAGTGTCCGTGGTTGATCATCAGCGGGTACCGGGCATTGGGGTGCTCGTCGAAGCCCTGCGGCAAGAGGACGATGGCGCCGAGGTACATCGGCCGTCCCCAGAACCTGGTAAGGAGCGGGCTCTGGATGCGCACGTACTTCACGTACTTCGTATCGTTAGGCTTCGGAAGTGGCGGGATTTCCTGATCGAGTGAAAGGTGAATCGTCCCGTCGCTCGTCGGGTCGACGCGCACCTTGATCGGCTTGTTGTAGAGATTTCCCGCCGACGTGTTCCAGTGCTGTCCCTCGCCCTGGTCCATGTGCAGCTTCACGACGTGACCGTCGCCGCGGTGGAAAGTTTCGTACTTGTTGAGCACTGCCTGAACCCAGTACTCGCCTGGTGGGATGTCGCCGATACTCTTGAGCGGATAGCCGAACGTCGCGCCGTCGACGTACGCCTCCTGTCCTGGTCGCAACGAGTCGACGTCGATCCCGAACGCGAGCTGCGTGTCGGCCTCGTAGACGTTGTTCTCGAACCGCGGCTCGCGCCGGTCGTTGTTCGAGATGACGAGGATGATTCGTCCGTCGAGCGGCGCGGCGCTTCGCGCGGTGGGGAAGGAGATGCCGAAGCGAAGGCGGGTCGGTGCTGGTGCGTCTTGCTGCGCCAGCGCGGGACGCGCGGCGAGGGCCGCAAGACCCAGGATCAGGGCGGTCGTTCGCACGGATTGAATGAGGAGGAGCATGACTGAGATACGTCATGACCCGTGGCGACGTCAATCACCCAGCGCGAGGCCGCTGGTCACGCCCACGCGGGCAACCACGCTCTGGTGACGCGCTCCATGACAGCGCCGAAGCGCGCGTCGTCGCGGATCAGGTCGAGCCGCGGATCCCACCAGATAGCCTGCGGCGTCCAATAAACGAGAAACTGATCGCGTGCGAGCCACTCGAGCGCGCGGTGTCCGTCGCCGATGCTTGCCCACGCCAGGCCAAGGTTCAGCGGCATGGCGCCATGCTCTCCAGCCTCGCAGAGTAGTTGGCGTGCCCGATGCGAGTCGCCGAGGATGGCGAGCGCCGAGGCCTGCTCGGCGAGGAGATCACCACGAAGGTCGCCGCGCCTCGTGAGGCCAGCGGTGATGGTCTTCATCACCGTATCCTCATCGCCCAAACGTGCCGCGATCCGCGCGAGACCCGCGTGTCCCTCCTCGAGATCGGCGTTGAGGTCGACCGCCGGTTCCATGCTCGACCGCGAGAGATCGTACTCGCCACGCAGATAACGCTGCCACGCGAGAACCGCCACCTGGATCGGCGACACTGGATTGAGACTCGCCGCGATTATCTGCTCGCGAATCGCCTCCTCTCGAGCGCCAAAGCCGGTGAGCCGCGTCATCGAGAGCCAATGGCGCGCCTCCGCGTTCAACGGATCGATGAGGGTGGCGCGGCGAAACGCATCCTCCGCATCGCGCCAGCGTCGGCGGAGGATATTCATCCCTCCAATCGACGTGTGCACCGCCGAAAGCGTATCGTCGAGAGCCAGTGCACGCGCGGCGCTCGGCGCGGCGTGCTTGATCGCGACGTCCACGGGCGTATAACCGCGGCCTCCCATCACGACCCACGAATCGGCTAGTCCGCACCATGCGTCGACGGCCCTCGTGTCGCGCTCCACGGCGCGCGTGAAGTAGGCGATCGCACGCTCGACCGAGACTCGCGTCCGCTGATGCCAGTGATATCGACCCTGCGCGATGACGTTCGCCGTCACGGAATCGATGTTCCGTCGGCCCGGTCGCCGCGGTTGTCGCGAAGTCATGAACACGATCGGCTCCGCGTGCCGGGGCGCACGAACATTTCGCAGCAAGAGCATCGTCTCCGGCGACGGCGAGATGCCTAACTCGAGTGCGAGTCGCTCACGGAAGGCGTTGGCGACTGCCTCGACCCGCGCCCGATTGTTCACGACAACGAGTAGCCTAACGAGTACACCCAATACCGATTCGTCGCAAGGCGAAAGGTCGAGTGCTCGTTCGGCCGCGGCCACTGCGTCGGACATCTGCCCGGCGCCGTGAAGCTCATGCGCCAATGTCGACGCGGCGTGCGTCGCGAGTGCACGGAGACGTCCTCGCTCCCCCAATGCCCATTGGTCGAACTCGACGGCGTTTCGTACGAAGAATCCGTCGAGGAAGTCGCCTCGGTAGAGTCGCAGCGCGTCGGACCATCTCTTCTCGGCCAACGCTTTCCGGAATTCGACGACATCGCTCCACACGACGTTGGGCGAGATGCGCAGCGTTTCGCCCGCCGTAATGATCGCACCATCGCCAAGCGTGCGTCGCAGGACGTAGAGCGAGTCGGCCAGGAGGTGTCGGGCTGTGCGCTCGTGCCTCTCCGGCCAGAGAAGGCCAAGCAGCCGATCACGGCTGATGGACTCGCCGGGCGAGCTTGCGATGAGCGCGAGCAGTGCGAGTCGCCGCGACTGCGACGCGCGTCGCAACGATGCCTGCCGAGCGGTGCTCGTCAGGCAAACCGACCCGAGGAGGACGAGGCGATTCGACATGTCGCCTTCTGAAACGCAGTCGCAGACGATAACCGGACGATGGGGCCCTCCTAACGTGTGCCACAGCGGTGCGTCCTCGGGCGTGTCGCGGAGAATGGAGAACGCACCACCGCGACCTCCATTCGATTGGGACCACCTTCTGGAGGTAGACAATGTCGTTGCCACGCTTGTGTGTCGGCGCAGCACTCATCGCCGCGTTCACAATCGCCGGATGTTCGGATGGAGATAGCGGCAAGATCACCGCAAAGGGCCCGCAAGCAGCATCGGCCGCTGCGAATCGCTTGGATGCGGCGGACGGAGCATCGAAGCACAGGATGGGCGAGGATGATCAGCTCAATTGGGGCCCGGCGCCGCCGATCTTTCCTCCCGGTGCACAGTTCGCCGTGGTGCAGGGCGATCCGAGCGTTGCGGGCGCGATCTTTACCGTGCGCCTTCGCTTTCCGAATGGGTATATCCTTCCGCCTCACCGCCATCCGACCGACGAGCACGTGACAGTGCTGCGCGGCACCTTCCTCGTCGGAATTGGCGAGGACTTCTCAGAGAACGCGCTCGTTGCTCTCAAGGAAGACAGCTTCATCACCGCGCCGGCGAACACGGCGCATTTCGCGAGCGCACGTGGGATGACGGAGGTGCAGGTGCACGCGATCGGGCCGTTCCAGTTGACGTACGTGCATCCGCAGGACGACCCGACGACGTAAATGGCTCTCGATGAGTGAGCTACTGAACGAGTCCCCATCGCGCTCGCGCGATGGGGACTCGCTCACTGGGCTGGCTGGCCGCCGTCGGTTGCACGTCGGTCACCAGTTCGCCTCATCGGGAGCGCAGCTCCAGGACTATGACCGACCTGGGCGGGAGCACTACCGTGAGTTTCCTATCCGCCACGCCAAACGCATCGGTGAACGGCACGGGTCGCACGACATAGGGCTGCTCGAAGGAGTTATAGCTGTTGATCGCCGGCGCCGTGAGAATGCGTCCGGTGGCGCCAGTCACGCTGATCCCGCGAAGCTCGGCCACGACCGTCCGCGCATGGTTGGGATCGACGTTAGTCATCGTTAGGTGCGCGACGCCACTGCGACTGCGCGATGCGGTCGCGCTCACCGCCGGAACCGAATCGGCGCCGAAGACGTAATTGCCCGCGTCCGAGATCGTGAGCGGCAGAAGCACGGCGTCGTGATGCACGGTGTACATCTCGAAGACGTGGTACGTGGGCGTCAGAATCATCTGCGGGCCGCGCGTAAGGATCATCGACTGCAGCACGTTGACCATCTGCGCGATGTTCGCGCCGCGCACGCGATCGGCGTGACGATTGAACACGTCGAGCGAGATCGCAGCGACGAGCGCGTCGCGCAATGTGTTCTGCTGGTAGAGAAAGCCGGGGTTGGTGCCCGGCTCCACGTCGTGCCACATGCCCCATTCGCCGACGATGAGCGCGACGCGCTTGCGCGGATCGTACTTGTCCATGATCGCGGCGTGACGCGTCACGAGATCATCCATGCGGAGCGCTCCTTTCATTGCCAGGAACCACTCGCGTTCACCGAATTGGGTCGCGGAGCCTTTGTGCGCCCAGGGGCCGACGACTGTGTAGTAGTGCAGGTCGAGCCCGTCGATCATGCGGCCGGCCTCGCGCATCACGACGTCCGTCCAGTTGTAATCGTCGACGTTCGGTCCGGTCGCGATGCGAAACGGATGCGTCGAGTCATTGAATGGGCGCAGGAACTCCGCGAAGCGCCGATAGTTGTCCGCATAGAATTCCGGGCGCATCGCTCCGCCGCATCCCCAACTCTCGTTGCCGACGCCGAAGCGGCGCACGTTGTACGGCGCGACATGACCGTTCGCTTTCCGCTCGTCGGCGACGCTGCTGCCGCCGGGGTGATTCAGGTATTCCCACCACTCGGTCATCTCGCGCGGCGAGCCCGTCCCCACGTTGCCCACGACAAACGGCTCGGCGCCAATGCGCCTTACGAGCTCCATGTACTCGTCCGTCCCGAAGCTGTTGTCCTCGACGACGTTCCCCCAGACCGAGTTCACCATCCGCGGCCGCCGCCCCACCGGCCCGATGCCGTCGCGCCAGTGGTAGTAGTCGGCGAAGCAGCCGCCGGGCCATCGCACGTTAGGCACCTGGATCCGCCGCAGGGCCGCGATCACGTCGTCACGCAGGTGCCACTGGCCGGTTCCTTCTTTCGTCCATACGCCGTCGTAGACGCCGTGTCCCAGGTGCTCGGCGAATTGCCCGTAGATGTGGCGGTTGATCGTATCGCGGGCGAGTTGTGCGTCGATGACGATGTGCGTGATCGGTGTCGTGTCTCCGGTCTGCCGCGTACGCTGGGCATCCGCGGAGTGGTGGCCAACGAGTCCAGCGCAGAGCAGCGCCGTTACGATGACGCGATTGATCATGGCATGATATTCGAGAGGGGCCGGCTGCCACGCAACGCTTGGATCGCCACGACTGTCTAACATCTACTTCCCCCGACGAGGACCTGATCGTGCAATGGATCAAGGATATCCGCTACGCATGGCGCTCTCTGCTCCGGACGCCTGGCTTCCTGATCACCTCGATCGGCACCCTCGCGCTCGCCATCGGCGCCGTCGCCGGCATGTTCGGCGTCGTCAACACGATCATCCTCAGACCGCTGCCCTTCAAGAACGCCGATCGACTCGTCACCGTCGCGGGTACGGCGCCGGGCACGGATCTGCCGGGGCGGTTCGGGCTCGGCGGCGAGTTCTACCTCCACTATAAGGAACGCTCCAAGCTGCTCGACGGTCTCTTCGTGTTCGGCGGCGGCACGTCGACCTTGCGAACCGATAACCGCGTCGAGCGCATTTCGATGGCCTGGCCAACCGACGACATGTACGCCGTTCTCGGCGCGCGTCCGGAGCTCGGACGTCTGCCCGTCGCCGAGGATGGCGATCGCGTCGTCGTCATCAGCGACCGGCTATGGGAGAGCTGGTTCGGTCGCGACCCATCGGTCATCGGAAAATCGTACTTCGTGTCCGACGGCATGAAGCAGATCATCGGCGTGATGCCACCCGAGTTCCACTTCCCGAGCGAGGACACGATGCTCTGGGTGGCGACCGAGATCCGCCTCGACCAGCTTCGGCCAGGGCAGTTCGGCGCGCCGGTCGTCGCGCGCATGAAGCCGGGAGTGACGCGCGAACAGTTGGCCAGCGAGCTGACGAACCTGGCAAAAGAGCTCCCGGCCCGTTACGGCGGCTCGCCTAACTACGCGCGTGTCATCGCGCAGTACCGCGCCCTCGTCGATCCTTTGCTCGATCAACTCGTGGGTTCGACCGCGAAGGCATCGCTCTGGGTTCTCCTCGCTGGCGTCTCGATCGTGCTCCTGATCGCGTGCGCCAACGTGGCCAACTTATTCCTGGTGCGCGCCGAAGGCCGGCGTCGCGACATGGCCGTGCGCCGTGCGATCGGTGCGTCGCGCACGCATCTCGTGCGTCTCCAGATGACGGAAGCGTTTCTGATTGCGATACCAGCCGGAGTGCTGGCGGTGCTGCTCAGCAGAGTGACACTCCCGCTCTTCATCGGCGCCGCGCCAAGGGGCATTCCGCGTCTTGCGTCGGTGCATCTCGATCTTCCCACCATAGGGGCCGCGCTCGCGCTGGTCCTTCTTGCCGCGCTCGCGTGCGGTGCGGTCCCCGCATTCCGCGGGTCGTCGCCTGACCTTACTCGCCTGCGCGAAGGCGGCCGCGGCTCGACCGGCCGGAGGAATTGGGGCCGCGACGTACTTGTCGTCGGCCAGACGGCGCTCGCGCTCGTGCTGCTCATCGGCGCGGCGCTGCTGGTGCAGAGCTTCAACAAGCTGCGGCACGTCGACCCGGGATACGACACGAAGGACCTCTACACCTTCCAGTACGCGCCCGACCAGCCGCAGCTCAGAGACGGGCCGTCGTGGGGACGGCTTCACCTCATGTTCATGGATCGGCTGCGCGCGCTGCCCGGCGTGACTGGCGTTGGTATCATCAACAACATTCCGCTCGACGAAGGTACCGATAGGGGCAGGTTCCTCACGGACGGGATGAGCGCGAGTGGTGGTGGCGCGCTGCTGAACGTGAACTTCACGGGCGGCGACTATTTTCGCGTGATGGGCATCAGGCTCCTCGAGGGCCGCGCGTTCACGAACGCTGAAGCCGTTACGCCTAACAACAGCGTCATCGTCAGTCGTTCGGCCGCGGATCGGCTCTGGCCGGGTGAGGATCCAGTGGGTCGCACGATCCGGCGCGTCGGCGACACGACCAACGCGGCGTTCACCGTGGTCGGCATGGTGAACGACGTGAAGCAGAACGACTGGCGCGAAGCGGGTCAGGCGCTCCTGTACCTGCCGCTCACCGGCCCGACGCCGGCGTCATGGGGGCTGTCATCGCCGGCGTACGTCGTGAAATCGCCGCGAGCGGAAACGCTGCAACGCGAGGTACGCGAGATGGTGCGTCAGATCGCACCCGAGGCGCCCGTCTACCGCGAGTTTACCGTCGAGGCGCTCGCGCAGCGATCGATGGTACAACTGTCATTCACGATGCTGACGTTAGGTGTCGTGTCCGCGCTTGCCCTGATCCTCGGCGCGGTGGGGCTGTACGGCGTACTGTCTTACGTCGTCGCGGAGCGGACGCGGGAGATCGGCGTGCGCATGGCGTTAGGCGCGACGTCGGGCGACGTGCAGCGACAGATCGTGTCGCAGGGCGCCAAGGTCGTGCTAGTGGGTGTCGCCGTTGGCGTTGGCGTCGCGATTGCGACGACGCGTCTGATGCGCGTGCTGCTATTCGAGGTCAAGGCGGTAGATCCGCTCGTGTTCGCGGCGATGTCGGTGACGATGCTCGCGGTCGGCGCGCTGGCGAGCTACATGCCTGCACGGCGCGCGAGTAACGTCGATCCGATCGAGTCGTTGCGCGGTGACTGACGGTACCGGGGAATCCTGGTCGAGCCAGATGCTCAATGCGCGTGCGTACATCAAGAACGCCGAGTGATTCACCGGCGAGCCTCGTTCTCCGATGGACGGCCGCCGAACGAGATAACGTATCCGTCCGGATCCTCGATGTAGAAATCCTTCGTCCCCCACTCCGTTGCCGTCAGCGGAATGAGAATCCTCACACCATTCGCGACGCACTGCTCGTAAAACGCTTCGATCCCGTCGACGCCGGCCGCGGCATCGAGGTGCTCATGTTCGCGACGGAACTGGCGATCCGCCTGGTTCTTCGGTGCTTCCTTGAGATGGAGCTCCAACCCATCCCGATGTCCAATCGCGTAGAACCCTTCCCATGGCTCGCCGAAGGTGAAGCCGAGGCTCCGGTAGTAGCTCATCGAGCGCGCAAGATCGTTGACCAGGAACTGGGGCGCCAGGGAGGTGAGCCGGGGCTGAGTCGTAACGTTAGGCATGACGAGGCATCGTTGGAGATGATCCCGATCGTTGTAAGCAATCTCGCTCAGTTCACCGACGAGTTAGCCGTCGGTTATCTCGTACCAAGACCCAACCTGATAGTGATCGCCTGTGAAGAAGAATCGTTTGAGCTGACCTGAGTCCTCCCAAACGACTAGTCGACGGCGACCGGCCGGGCTTGAGTCGCCGGCATGTGCGTTGCCGACTTGACACTCCCACAAAGTGGACCCTGGCCCACGGCGCACAATGTTCGCGAGTTCGTGACCTTCGTGTCGTCTTAGGTAGCCGAGACGATTGCCAGTCTGCCACTCACGCTTAGCATCTGCGATGGCCCGTGTAACGTCTTGGCCAAACTGAAATCGATTGCCAGGTCGCATAATTGGTTCTCCGCGATAGCCGATTCACCGTAAACAGGTTACTGCGCAACGCTGAAGCTCAGGTCCGGGTGAGTACACTCTGAGAGCTCAGTTGCACGGGGTCGTCTCAATGTGCGATAGCCAATCAGCATTAGCATGTACTATCCCGCCCCCCAACCGCAATGCCGGGAGCGCCTGACAGTTGCAACCCAGGCCGGCTCGCCGATCTCCATCCTTGAGCTGTACCCGTTGGACTACGGACGCGCGATCGCGGCGGCACAAGACGTCCCGCAGTACGGACAGGTGGTAGCGCCATCTACTATGGCGAGAATTCGGAGCTTCAACGGGGCGAGGTCGCGCCGACAGTCAAGGCAGAGAAAACGCGAATCATCAGCCATGTGCCGGGTCGGCACATGGCGCAACGACCTTTTGGGATAAGTCGCCACCCACGCAGGGACTTGGTGGTTTCGATACAGCGAGGGCACGAACTCAGTGATCGCATCGGCCTCGAGGTCTTCAGACTCGTCGCTCTGATCCCAGATACAGAGCAGGAGACCGGACGTCAAACGGATGCCGGCATTGGAGAGGTCACGAAGGCTACCTATCGTGTCGAGCGGCACCCCGACACGTGAGGCATCATCAGTCCACTGGCCGAGGCCGTTGAAATCCGCCTAGATGCGAGGATGCGTACTCACTGTCGACTGATCAAGGCCCGCGACCATCCAACCGCAATTGGACAATCAGATTGAACGGCGGATATGATCCCAACCTTGCGATGACCGCCATCGGACTGCAATTGAGAAGGCAGCCGAACAGGGACGAAACGCCTTCTACCACTCCGCGACCCTTCAAGGAGAAGAACGCGCTCTCTCGTTGCGGCACCTGGTTCACCGGGGTCGATCGCTCGCTTTGGTAGGATCTCATCGAGGAGCCGCTCGACCGCGCCGCGGCCGTGCGCCTGCGCCGCGCCTCCGGCAAACAGGCGAAAGTTCCAACTTGGAAGGCGAACGTTCCAACCTGGAAGGCGAACGCGGCAAAAGCTCGCGCTCCGTTGCCAGATGGGCAGTATCACCTGCCAAATCGTGAGGCGCACGCGACAAACCCGACGGCGAAGGCAGCACTTCCCGAGGCGAAGCGCGCAAAATTGAAGGCGAAGCGTGCTCCAGGCGAGTGCAACGCGGCAATGTGCCACACGAACGAGGCAAACCTGACAGTCACGCTGATTACTTGGCAGGCGAAGGCCGCATTTCGCCATACGAACGGGGCTTCCCCCAACACGAACGTGGCTCCGGACGACACGAACGTGGCTTCAGACGACACGAACGTGGCTTCAGACGACACGAACGCGGCTTCCCCCGACACGACGGGGGCTTCACTCGACACGACCCGAGCTTCACCCGACACGACCGGTGCTTCACTCGACACGACGACCGCGATTGGGCGGGCGCACGATGCCTCGCGGAGCCAGCCTATCGCCGGATCAAGCGGCGCTTCCACTACTCCGCGCGAAGCGCGTCCGCTGGGTCGACCTGCGCGGCTCTCCTCGCAGGCAGCCAGCTCGCAAGCGACGCCGTGCCGACGAGCGCGAGAATCGCCCCGATGAGCGTTAGCGGATCGCTCGGCGTGACGCCGTAGAGAAACGCGCGCAGGAAGGGCGCAGCGATGGCGTAGAGAATCAAACCCGCGAGTACGCCGCCAGCGATCAATCGAAGACCGCGCATCGCTACCGTGCGCGCGAGTTGCCGACGGTCGGCGCCCAGCGCGACGCGAATGCCGAACTCGCGCGTCCTCAGCGCGACCATGTACGCCATGACGCCGTACAAGCCAATGGTGCCGAGCACCAGCGTGATCGCAGCGGCGGCGGTCATGAGCGCGAGCGTCAGCGAGAGACGGGCGGCCGATGGCGGACGACGTCACTCATGCTCTCGACATTGAAGATCGGGACCGTTGGGTCGAGATCGCGGACGATGCGCCTAACGGCCGCCACCGTCGCCGCCGGCGACGCGGAGGTCTTCACGACGAGCGCCATGACGTGGCGAGCGCCGGGCTCGACTCTCGGATCGATGGGCACGGATTGCGGCGTATACAGCATGGCGGCGGGCGCCGTGCCCAGATCCTGGTCGCGCACGTCACCGACCACGCCGACGACGGTATATGTCGGACCCAGAGGCGCGAGCGACAACCGTCTTCCCACATCGACGCGGCTGGTGGGATCGTTCCAGATGGTCGCAGCGGTGTGCTGGCTGACGACGACGTCTCCGTCGCGCTGAACGCCAAGTCGCTCAAAACCGCGACCCGCGGTATCGGAATTCTCATCGCTGTGAAGTATCCGTCGTCTACTACGTCGACGTGCAGAGAAACGAGTCGGCCGTCGCCATCGAGACGATACGACTGCTCACGCATTTCACCGGCGCCAAGAGGAAGGCGCGTCGTGAGGCCGGCGGCGCGAACCGCCGGAAGATTGCGGACGGACTCCGTCAACCGGTCGTAGAAGGTGACGGACGCCGAATCGCCGTAGCGCGCGAATGGCAGTTGCGTCCAGATCGTCATCACGTTCGTGACGTCGAAGCCCGGGCGCTCCTGATACAACCGGTGAAACGTTCGCAGCAGCAGCGCCGATCCCGCGACCACCACGAGCGCCACGGCGATCTGTAGCGCGGCGATTGTCGCGCGAAGGCGCTGACGTGACTTTCCCGCCGTATCGCTCCGTCCGCCGTCACGAAGATTGATCGTCAGGTTCGCCCGGCAAACATGAAGCGTCGGCACGGTAGCATATAAGACGGCTCCAACGATCGAGACGAGTGCGACGAATCCCACACTCGTTAGGCCGACTCCCAACTCCGTGAGACGTGGAACGTCGGCCGATCCGAAGGCCACGAGCGCGCGAACCGCTCCCCACGCCGCGAGGAGCGCGACGGCCCCCGCCGTCGTGGTGAGTACGATCGATTCACCGAGGAAGTGCGTCAGGATGCGCAGGCGGCTTGCGCCGAGCGCCTCGCGTATCGCGAGCTCGAATTGTCGCCCGTCGGCGCGAATCAACATCAGATTGGTGACATTCGCCCACGCAACGAGCAAGACGAGTCCCGCCGCCGCGGCCAGCATCCACAGGGTGTGCGCGATTCCATTCGTGACCTCGTCGCGCAACGGGATCACGACGGGCAATGGTCCCGCCTGATCGAGCCAGGCCGTCGTCGCCGTGCCCGACTCGAGACGCGGGAACAGCTCGGCGACTTTCGGCAAGAGCGCAGTGAGCTCACGCTGCGCTTGGCCGGCAGTCGCGCCGGTCGTTAGGCGCGCCACGCCGAAGTAGCTGAAATCGCCGACCGTGGTGCTGTTCGGATCGAGCCTCGTTGGAAGCCAGACTCGAGTATCGGATGTGGGAAAAGAAAACTGCTGCGGCATGACGCCGACGATCACACGGGCGACGCTGTTGGCCATCAGTGTCTTGCCGATGACGTCGGGGTCGGCGTGCAAGCGCGTTCGCCACACGGACTCGCTGAGGATGGCCGCGTTAGGCCCGTTGAGCCGCTCCTCGTCAGTTGTGAATGAGCGTCCGAGAATCGGCCTCACCTGGAGGAGTGGAATCATGGACGCGGTGACCCAGGTCGCGGTGACGCGCTCGGGTGCATCGTCGCCGCCGCCGGTCCAGATGTTGGCGTTCCCGGTTCGATAGAAGCCGATGTCCTCGATGCGCCGCGCGAAGCGCTTGTACGTGAAGTAGACGGCCGGCGGCTGTTGAATGCGTCGCAACTCGGCCCTCCGCGGATCGAGATCGACGCTGACCAGGCGATCCGGATGTCCGTAGGGGAGAGGCGCGAGCAGAACGCTGTATACGATGGCGAACGTCGCCGCGACCGAACCGATGCCGAGGACGAGCGTGAGGATCGCCGCGATCGCGAACACCGGCGTCCGCTTCAAAGATCTCAACGCGTGTCGGAGCGACGTCGGCATGATCGATCGATGGTCGCGTGTTTCGGGAGTCAGTCAACTACGCACTCTAACGTATCGCGGCTGTTCCGACTGGTCGACTCTTCACGCCATGTCAGCAACTATTCCGCTCCCGACGAGTCGGCCCTCCAGCTCTACCTGCTATATGGCGTAGAGTAAGCGGAGCCAGGCGGCAAGCACCTCAACGTTAGGCGCAGGATCGTACAAGAGCTTCCCGACGGTTTCGTTCAAGACGTGGACGGCCGTATGACCGAGCTTCCTCGCGCATCAATCGAGTGCAAGAGAGATCCCGAATTCAGACGCGGCGAGCGCCGCACACGAGGAGGATGTTGATGACTAGGACCGTATTGCGGTGTTTTAGTAGCTCATTGGTAGTCGCGATGGCGGCGCTCGCGAGCGCATGCTCCAATGAGGCGCCTGTCGCACCAGCCGGCGCGGCGACGCGGGGCGTGGCCGTGCTCGCCGATGTGAGCGATGGGAATCGGCTGCCAGACCTGACTGCCTGCCCGGCACTGGCCGCGCCAGTGGGAAGCACGCTCGTGCTCCACGCCTTCGGCATCGGCTTTCAAGTCTATCACTGGAACGGAACGAGCTGGGGCGCTCCCACGCCGGCGGCAACGATCTACGCCGACGCCGGAGGCCACGGGCAGGTCGCCACACACTTCGCCGGTCCCTCTTGGCAGAGCAACAGTGGCAGCAAGGTCGTCGGCACGGTGCTCAACCGCTGCACGGTGGATCCGGCGTCGATCCAGTGGCTCTCGCTCAGCGCGGTGCCGACTGGGAACGGCATTTTCGCGAAAGTAACGTTCATCCAGCGGCTCAACACCGCCGGCGGCATTGCTCCCGCTACAGATGGGACGACGATTGGCCAGGAAGCGCGTGTGCCGTATACGGCCGATTACTTATTCTACGACGTGCAGTAATTCTGCCTGACGAGTGAACCATGTGCTCCGCGTGGCGCGCAATGCGCCGCCCGGAGTACAGGCGCGTTAGGCAACGGCTCTAGCCCGGTGACGGTGCCAGCTCATAATCCAGCGCGAACGGATAGTCGGTCGCATGGCCAACGGTGGAGCGCCCCTCGCCCACGAGACCACGTAGCTCTCCGGTGGCCGAGTCACGGACGACAGAATACGACTCCTTTGCTTGACCGCCCTCGAATACTCCGACGCGGTGGAGAACGAAGGAGCCGCTCTTGCCATCGATTCGTCCGCTGATCCGCTCGAGACCGACGAAGGTCGCCGTGCCGTCGCCGCGGTACATCATGAGGTATTCGACACGTCCCTCGCCCTCGATGTCGCCGCTGAACGTCTTGACGACGCTCGCCCGCGTGAGCTTCGGCTGGTCCTCGCCCTCGCTATAGGGCTTCTCATCCCAGCTCTTGATTGCGAATCGAGCATTCGCTGTCTTCTTCACGATTATCTGTCCTCGTTCAGATTATGATCTGGCGACCCGGTCTTCGTCCGGGATGCGACTGGAGCGAGGAGCCATCTCGATAGGGGCTTGACCGAGCGCCCCTGCGCGTTGCTCAGAAATGCCTTTGAGTGCTCGATCGGCTCGATGACTAGCGCGGGCAAGAACGGCTCCCGACACGACCAGGGTGCCGCCGGTCAACACCGCGAGACTCAGCACGAGAGCCCGGACAACGTCGGGAGGCATCGTGACCCAGACGCCGGAAATCCACGCGATGGCCCCGACGACCCAGATAGCGACTCCAGCGAGTTGGAGCGCGAGAGCGAGTCGGCGCATGAGGCCTCGTTGAAGACAGGGGACGGAAGTATGGTCGTTACGCAGTTTCTACGACGGAAAGAATTGAAGTGAAGTGACAGTTCGCGCAAAAAGCGCACGCTTTATAGCCCCGCCAAGAATGCCTCAACGAGGGTCCTCGCTTCCCACGGCAGGTTAATGAGTAGGGAGGAACGCACTTACGGCGCGCGTGACCCGGTTCCGATAGCCATTCAGTCGTGGATAAACCGCACCTTCTCATGGTCCTTCCCGGCAGCGGTGTAGTACTCGTGAGTTACTCGGAGCGCGCCGAGTTGCCAACGAGCGCCCGCGGGATGCAGGCCCAACCGAGGCTCGAGGCGTTCGCCAGGACCCAGCATTCGCTCGAGGCGCTGCTGTAGATCGTCGAACTCGCGCTCGCGATGGCGCTTTGGGTGACGCAGAAGCTCAATCTCGCGGAGCTGACCGCCAGCGATTGGGGAGAAGTGAAACGTGAGATCGGCGTCTAACCCGCCGAGAAGTCGGCACCGCTGGCGCAGTCGGCCGGCGACGACTTGCTCCAAACGCTCACCGCCAACGAGCATGCGGAAACCTGCCTCGCTGACGCGCCACGGAATCTCAACGGCGGGATCTTCGAGGGGGAACGTGCGATCGAGGCGCATACGGACTGGTTCTGGCTGCCTAACGCTAGATTTCAGCTGCGCCGCTGGCCGAGCGTGAAAGCATATGGCATCTCGATTACGATCACCGGCCGCGATGAAGATGGCGAGAACCGAAGGTACGTTACCACAGCCTGCACGGCCCCGACCAGCGCGGGCGCTGATGTCCGAACCACACGGAATGACGACGAATCCGGGACGCCTGCACTATCGACCGCGATGCGGAAGACGATCTCACCCTCCTGGCCGGCAGTTCGCATCGAATTCGGATACCACGGGAGCACGCACCGAGTGACGTCGGGCGCCGGAACAGAATCGCCGCTCATCTTCCAGGCACCGATGACGCGACACGTGGTCGGAGCGGCGAGCGTACCGGCCGTGCGCGGCAAGGAGCCATTAGGAAGTGACGTGTTGGACGACGCGCATGCGCTAGCCAGCGCGGCGCTGACGGCCAGCGTAGCGAGTCGGCAGTTACGGAACCCAAACAAAGGCGGGAATCGAATCACTTCACGCAAACTGAATCACCCATTCCTCGTTCGGCACCGTGTTGGTTCTCTGCGCGGGATTACCGGCATTTCCTCCAATGAGCCCAAGCCGAAGCCCGACCGACGTGGGGGCAGCGGGGAGGTTAATCTCGAATGAAAATGTCACCGGCCCGAGCATGTAGTTGTAGACGCTGATCTGCGGGTGAGCGATGCGATACGTCTGCAGCCTGAAAGCGTCGACCGTTGCATCCGCGACGCACCGCTCATCATAGATACCCGAATACGCAGACCAGATCACGTTCGGCCAGGCGTTACCGCACGCACCATGCGTATCGAATTCCGTGTATCCCTCGAATCCCTCGAGATTCGCGCCACTCGTGCGAGTCCAGAGGCCGGTTTGATCGACGTTGTACCGGTCTCTGATCAATATGTTGGACACGTTGTAGACGCCGCTGGCCGGAAGGTCCGCGAGGTAGACGCCCGTTACGAGTGCGTTGCGGCGCGCAGCATCGGGATGATCGTAGGAGTGCGACCAGACCGCGATCGTGACGTGGAAGGGCGCTCCTTTACCTCGTTGGGCGTAGCTCAGCTGTGCCGTCGCGAGCGCGTTTCGAACCGGCATTGCTCCCTCCCTAGGTCTGTCAGTGTACTACGAACGACCGATTTCCAAGCTCGCGACGACAGACGAACGTGATCGATCTACGGAGCGCCGACATCGCTCCGTTCCCGGAACAGCACGCGCCGATTCGGACCCGTGCCGAGCGCGATTGACCGCACCGGCGACGTAAGGTCTCCAGTACGCTCGAACGTCCACTCACCACCTCCCTCCAACCCGACGAACCGGTCGCCGCCTAACGGCGCGATCGGCAAGGCGCGGTGCCCGGTGGAGTTGTAGACCTGGAGTGACTTGCCGTCAGGTGCGACACTGACGTCGAAGCGCGCGGTGTCGCTTCCGGCGACGCCGACGTAGCGGCCCACGTACGCTCCGAGCTCGGACGGTGACTTCGCGGCGATGGTCTTGATCACGCGCGGACCCGCGCCGAAACCATACTCCTCGGCGAAGGCGCGCTCGATCTCTGACATCAACCCGCCGTTGACGCCATTCATCATGATGACGAGCCCGCGACCGCTGCCGGGGCGCATGAACATGTCGGCGACGAAACCCTCGTCGCGTCCGCCGTGCGAGAACGTCAACGAGTCACCGTCACCGCCCACGGCGACGCCGAGCCCCCAGTAACCGGTGCCATACGGTGGTTGCTGACGCATTTGTTTCGACACCATCTGCCGCGCCATCGACGTCGAGAGCACGCCCCCGCGCTCGCCGCGATAGGAGTGCGACAGCGCAATGGCCCACCGCGCGAGATCGGACGGAGTGGTCCACAGCCCCGCGGCCGCCATCTCCGGGTACACGTGAAAGCCACCAGGTACCGGTGTATCAATTTGCTCATGTCCGCTCGCGGCCTCGCCGCGGCGATTGACTGGCAGCGGGTTTTCGTACGTGCTGCGCGCCATTCCCGCCGGCTGCAGCACGAGCCGGTGCATCAGCGCCGGAAACTCCTCGCCGGTGATATCCGTGGTCGCGAGCTGCAGGATCGTGATTCCTCCACCGGAGTACAGCCAGCGTGCACCGGGAATGGTGTCGTTGCGGACAGCGGGCGTGTTTGCCGGCGCCGCGCCGTCGAGGAGCTGCGGCACGGTCGGAACCGGGCCACCGAGTGCGTAGCCCGGAAACCCCCAGACCGTGAGACCCGCCGAATGGGTGAGCAGACGACGAGGGGTCACCTTCTCGCGCTCGGTGAATTTGCTCTCGGGGAGATGCCACGATTTGAGCAGCGTGTTGATGTCCGCGTCGAGCGAGATCTTGCGATCCTCGGCGACACGCAGGAATCCACTGGTGAACACCGGCTTGCTGATCGATCCGGCGAGAAAGAGTGTCGTAGTGTCGACCGCTTTGGTGCCACCGAACTCGGTGACGCCGAACCCCTTGGCGAATACGACGCGATAATTGTCGATGACGGCGATGCTGACGCCTGGCACGTGGTAGGAGCGCATGCGATCGACGAGCTCCATCGCGGTGTCGGCTTGTCCCTCGACGCGGACACCGTATCGGAGATGGTGCTCGATCGCGCCGGGATTCTGTGCTGCGGCAGCGCGGCCCGTGGTCGCGACGAAGCAAAGCGACGCAAGTGTGTAGATCGATCTCACAGGACCTCTCGTTGGCAGTCAACCTCATTTATGGTCTACGTACAGCGGCAAGACTCAACAAGTCGGCCCGATCCTTGGCTACGGTCGGGGGCTCGCCCCGAATGACAGACTTATCGGCAACGAGCGCTTCGCGTCGGATTACATGGGCGCGCACGCCAAGCAATTCTGCAACGTCACAACCAAACGTCTCGACGGGCCATTCGCCTCGACCAGCACGGAGCGGTGTGTGTACAACACCACTCTCGTCAAGAGCAAGCAATGCGACTTCCAGTCGCACGCCGCCGCGCTCGTAGCACGTGTATCCGTCCTCGTCAGGGTCTGGAGTGTGTCTCCACTTCGTACTCTCGAGTAGACCTGCCAGTCGACTTCGGTCGTCTTCCCAGATCGCGATATCGATGTCATCGTGGGCCCGAGTCACCCGCCCCGCATGAAAATCGACCGCCCACCCACCGAAGAGCCAGTAAGCAACTCCATGGTCGCATAGGAGACGATGTAGTTCGGTAAGGGCGGCGAGTTGGGTCGAGGGTTCCGTCATCTTGTGATTGATGGCCACTCCGACTTGCACCCTTTGGCAGCGATCGCCGCTCTGAGAAGTGGAACGACGTCGGCATCGAGCCAGCCCGAACCGAGAGTCATGGTTTCAATACCTGATCATCATTCAGAACGCGATCGACCGCGGCGTAGACGTCCTTGATTTGCTGATCCGCCTGCGCCTCGGGACGATCCATGTGCTCGATGGTAGAAGCACGGTAGTCGTCGCCATTCCTGATTTCGACGACATACATGAAGACATCATCCATGCCCCGATCGCGCTTGACGCGTGCCGGCAGCTGAAACGCCCCGCGCGCACCGCGGCCGTCCACGCGTCTTCGATTACCGATTCGGGGACGCTTTTCGTGAGTCAATCGTTATGCAGTAGTCCAATAACGAAAACGCCGACGTCAGGCGGATTGCAGCACGTCGTAGTAGCACTCGATCGTCCAACGCACCACCTTCGCCATGAGCGCGTCGCGCGCGTCGAGTTGTTTGTTAGTCAACGAAAGGAGCGCGCGCGATTCCCTCAGGCCGGCCTCGCTGGCGATCTGTTTCACCGCGATGATCGCGCGCTCCGGTGGCCAGCCGGCGGCCTTCATCTCGTCGACGACGGCACAGATCTCGTCGCGAAGCGTTCGATCGTCCGGGTAATCCGCGGACGGAACGAGAGCACGCGCGAGGCTCTCTCGCAGCACTGGGACTTTGGGGCTATTCAGCATGGGAGGGCGGCGTCTCGGCGCGGCGGACAAAAGGGTGACACGGTCACCGATTATGCGCTTACGGCCAGGAACTACGCAAGACGTCTATTCATTGGACCGACTGTTCTCGGCCTTACCCCTGTCCGCGACACCGTTACGCAGGTGGGTCACGACGAGTCAGCTTCGCGACTTCACTCGCGCCGTCGATCAGCCGTGATACTCCCATCGGCCTCGGAAAGCTCACACGAGGCGAACCGCCGCCTCGCCCGCGATTGCGCCGACGTCGTGGCCGAGGTGTTCGACGAGTACCACGAGCGATTCCGCCGCGCTGCGCGCCGCTCGGCCCGAGACTTTCGCGCCCGTGACTGGGTCTCGGTCCGCAAGGGGTCGACGGACCGACTGCGCTTGTATGCGCACAGCGTCGACCACGCGATCGCCCAGGTCGTCAAACGCGCGCGCGACGTGAATGGCGAGCGGCGGCTGTGGGTGCAGATGCGCGAGGAGTACAGCGCGCTCGTCGCCGGACGCGTGGATAGCGAGATCGCGGAAACATTCTTCAGCTCCGTGACGCGCCGGCGATTCGCGACGACCGGCGTCGATCGTGAAATCGAGTTTCAACATCCGTGGTCGTCCGAATTCGCCGCGCGCCCCGCCGAGGCGGCGCGACGCTGGTGTTCAGGCGCGGGCGGGACGTGCGTGCTCGCGGAGCGCATTCTCGCCGATCTGGGTCATGCGCTCGCTGACCCAAGCGGCGACGCACAGCGCGTCGGCGACGCGATCGCGCGCGGTGCACGCGAAGCGTTCGGTGACACGGAGGTCACGGGCGCCGACTTGTTGACGAGTCTCTTCTACCGGAACAAGGGTGCATATCTCGTTGGGCGAGTCGCCTGCGAAGGGCACCGCTGGCTGCCACTCGCGCTCGCGCTGACCGCGAACGACGAGGGTATCGTCGTCGACGCCGTGCTCACTTCCGCAGACGAGCTCGCGATCGTGTTCGGTTTCGCGTGGTCGTATTTCCACGTCGACGTATCATGCCCGGCGGCGACGGTCGCATTTCTCGCCGACATCATGCCGCAGAAACGCATCGACGAGCTCTATACGTCGATTGGGTACAACAAGCATGGAAAGACGGAGCTCTATCGCACGCTCGTTCATCACCTGTCGCAGTCCGACGCACGCTTCGAGGACGCTCCGGGTGTCAAAGGCCTGGTGATGTCGGTGTTCACGTTGCCGTCGCTCAACATCGTTTTCAAGATCATCAAGGATCGCATCGGAGCGCCGAAGCGAACGACGCGGAAGCACGTAGTGGATCAGTATCGTCGCGTCTTTCTGCGTGACCGCGTCGGCCGGCTCGCGGACGCACAGCTCTTTCAGGGCCTCGCTTTTCGTCGAGAGTGTTTCTCCGACGCGCTTCTCGCCGGGCTCCTTCGCGACGCGCCGAGCGTCGTCCGCGCCGAGCAGGGTCACGTCATCCTCGACCACGTGTATACGGAGCGTCGCGTTAGGCCATTGAACCTATACATCCAGGAGGCCGACCCTATCCGCGTCGAGGCGGCGATCCTCGACTACGGCCAGTGCATCAAGGACCTCGCCGCGGCGAACATCTTCGCCGGCGATCTCTTGCTCAAGAACTTCGGCGTGACGCGTCATGGCCGCGTCGTCTTCTACGACTATGACGAGCTTGCGCCGCTCACGGACTGTCGCTTCCGCACGTTTCCCGAGCCGCGATCGCCCGACGACGAGCTATCCGCGGAGCCGTGGTTCTCGGTCGCGGAGCACGACGTGTTTCCGGAAGAGTTCGCGCCTTTCATGGTGCCTAACGGGCCGCTCCGTGACACGTTCGCCGCCGCTCACGGCGATCTGCTGCAGCGGGACTGGTGGTGTGCGGTACAGGAGCGCGTCAGGTCTGGCGAACTAGTGGACACGTTCCCGTACCCGGCGACGCGTCGCCTGCGACGCCTGTCTTCGTGAGCGCCAAATGTCATCCTGAGCGAAGCGAAGGATCTACTATCCGTTGGTAGTGGCAAGCTTCTAACACCGCCGCTAGATCCTTCCGTCGCTTTCGCTCCCTCAGGATGACAGGGCAGTTAGAACTGTTGCCGCTCCGTGGATTCCTTCAAGGCCTGAGTGGAGCTCGCACCGCCCGAAATAATCTCCGAGACGACATCGAAATAACCGGTGCCCACTTCGCGCTGATGACGTGTCGCGGTGTAACCATCAGCTTCCGCCGCGAGCTCCGCTGTCTGGAGCTCCGCGTACGCGGCCATGCCACGATCACGGTAGCCGCGCGCCAGATCGAACATGCTGTGGTTCACCGCGTGGAATCCAGCGAGCGTCACGAACTGGAACTTGTATCCCATTGCGCCGAGCTCGCGCTGGAACCTGGCGATCGTCGACGCATCGAGGTGCTTCCGCCAGTTGAATGACGGGGAGCAGTTGTACGCGAGCATCTTGCCCGGCGCGGCGTCGTGAACTGCTTCGGCGAATCGTCGTGCCTCGGCGAGATTCGGCGTCGACGTCTCGCACCAGAGGAGGTCGGCGTACGGCGCGTACGCGATCGCGCGCGCGATGGCGCATTCGATACCGGCGCGAAGGCGGAAGAATCCTTCCGGTGTGCGGTCACCGGCGCAGAACTCGCGGTCGCGTGGGTCGATGTCGCTCGTGAGCAGCTTCGCGCTGTCGGCGTCGGTGCGCGCGATGAGCACAGTCGGAACATCGAGGACGTCGGCCGCGAGCCGCGCGGCGATCAGGGTGCGAATGAATTGGCCGGTCGGCACGAGGACCTTGCCGCCCAGGTGACCACACTTCTTCTCGGACGCGAGCTGATCCTCGAAGTGAACGCCGGCGGCGCCAGCCTCGATCATCCCCTTCATGAGCTCGAAGGCGTTGAGCGGGCCGCCGAACCCCGCCTCGGCGTCGGCGACGAGCGGTGCGAGCCAGTAGCGACGCGCGCTCACCGCGTCGCCCTTCGACTCGCTGCGTTCGATCTGATCGGCGCGGAGCAGCGCCTGGTTGAGTCGCCTAACGACCGCGGGGACGGAGTTCGCTGGGTAGAGACTCTGATCGGGATACGTCTGGCCGGCGAGATTGGCGTCGGCCGCCACCTGCCAGCCGCTCACATAGATGGCCTCGAGACCGGCGCGAACCATCTGCACGGCCTGGCTGCCGTTGAGCGCGCCTAACGCGGGTACGTAGTCGCGCGAGGTGAGCAGTGCCCAGAGCCGGCGCGCGCCGACGTCGGCGAGCGTGTGCGCGATCCGAACGGACGGACGAAGCCGTTCGACGTCGGTGGCGGAGTAGGGGCGTGTGATGCCCTGCCAGCGTGCGTCGGTAGGCCCGGTCGGACCCTCGACGCCGGCGGTCTCGAGGTTCTCGTCGATGAATTGCGTGGAAACTGCCATGTTCTCTCCAGTCAGGCGATGACTATTGGTGGGGTGTCGTCGAGCGCGCCGTACGCCGCCGACGTAAGGAAGTCGGCGAGCGTGTCGGCGCTGGCGAGCTCTAGGAAGAGCGAACGCGCTTCCGTAAAGCGCCCGCCACGAATGCGGTTGGCGCCGAGCTCAGTCGTTAGGCGAGTGAGCTCCTCGTCGATGATTCGCCCGAGGAGCTGAGGCGTGACGGTGTCGCCGGTGTCGTCGAGGCGCGCGCCGTGGTGAATCCATTGCCACACCTGCGCGCGCGAGATTTCGGCCGTCGCGGCATCTTCCATGAGATGGTACAGGGGGACGCAGCCCACACCGCGCAGCCACGACTCGATGTACTGCACGCCGACCCGCACGTTCTGGCGAAGTCCTTCCTCCGTCCGCGTGCCCGTCGGAACGCGCAGCAGATCGTCCGCGGCGATGTGCACGTCGTCGCGCAACCGATCGAGCTGGTTCGTCGACGACATGTGCGCCTCGAAGGCTTCGCGCGCGACCGATACCAACCCCGGGTGGGCGACCCATGTGCCGTCGTGGCCGTCGCGCACTTCGCGCAGCTTGTCGGCGCGGACCTTTGCGAGCGCGCGCTCGTTCGCGTCAGCATCATTCTTGATCGGGATCTGCGCCGCCATCCCACCGATCGAATACGCGCCGCGCCGGTGACAGGTCTTCACCGCAAGCTGAGTGTACGCCCGCATGCACGGCTGCTCCATCGTGACCTGCGAACGGTCCGGGAGCACGGCACGCGGATCGGCCGTCTGGTACTTGATGAAGCTGAAGATGTAATCCCATCGGCCGCAGTTGAGTCCCGCGATGCGGTCGCGCAGCTCGAAGATGATCTCGTCCATCTCGAACGCGGCGGCGATCGTCTCGATCAATACCGTGATTTTGATAGAACCGTTAGGCAGCGCGAGCGCGCGCTCGGCGTACACGAGCACGTCGTTCCAGAGCCGAGCCTCGAGGTGACTCTCGAGCTTCGGCAGGTAGAGGTAGGGGCCGCTCCCGCGCTCGATGAGTGCCGTAGCGTTGTGATGGAGAAACAACCCCGCGTCGACTAATGAGGCAGCGATCGGCTTTCCATCGATCACGAGATGACGCTCGACGAGATGCAGGCCGCGCGGCCGCACGATCAGCGTCGCCGTTCGCTCGTTGAGCCGGTACGCTTTCCCGCTCTCCGCGTCGTTCCATTCGATCGTGCGCCGCACCGCGTCTCGCAGATTCACCTGGCCGGCGATCATGTTCGACCACGTCGGCGCCGAGGAATCCTCGAGGTCCGCCATGAAGACGTCGGCTCCCGAGTTGAGAGCGTTGATCATCATTTTGCGGTCCGTCGGTCCCGTGATCTCGACGACGCGTCGCTCGAGGTCTCGTGGCGTCGGCGCAACGGTCCAGTCGCGTTCGCGAATCGGTGCGGTGCCGGGCAGGAAATCCAGATGCTCCTCGCCGCGGGCGATGCGTGCGCGCCGCAGCGCTCGAGAATTCAGCAAAATCTCGATCGATTCACCGAACTGCCGCGCCAGATCGCCGACGAACGCTAACGCCTCGGGCGTGAGCACGTCCGAATGCGGTCGTGACCCGTTGGAACGGGCGTCGACGCCGTGGCTCGGTGACGCGAGCGATGACATGTTGGTTGGCTCGGTGGAACGCGGCGAACCGTAATGCCATAGTTATGCCAGCCGAGCTGAGGGAGTCGGGCCCGGCGAATATGTCCGGGTCGTGATGGTTCGTCCGCTATTCCGGGTGTCAGCGCCGTGTCGGTGGTTTCAGTGCCCCAGCCGCCTTGTTGAGCAGCAGAGCAATTAGAATCCGCTGAACTCGGCGCGGATAACCGGTTGTGACGGCCTCGAGCTAGTGTTCGTCGCAGAAGGGTGGCCGAGGCGAGCGTTTCATGTGGGCTTCTTGTGGATCGACAGCGTACAAATGCAGAGAGTGCGTCGCACCATAGCCTGCGGACTGTTCGCGGCCCTCGTCATCGTGGTCGCCGCATGTAGATCCAGTAGCGAGTCTGCGGAAGTTGCGTCAGCCGTCTGCGACACCGTGGCCACCATGTGGCAGTCGGTGGCGAATGTGCAGGTGACGCGGGCGGAAAGCACGTTTTCCGAGCCGTCAGCATCCAGCCCGGTGTCGGCCTGCCACGTCTCGATGGTTGCTCCCGCCGGCATTCCCATCGACGTTTGGCGCGCGGCTCGATACTGGCCGGATTCGCTCTCGTCGGGGAAAGTTGCACGCGGCTGGCGCGAGATCATCCGCTGGGCTGGTGATGGCCCGGACGGGTACTCACGGACGCTCATCCGTCGCGGCGTTCGCTGCCACGTCGAGTACGAGTACGATGGCGGTGACGATAGCGACTCGACATACGTGCCAAGCCCGCGCGAAGCGGAGCGAACGAGTTGCTGGTCCGATCCCGCCGGCGTCACGCCGCGCGACACACTGCAGTGATCGTTAGGCGCTAGCACTCCGACGGCAACTCTCACGACTTCAAAGGCCGAACTGCTCCATCAATCGGTTGGCGAGAGCGTCCTCGGTCATCGTCGTGTCAACCTCGATCGCGATCAATTCGAGGCGCTCCGTTTCTTCACGGAGGATTTCGGTGAACATCCGATCGCGCTCGAGCAGGTTGTGCAGGGATCTTTCCGGCTCAGAAGTCTTAGCGAGGAATCCCATCGCTGATCCGCCACGGCGAGCGATCGCCGCCTGACGGAACTCCGTCGTCGGCAGCAGCCAGACGGCGCGACGAGGCGCGGAAAGGAGAGGTTTGACGAGGTGCGGCAATGGCCGGAAGCCCTCGACGATGACTCCGCATCCCGGTGGGAGCCGGAGGAGATCGTCGATGATCATGTCGAAGCCCTCGCCCTGGAACCAGTGGAATGTCTCGAGCATGGTCTTCGGGTCCCGGTTCACCCATCGCTCGTCCATGTCCATGGCCATGAAGCGGTGGAGCAATGGGCAGTCTTCGCGCGAGCTACGGCGGGCGTGATCTGCCATCACGTCGTCCGTCGAGTACAGACGCAGACCGTGCTGAGTCGCCAGGCGACGAGCGGTGGTCGATTTGCCGGCACCGCTTCGAAACCAGAAGGGCCTGCGCCTGGTAGTGGCCTGGGTCATTCGCTTCGCGCTTCGATCCAATCCTTCGGGGAGCACTCATGCGCAACCTCAGGCTCGCCTTTCGGACGCTCGCTCGCACGCCCTTCGTCAGCGCGGTCGCGGCGCTCTCGCTGGGCCTCGGCATCGGCGCGAACTCGGCGATCTACTCGGTCTTCTATCGCATGATGCGGCAGGAGCTCCCCGTGGCCGGCGCCGATCGATTGGTGAACTTCAGTGCGCCCGGCCCGAAGGATGGAAGTATGACGTGTGGTCAGGCCGGCTCCTGCGACGACGTCTTTAGCTACCCGATGTTTCGCGATCTCCAGAAGGCGAAGCTGTCCGCGTTCACCGCCATCGCCGGCCATAAGGAAATCGGCGCGAACGTCAGCTACGGACGCAGCGCCTTCGCGAGACGCGGATATCTCGTCTCGGGCAGCTACTTTCCGCTCCTGCGCATCCGTCCCGCGCTCGGGCGATTGCTCTCGCCTCCCGATGACCAGACGGGCGCCGCGCCCGCGGTCGTTCTCGCGTACTGGTTCTGGGAAGCGAACCTCGGCGGCGACCCGACCGTAATCGGCAAAACGTTGACGGTGAATGGCAAGCCGACGACGATCGTCGGCGTCGCACCGAGAAGCTTCAACGGCACGACCTACGGATCGCGCCCGGCATTCTATACCGCGCTCGCGATGGGGCCGGTGGTCGGCACGGGCGTCGAGCGGCAGATCGACGATCGCCGAGCGTACTGGATATACGTCTTCGCGCGGCTCGCGCCGAGTGCGACGATCGAGCAGGCACGCGCGCAAGTGAACGCCTTATATCGGCCGATCATTCGTGACGTGGAAGCGCCGCTCCAGCGCGGCATGCGCGACTCGGTGATGTCGCGGTTTCTCGCCAAACAGGTCGTGATCGAGCCAGGCGCTCGAGGCCAGAGCGACATGGGCAACGAAGCGGGTCCTGCACTGTACATGCTGTTCGCGATCACTGGGCTCGTGCTCCTCATCGCCTGCGCGAACATCGCCAATCTGCTCATGGCGCGCGCGACCAGCCGGGAGCTCGAGATGGCAATCCGTCTTTCGTTAGGCGCGTCGCGTCGCCAGTTGTTGGTGCAGCTGCTGACAGAGACGCTCACCCTCGCCGCGCTCGGCGGCGTGTTGAGTCTCGCCTTCGCCTCGTGGACGCTGCAAGGCATCTCGGCGCTCTTGCCGCAGCAAGTCACGGAGGATCTGGCGTTAGGCATGAACTGGGCGGCAGTTGGATTCTCCGCCGTGTTGGCGCTCGTGACCGGCTTTGCGTTCGGCTTGTTCCCGGCGCTGCATAGCACGCGACCGGACCTCGTCACGTCGCTGCGCAACAACTCCGGCAAGCTGGCCGGCGGCCGTACGGCTCGCCGATTTCGCACGACGCTCGCGACCGCGCAGATCGCGCTTGCGATGGCGCTGCTCATGAGCGCGGGACTCTTCCTCAAGAGCCTCTGGAAGGTGAAGCGCGCGGACCTCGGCGTCCGCGTCGAGAATCTCGTCACCTTCTCGGTGACGCCAGGGCAGAGCGGCTACGATTCGGTGCGTGCGCGCGTGCTGTACGCGCGGATCGAAGAGGAGCTTGCCTCGCTGCCCGGTGCCTCGGCGGTGACGTCGACGATGGTCCCCCTCATCGCGGGGAGCGATTGGGAGAGCTCGGTGAAGGTGCAAGGCTTCCGGCCCGACGGAAACGACCAACATACGAGCGCCAGCTTCAACGCGGTTGGTCCCGGACATTTCCGGGCGATCGGCGTGCCGCTCCTCGCAGGGCGGGAGTTTACGAATGCTGATGATGCGAGAGCGCCAAAGGTCGCGATCGTGAATGAGACGTTCGCGCGCCATTTCGGGCTCGGCGCGAACCCAGTGGGAAAGCGCATGGCCGCCACGTCGTCGGACACGATGCCGCTCGACATCGAGATCGTTGGCCTCGTGCGGGACATGAAGTACGCGAGCGTCAAAAGAGAGATCCCGCCGGTATATTTCACGCCGCACCGGCAGATGCCTAACGTGAGGTCGATGTACTTCTATGTGCGCACCGCGTCGAATCCATCGACGATGCTGCGCTCGATGTCGTCGGTGGTGCAGCGGTTAGATCCGATGCTACCGGTTGAGAACTTGCGGCCGATGCCGGAAGAGGTCCGGATCAACACGTTCGAGGATCGGATGATCACGACGCTCGCGGGCTCGTTCGCGCTCCTGGCGACGCTGCTCGCGTCGATCGGCCTCTATGGTGTATTGGCCTACTCGATCGCGCAGCGCACACGCGAGATCGGAGTGCGCATGGCGTTGGGCGCCGATGCGAGCGCGGTGCGTTTGCTCGTGCTCTGGCAAGTCCTCCGGATGACCGCGATCGGCGGCGTGATCGGCGTTGCCGGCGCGTTAGCGTTGGGCAAAGGAGCGCAGTCGATGTTGTACAAGATGAGCGGCGCGGATCCGGTGGTGATGACGCTGTCGGTGGCGTTCCTCTCGCTCGTGGCGTTGGCGGCGGGCTACGTACCGGCGCTCAGGGCGTCGCGGGTCTCTCCGATGCAGGCGCTGCGATACGAGTAGGTCTGGCGTTGGTGAAATCTTTCCGCAGGTGGTAGTGAGTGTGTCCAGGCGGAAAACCCGTCAGCTCAGCGAAGACCGTGTAGCCGAGTCGCTCGTAAAATCCGCGCGCCTGAAAGTCGAACGTCCCGAGCCACGAGCCGCGACACCCACGGTCGATCGCCGCGGCTTCGCCGGCGAGGAGCAGGTCGCGCCCGAGGCCGCGACCACGCAGTTCCTCCGCGACCCAGAGGCCGTCGATCAAGAGCCACTTCCACATCGTCGCGCCATACAGACCACCGACGAGAGTGCCATCGCGCGCCCGTAACGCGAGATTGAGCGGTTGCCAGTCACGCGGGCCAACATCCGTCGGGTCGGCACCGCGGATCCCCTCACGCACCGCTGCGAAGACTGCGTCGAGATCTGCGTCTTTGGTTATCTCGTACTCCATCGCAACCTAGCTCGTTAGGAGTTGGTGCCCGGCTCGGGAACACGGCGGCAACGCGCCGCGTTAGGCACGGTTGAACCGCCGCAGCTGTTCGTACAGATCGGGCAGGCTGGCGCGGAGACGCTCGGGCGAGCAAAAGAACGCTTCCGTTGCCATCGCGAAGAACTCGGAGGGATTCCGTGCGGCATAGTCATCCAGAGGCGGATCCTCTCCGGCGTTCACCGCGAGCTGCTCTCACGCGGTCCTCGGTGACCGGAGTGTCCCAATTCTGACTCCATCACGGAGCTGCTGACGAGGATCCGTCGGCGAAGTATAGTCCAACGAGCTCCAATCGAAGGCTGTACGGAAGCTTCGCGCCGTCCCTGCCAAAACGGGCGACGAGCTGGCGCTGTGCCGCCTCGCGCAGCGGCGTCCGCAGTGCCGCTAGGTCAGTTGCGTCCAGATCGTGCCGCGTAGCGAGAAAGGCTGCCAGCGAGTCGGCGACCGCGGGCCTCGCCGACCGGACGACGCCGCTGATGTCGTTGGCAGAGAACTCCGCGACCGAGTCGGACGGTACCGCCGTCACTTGGACGTCCACGTGTACGTTCCGGTAGGCTCGTCGCGGCGCGGTCTCGGACACCGAGACGACCAGGTCGTACGAGTCGACGACGCGTGGGGAGTTGTCGCGAATCGTGGTGCCGGAGCCGCTGAACGAGCCGGACGCCGATGCGGAGCCGAAGCATCCCGCGGCGATGAGCGAGCAGAGTGGGGCGAAGCGCAGCGCAGTCATGAGAGAGCGGGTTAGGGCTCCGAGAAGCTGTGCTGCCTCCGCGCAAGCGCCCATACGTCAGCTGACGTATGCTCGTGACCTTGCTGTTTTCCTGTTCCGGAGCGCTTGTGAGCGATTCGCACGGATGCGGCTAATCGTTAGGCAAGAGCGCGACCCGCAGCGCGATCAGCTGCGGATAAAGAAATCGGTCAGCCGTGATGTCATCCGACCATTGTGCGATGTCCAACGGCAGCCAGCGTATCGCGATCAGCTCGGCGTTCGGTCCCTCGCCACCGCCCGCTCTCGGTTCGCCGCTGACTACGGTGCACCGATAGGTACGCCACCGAACGTATGTACCATCAGGCGGATCGGCCGCAACATCAGAGAGTAAGCGATCAACGTGAACCACGACGCCGCACTCCTCGAGTACCTCGCGGGCGACGCACGTTGTCTCATCTTCGTCTTCCTCGCGACCACCGCCCGGGAGCATCCACCATTTGCTTCCGTCCCGAAACGAGCACTGCACCAACAGGACGCATCCGTCACGGATGACGCCAGCCTGGTAGCGAGTATGTCGAAGGGTTGCCACCGGTCGGTTAGCTCGCCGGAGGTTCGCCAACGTATCGGCCAAATACGTGCGTGTATCGCTCGTCGAATCGGACGCGCGTTATGTCGTCGTATCGGACGGTCGGCGCCGAGTCCCAAACGGCCTTCGCGTCGAACTGATGGACGCCGACGGCGTCGCTCGACACGCCAGTGCCTACCCCGATGCAGAAGTCTGCGTCCGCGTCATTTTCGCACTCTACTATCACTATCTCACCTGCGGCACCGAGTGGAGAGAAGACATCGACCCAGTCATCCAGACGGACTGGATGCTGGGGACGATGGACGCCCCGCAATTGGCCCTCGTCCCCGAGCACGCGCTCGACGAACCTTTCGTACTCCTTCGAGCGCACATTAGTGACACCGCGCAATGGAAGCACGGTGAATCCGTCGACGTCGAAATCATCGACGTTCCGCAGAAGTACGAGCGACCGCCCGATTGCGAGTGGAAACCCGTAAACCCTGGGCACGCCAGTTCCACGTCGCGCGATGCATACGGACTCTCTTCCGACGGCTGCCCGCCGTAAGGCGCGTCGTTCATGCATTTTGAAAGTGCCTCGAGTTTATGAAGGTAGGAACCACAGAACGGAAGCAGCACTACTGCTACCGACATCTGAAGTACTAGCTGTCCTTCAGCGACTGTCTACACTCGAGCAGCCCGTGCCAGAGATCGCCGACCGCGGCGAGCCGCGCGGCCATGTTTCGCATCGTGAACGACGTCGGCCCCACCGTTCCAGTTTCCAACTCAGCCCATGTGCACGGCGCCGATACCGGCGCCCCGGCGCGCGCGCGCACCGCATACGCGGCCGCGAAGGTCGCGCTGTACTCGTTCCGCCCGGTGTCGACGAGGATGCGCCCACCGCGATCGACCTTGTAGAACTCCCGCGTGAGATTGACCGGATCTCGCCGCACCATCGCTTCGCCGAGCTGGTGGGCGAAGTGCGCGACGGTCGCGTAACTCGCCGTGCCGTCCAGCGGAACGGCGATGTGAAACCCCTTCGAGCCCGACGTCTTCACCCAACTCGTTAGACCGCGATCAGCCAGTGCGTCACGTACGAGAAGCGCGGCGGCGCGCAGGCGCTGCACGTCGTCGTCGCCGGGATCGAGATCGACGATGCACACATCGGGGACCTCGACGTTAGGCGCGCGCGACGTCCACACGTGCGCCGTGATGCAATTCTGGTTCGCGAGCCAGAGCAGCCCGCGCACGTCGCGCACGACCGGGTGGTGCACGACTCCGTCCTTCTTCGCGACCTCGACGCGCTCGAGCCACGCCGGAAAGCCTTTCACTACGTTCTTCTGAAAAAACCCTTTCTGTCCGATGCCGCGGTGAAATCGCTCCATCGTCACCGGGCGTCCGACGATGTGTGGCAGCATCACCGGCGCGACCATCTCGTAATACTCGGCGAGCTCGCGCTTGGTGATGCCGTCGTCGGGGAAGAGTACCTTCTCGGGATGCGTGATCACGGAGTTGCTCGCTGGCGCTCGCAACAAACCTATTTGGAGTCGCGCGCGCTGTTCGCGCGCGCTCCAGCTCTGTGCGCGAGACCTGACTCTCTCGTCACATCCCGTGCGTCCTTATCTGTCCTCACGGCGACGAGTCGCGAATGCCGAAGCTTGCCGTGCACGGTCCACTCGACGAATGAGACCTGTACCACGATCTCGGGTCGTACCCAGTGAGCACGCACGCGCGGCAACGCCGTCGCTCTCGTGAAGGGAGACGCCGCGATTTCGAGCGAGTCGAGCTTCTCGCGAAGATCGCGCAACAGCTTCGTGTCGAAGCCGGTGCCGACCTTGCCCGCGTAGACGAACTGTTCGTCTTCGTAATAACCGACGAGAAGTGCGCCGAGTCCGACGCGCGTGCCCTGCGGGTCGGTGAAGCCGCCGACGACGAGCTCCTGAGTTGCCTCGCACTTCATCTTGAGCCAGTGTGGCGAGCGGCGATGCTCGTAAGGCGCCTCTCGGCGTTTCGCGATCACTCCTTCCCAACCTTCGGCGCAGGCTCGCATCCAGGGTTCCGCGTCGTCGAGTGCCTGGACGCACTCGATAGGCGGCTCGAAGCGGAGGCCGGAGAGGAGCGTCTTGCGCTCCTGCAGCGGAAGGGTCATGAGCGCACGGCCATCGAGCCACAGCAAGTCGAAGACGTGGTACGAGACTTTGCTGTCGCCGCGCCACGCGAGCTCGCCATCGAGTACTGCATCCGTAACGCCGAGGCGCGCGATCGCGTCGCACACGGGTTGATTGTGCTGGGGCAGACGATTGCGCGAGAAGAGCCGAACGTCGCGACCTTGCTTGAACGCCAGCGCGCGGATGCCGTCGTACTTCCGTTCGAAGATCCACTCGGGGCCGTTGAAGCGCTCGTACGTGAGCGTCGCGGCCATCGGCTCGAGCCAGTCTGGGAAGGTGGAAGACATACCCGATCAAAGTGCCACGCGCAGCCAGCGACGGCAACGCAGACCTGACAGGCTTGCTGTTCCTCGTGCGACAGATAGAATCGGGCTGCTTATGCTGCACCCTTCTCTCGTTGGAGATCGACGGATGCCCAGAACGACCATCCATCGCATACTGGCCACGATCGGCCTAGCTGCAGTCCTGGCGCCGCGTGCGACGGCGCAGAACACGCCCGAGAACGCCGCGCGGATCACCGCGCTCCGACGCGACCCCGTCGTCATTCGCGGCGGCTGGCTGTTCACGGCCACGAGCGACACGGTCGTGCGCAATCAGGGAATACTCATCGTCGCTGGACGGCTGCTTGCGGTGAACCGCCCAATCACCGCCGACGAAGCACAAGGTGCACGCGTCATCCAGCTGCGCGACGATCAGTACGCGCTGCCCGGGATCTTCGACGTCCACGCGCATTACAACATGACGCTCGGTCCGAACGGCCTGCGCAGCGATGAGTGGACGTATAACCCGCTCATCTTCCTCGCAAACGGCGTCACGTCGACTTTTCCCGCCGGGGAGTACGAGCCCGACAGCATGATGGCCGCGCGAAAGCGCATCGACGACGGCGAACAGGTCGGCCCGCGGCTCTACAACTCGGGACCGTACTTCGGCAGCGCGCGCCGGGGTTGGAACCAGAGCGCGACCGCTGCCGACATCGATCGCGACGTCGACTACTGGGCCGCGCAAGACGCGCGCGCCTTCAAGGCGAAGGGGATCGCTCCGGAGCATCTCGCGGAGCTCGTCGCGCGCGCGCACCAACACGGCCTCACCGTCACCGCGCATCTCGAGTCGGGCTTCCGCAACAGCACCAACGCGCGCGACGCCATCCTCCTCGGCGTCGATCGCGTCGAGCACATCCTGGGCGGCGACCAGCTCGATCCCAACAAGCCCGCCTATCCCTCGTGGTCGCGGGTCGATACCGCATCGAAGGTCTTCAAGGACATCGTCGCGCTCTTCATCTCGCACCACGTGATGTTCGATCCAACGATCACCGCGCCCGTGTATTTCACGCAGCTCGAGGAAGGCTTCGACTACTGGATCGACGAGCGGAAGTTCTTCACGCCCGAGGTGCAGGCCTGGGTGAAGACGAAGCCGCCGCGCCACGACACTCCGGCGTGGGACTCGCTCTACTGGGCGATGCGTCGGACGACGAAGGCGTTCTACGACGCCGGCGGGCTGCTCACGTTAGGCACCGACAACCCGAGCACGGGAGAGTTCATCGCGGGCTTCTCGTCGCATCGCGAGCTGCACACGCTCGTGCTCGCGGGAATTCCTAACGCGGCGGCTCTCAAGATTGCGACCATCAACGGCGCTCGCGCGCTCGGCGTCTCCGACAAGCTCGGCACACTCGAGGCAGGGAAGCTGGCCGACCTCTTCGTGATCGACGGCAATCCGCTGACGGACATCAAGAATACTCGAAACGTGCGGCTCGTGATGAAGTCCGGGACGGTCTACGACCCGAAAGCGCTGCTCGCGCAGGCAGAGGGGAAGATCGGATTCTCACCCAAGCGTCCCGAGACGTCGATGCGAAGATGACCATGCGTAGGCTCTGACCCACGCATGGTCACCTCCAAAACCGGAACGCCTTTCGACTGCCCGACTCTTAGGGCCCGATGGAGCAGGGCACCGTCAGCCGTCGCGCATCACACTCCGCGGACGGAATGAGCATGTTTGGATGAACCACGTCGCCAGGACGATCCAGCGGCAGTGATCCTGTCCGCCCATAGCGCCGGGCATCGATCCACCGCGTCCCCTGCGTCCACATGAGCGAGTAGAGTCGGTTGTACAGCAGCTCGTCGATGAATGCCGAATCGGAGCTCGACGCTGTAAGTGTCGTCGGCGCGAGACCGCCCGCGTTCACCCGCACGAGATCGAGGTCGCTGATCGCCCCCGCCTTGTCACCCGTGTTCCAGCGGATCTCGGCGCGCAACAGCAGCAGCTCTTCGTTCGTGATCCACGGAACGAACGCGCCCAGATTGGGGGCGAGCGTGGCGGGATCGTTGTACATCACTGGCTTATACGTCCCTGTCAGGTTGCCCGCGGCACTGGTGATCGTCCGAGGCGCCGGGGCGAGCGCGGTCTTCCTCGTCAGGCGAAGATCGGGTTGACCATTGGGTTGAAGCTGCGCGCCACTGATGATGGACGGATGTACCCAATATCGGTTGGACGTGAGATCCTCTGATACTGGATTGTCCTGCTCATTCGGCGCACCCGTGAAACCGAAGTACACGCCCAGCTGGAGCGATCCCGGGAGACCGGTCGTCGTGATGAACGACTGGTTGATCGCCGTGGCCGCCTGCGCCCAGCACGCCGTGCAGTTGACGAACGTCGCGCGATGAACGAGTAACTTCGCCGCGAGCGCGCGATTGACCTGCGCGAACGTCGCTGGAGTGGTGAACCCGGTATAGCCGGGAACGAACGAGAACGGGAAGGTGCTCCCCCCGGCCTGAAGGTCGGCGTATGCGTCATCGAAAAGCGCCGACGCAGCCGCCATCGCGTCGGTCATCGACACGAGCGGCGCTGGCGGATCGGAGATGGGGCGATCCACGTCGATCGGGATGCCCGTCGGTCCGCTCCGAATTGCGAGCAGATGAATGTGCCACGCCTTGATCGTCTTGGCGAATCCCAGTGCCGCCTTCTTCTCTTCGGCCGTCAACGAGCTCGCGTTCGTGAGTGCCGACAGGTACGTGTTGATCGTTCGGATCGCCTGATACTGGCCGGTCCAGATGCCACCGGCGCGTCCGCCCGGGTCCTGTGGTCCACGGATTTCCTCTCCAGTCTCGCGTGGATCGTTGCCGAGCAGATTCCAGCCCTCGCGCCCGTAGATCCCCCACTGCTGGATGATGGCGCCGCGGTCGTTCAACACCTGCGTCTGAACGCCAATTGCCGCGCGCGCGAGCACGTCCCGACTCGGCGAAGACGTCAACGTCTCCGCGGTCGGCGCGTTGAGATTTTGCACATCGAAATTGTTACACGCCGCGACCAGGATACCGGTGGCCGCAAGGAGCGTCACAACACGGCGGAGTCGCGGCATCACCGTGCGGATCTGTCGTATCGTCATCATCATCAGAACCCCACGGTGAAGTCGAAGAAGAAGCTGCGGCTCGGTGGATACGGAGCCACGTCGAGATTGTTGCGGATGGCGGCAGAGCCGACGTTCGCCACCTCGGGATCGAGGCCGGAGTATTTCTGCCACGTCAGCAGGTTCCGTCCGCTCACGCCGATACTGACATTGCGCGCTCCGAGGCCGCCGCGGCTGATCCAGCGTTCGGGGACGGTTGCGCGAATGCTCAACTCGCGAAGCTTGAGGAACGAGGCATCTTCGATGTATGGCGTCATCACGCCACCGCTATACCCCTTATAGCGGTACGCCCACGCGGCCGAGCCGTAGTCGGCTGCGAGCCCGGCATCATCGTAAAGGAATTGGGTGAGATTGATGATGCTACCTCCCTTCTGGTAATCGAGCACCAGGTTGGCCGCAAAGGGCCCGTAGGTGACGCCGTTCACGAGGCCAATTCTGTAGTCAGGGGCCGAATTGCCGATTTGCACGTCGGTGGTGGTGCGGTTGCCGTTCGCATCGAAGGCGCGCCCGACAATCTGCGTAAGTGGCTTGCCCTCCTGAATGAACGTCACGCCCAGACCGCCGAAACCGGAGAGCGGTGGACGGAAGGGAGGCAGGCCAGCGAGGTCCATCACCTCGCTCCTCTCGAGCGTGTAGGTCGCATGAATCAGCCACGAGAGATTCGAGCGCTGGATCGGCGTGCCGCCGAGCGACGCCTCGATCCCGCGATTCTGGATGCGCCCGCCGTTGAACACCTGGCTGCTGAACCCTGTCGATGGTGCCGGCACACGCTGCAGCAGCAAGTTGGTCGTGTTGCGATCAAAGCCGGTGAGCTCCCAATCGAGCCGGCTACGCATCGCGATGCCATCGATGCCGACCTCCACTTCCTTCACCCGCTCCGGCTCGACGCCCGCGAAACCCGATTGGGTGGCCACGGTGAAGCCGGAGGTGCCACCCAGCTGCGGCGTTCCGAGCTGCGTGAACTTCTGCCCGAAAATGGGGAGGTTCCCGGTCTCTCCGTAAGCGATGCGCGGCTTGATCTCACTGCCCGAACCGAGCAGGTCGAGCAGGCGATAGGAGCCCGAGATTTTCGGGAAGATGTTGAACTTGTTGATGTCGCCGTTCACGCTGCTGCGCTCGGCGCGCAGACCGCCCTGCACGAGCAGCTTCTCGTTGAGCAGCCGAATCTCTTCCTGCCCATAGAAGGCGAAGGTGCGCTCCTGCGTCAGACTGTCCGTGCCGGTGGTCTTGGTTCCTTGCCCGACGTTGCGCTGGCCGGGAATGAGGTTTGTCGTCTCGATGCGGCTCGCCAGCAATTGGCGATCCTCGTATTGCAAACCGGCCGACGTGTTGAGCGACCAGCCGCCGCCATGGTAGATGTGGACGCCGTTCAAGTTCCAGTTGTAGTACTTGCTGTCGCCATCGTTGTCGATCGCCTCGCCCGGCAGCGTCTGTGGCTGCTCGAAGAACAATTCGTTCGGCGCCCAGAGTTGGTCGTTCTGGTGAAAGACGTCGAGTCCACCGGCGAAGACGAAGCGGAGCGACTGCGACGTCGAGTTGAGCGCGTTGTAATCAACGTTCACGCCGCCGGTGAACCGGTTCGTCACCTCCTGATTCTTCGCGAGATCGTCCGTCTGCAGCGGATTGGCCTGGATTCCCCAATCGGGCGCGACGTAGTTCCCGGTCGCGTCGCGCTGCCGCAAGTCCACGAAGCTCGGCGTGTACGCGAATGCGTAGCCGGCGCAGGCGAAGTTGTTACAGTTGTTGTTCCAGCCGCGATCGTTGGCGGCGCGGTTGAAGACGCTCGACACGTGTACGGCTAGCTTCGAGCCGACGTCCTGGTCGATGTTGGCGCGCAAGCCCTGGCGATCGAAGAAAGTGTTACGCTCCGTGCCGCCATCGTGCTTGTTCGTGACGCTGAGGAAGTACCGCGTCCGATCCGAGCCGCCCGATGCGTCGGCGACGGTCTCGTACGAAAGGCCGCTGGGGGTGTAGACCTGATCGTAGTGGTTGAAGTACGGATCGGCATTGTTGTCGAACCAATGCGCCACGCCCGCGCCGTATTTGGCAACCGCCGAGTCCTTGCTAAAGCGCCGGCTCTCGAGCGTCCTGGATGGCCTGTATTGGCCGAGCCGCTGCTGAATGCGAACGTTGTTCTGGCCAGCCTGCCCACGCTTCGTTGTTATGATGACGACGCCGTTCGCCGCCTTCGAGCCGTAGATCGAGGAGGCTGCCGCGCCTTTGAGGATCTCGATGTTCTCGATGTCGTTGGGGTTGATGTCGGCGACGCGATTCACCGCGTCGTCCTCCGCGGTGGCAAAAGCCGCGGCAGAGATATCGCCCCGGCCGCCCGCGATCGTCGCGTTGGAGTAGATCACGCCGTCGATCACGTACAGCGGATCGTACGCGCCAAGGATCGTGTTGTTGCCGCGGATCTGCATCTGGATACCGCCGCCGGGGGCGCCGGAGTTCGTCTGCAGGTTCACTCCGCTGATCTTGCCGACAAGCGCGTTCTCGATCGTCGGCGACGGCACCTGAGTGAGCTCGTCCCCGGAGACGCGCGCGACGGCGGTGGTGGCGCTCCGGACGTCGACGGTCGTAGCCTGCCCCGTGACGACGACGCTCTCGAGCAGAAGCGGATCCTTCTCGAGCGCGAAGTCGGTCGTGTTCTGGCCCGCCGCGAGAGGCCGTGTTACCCGCTTGTATCCGATCGCGCGGACGAGCAAGCTGATGTTGCCCTCGGGCGCAGTGAGGCGGTACTGCCCGTTCGCCCCCGCGCGGGCCGTCGCCGCGGTGCCGGTCACCGAGATAGTGGCACCGGGGAGAGGCTCGGCAGTGCCCGCGATCGTGACGGTGCCGGTGATGATCCGTGATTGAGCGCGGCTCGCTGTCGGGAGCAGCACGATCAGTACTGCTCCAGTGACGGCGAGACGAGAGAAAGGTCGTCGCACGAAGCCTCCGTACTCGAATGGGTCGTTAGTAATGACAGAATGGACGAGCCCAGAATCCCATGCGTGCACGTCGATGTCAAGCACGCTCCCTACTTAGGGACGAAGCGTCACGCTAGGACTCCTGGTGCGTCGAGCGCCGCTGCGACTCGATCGCGAGGGGACGCATGGAGAGCGCGCTGCGGCGGACGTCACGTCATTTGCCAATTGGCTCGTTAGGCAGGCTGATGATCATCGAACGTGCTTCGCCTCGAAAATCTGACCGAAGTAAATACTCGGAAAACACCACCGCGTATTCCTGCTGAACACTCAGGCGACCGCCACGCGTCGAAATCGAACTGGCGCCATGCGCAAGAGCATCGTAGCGTAGCGTCATGTTCATCGCCGCGGATTCGGCGGGCGCAAGCGACGCGTTGTACGAGCGCGTGTATGAAGAGCTCAAGCGGATGGCGCGCGCCCACCGCCGTCGCACGGATGGACGGACGACACTCTCGACGACGGAGCTTGTCCACGAAGCGTTCCTCAAGCTCGGTGCGGACGACGGGAAGCAATGGCAGGCAAAGTCACACTTCTTCGGCGCCGCCTCGCGCGCGATGCGGCAGGTGCTCGTCGACTTCGCGCGCCGGCGGCACGCCGCAAAGCGCGGCGGTATCGCGACCCGCGTGTCGCTCCGCGACGGCGACGCGACCCTCGAGTTTCAGCTCGATGAGATCATCGCGATCGACGAGGCGCTGGACCGGCTCGACGCCGTCGACGAGCGGCTCCGGCAGATCGTGGAGCTCCGCTTCTTCGGCGGATTCGGCGAACGTGAAATTGCCGAACTACTCGGCGTCACGCCACGCACGGTCGAGCGCAACTGGCTCAAGGCGCGTTTGTTTCTGTTGCGTGAGCTGTCCCCCGATGCGACTGGCTGAGTGACCATGGAGTCAGAGTATTGGAAGAGAGTCGAGCGAATCATCGACGTCGCCCTCGATAGCGATCCGTCGCACTGGCCCCGCGTTCTCGACGAAGAGTCCAACGGCGACGTCGGGCTGCGGCAGGAAGTGGCGAGCCTCCTAACGCGCTACACGGCAGCTCGATCGTTCCTCGAATCGCCGCCAGCCGAGGCGGCGGCGGCGCTCGTCGCCGAGGCGCGCGAGCCCGCGCAACAATTCGAGCACCGTCGCGTCGGCGCGTATCGTCTCGTAAAGCAAATCGGATACGGCGGCATGTCGCGAGTCTTCCTCGGCAAGCGCGCCGACGGCGCGTTCGAGCAACAGGTCGCGATCAAGCTGTTGCGACCGGGGCTCGACTCGGAGATCGATCTCGATCGCTTTCGCAGCGAGCGGCAGATCCTCGCGACGCTCAACCATCCAAACATCGGTCGTCTGCTGGACGGCGGCGTCAGTGCCGACGGCACGCCGTATCTCGTGCTCGAGTATGTCGACGGAGAGCCCATCGACGCCTACTGCGACGCGCGCGCTCTTGGCGTGCGCGAGCGTCTGGCACTGTTTGCGTCTGTGGCCGATGCGACCGAAGCGGCGCATCAATGCCTTGTAGTGCACCGCGACCTCAAGCCGTCGAACATTCTCATCACGAAGGATGGCGTGGTGAAACTGCTCGACTTCGGGTTGGCGAAGCTCCTCGAGCCGGTGAGCACGGTGGCCGCGCCGTCGACGCATCCGGGACACCGTTGGCTCACGCCCGAGTACGCGGCTCCTGAACAAATCACCGGCCGTGCCATCACCACACTCACCGACGTCTATCAACTCGGCGCGGTGCTCTACGATTTGCTCACGGGCAGGCCGCCGTTAGGCGCCCGCGGCCGAAGCATGCACGAGCTGGAAACGTCAGTGGTCAGCGACGACCCAGCGATGCCGTCCGTCGTGGCGCCCGCGCCGAGACGTCGCGCGCTCCGCGGCGACATCGATGCCATCGTGCTCAAGGCACTGAGCAAGGAGCCGGAGCTGCGCTATGCTTCGCCACGGGCGCTTGTCGATGATCTGGGGCGGCATCTCGCCGGACATCCGGTGCTCGCCCGCCGGCAAACCGTCGGCTATCGCGCGCGAAGCTTTGCGCGGCGGCATCGCTCGGGATTGGCGGTTGCCGCAATCGTAGTGATGCTGCTCGCGACGTACGCGGCAACCGTTGCCGCGGATCGGCGTCGCATTCATCGGGCGCTCGACGAAGCGACCGCGGGTGCCCACCGCGCCGAGCAGGTGACCGACTTCATGCTCGGGCTCTTCGACGCGAGCGCCGCTGGGCAATCACTCGGCGATACGGTCAAGGCACGTGCGCTCCTCGAGCGCGGTCTCACACGCGCGCACGAGCTCAAAGGACAGCCAGCGCTGCAAGCGCAGATGCTCGACGTCGTCGGCCGCCTCGAGACGACGCTTGGCGAATTCGATCGCGCGCGTCCTGTCCTCGAGGAAGCCCTGGCCCTGCGGCGGAAGATCGACGCACAGGTAGACCCGGATGTCGCGACGAGCCTCGAATCGCTGGCGTGGCTCGAGTATGATCAGGGCAACTACGCCGAAGCGGCGAGGCTCCGTCGCACACTTCTCACGATGCGCCGTGGCCTTTTCGGCGATTCCGACACGAAGACGACGACGGCGCTACTCGAGCTCGCGGCGGCGATGCACGCGCAAGGCGATTTTCGGAACGCGCAGCCGCTGCTGGACGAGTGGGTGGCGATCGTCTCGCGACAGCGCCCCGAGGTGACCGAGCTTCGTGCCCGGCAACTCTCGGATCTCGCCTCGATTTACGAGGTGAGAGGCCAGCTCGATATCGCCGAGCGTCTGGAGCGCGAATCGGCGGACATCGACCGGACGCTGTATGGCGAGCGGCACGCGCAGTACGCGAACGCGCTCGTCAATCTCGCCTGGACGCTCGTCAACGCCGGAAGGTTCACCGAAGCCGATTCGTTGCAGCGCTATAGCGTCGACATCTTCCGCGAGGTGTACCCCTCCGGACACCCCGACTTGGGTGCCGCACTCCGGTTGCGGGGCGCTGCGCTCGACCGCCAACATCGATACGCCGAGGCCGAGGCACCATTGCGTGAAGCCATCGCCATCTTGCGACGCTTCGACGGCCCGGACAGCCCGCGTGTCACCGATGGCGAGCTCGATCTGTGCATCGCACTCACGATGACCGGCCGGTACGACGAATCGCTCGAGCTGGCTCGCGATGCGAGGCGAATTCTTGGCTTGAAGTATCCAGCGACGAGCCCACTGGTGATTCGCGCTGGCATCGCGCTCGGCGACGCGCTGCGCGGAACCGGCAGGTACGCGCAAGCCGAGTCGCTACTCTTGCCGGCGTTCAAGGCCTTCGAGAGCGGACGCGGGTTCTCTAAACGACCGCGTGAATATGCTCTGGACGCACTTGTGCGCCTCTACCAGTCGCAGGGCCGGACCGCCGAAGTGGCAAAGTACGATGCGCTCCGTCGTCCGCGCTGAGACGGCGCAGGTCCTTGTGTCGGGTCATGGCCAGCTATTCCGCATGTCGTAGCAGGGGGATGCGTTCGCGATGAGGTCCTGTCCCCCGTGCCAACATCGGGAGACACGACATGTTCCGTCACTTCGTCGTCGCCGCGCTCGCCGCCGCAACTGTCGTCGCCTGCTCAGACCGAATTACGTCCACATCCCCGGCGCTCCGACCGGGAGAAGCGCGCGCGGACAACAACCTGGCGTCCAGCACCGCGCAGCTCGTTAGGCAATTAGCTGCCAGCCGCGGAATCATTCCATTGCCAAGAGTGCCCCGCGTTCGACCGGAGTTGGTCCACCTGGGCCAAGCGCTCGCCTTCGACAAGATCCTGAGCGGCAATCGCGACATCTCGTGCATGACGTGTCACTTGCCCGCGTTCGCGACAGGTGACGGGAAGTCGCTCGCTGTCGGCCAAGGGGGGATTGGACTCGGCCCCAGTCGGGAGCATCCAGACGGCGTGTTCATCCCCCGCAACGCGCCGCCGTTGTTCAACCTGAACGCGATGCTGCATCTCTTCTGGGACGGACGCGTATCGGTCGACGCCGCCGGCGCTTTCCACACGCCGGCCGGAGCGCAGCTCACGCCGGAGATGACGCGCGTGTTCGAGTTCGGCGCAGTCTCCGCGCTTGGGCTTTTCCCGGTGACTAACCGCTTCGAGATGCGTGCGGCGTTAGGCGAGAACGAGGTCGCGAACGTCCCCGACGACGACCTCACGGACATCTGGGCGGCGCTGATGCGCCGGCTCGGGACGATTCCGAAGTACCGCGAGATGTTCGAGGAGGCATATCCGGGCACCAAGTTCGACGACATGAACTTCGCGCACGCGTCGAACGCGATCGCCGGCTTCATCATCGACCAGTTCACATTCGCGAACACGCCGTGGGATCGATTCCTTGCCGGCAACGACAACGCGCTCAGCGGCGCGCAGTTGGACGGCGCGCAGACGTTCCTCACCCTCAAGTGCTCGATCTGTCACACGGGAGCGACGTTCAGCGACGAGCAGTTTCACAATGTCGCCGTGGCGCAGATCGGACCGGGTGAGGACAACGGACCGACAGGTCGCGACGACTTCGGCCGTCTCAACGTGACGGGCATCGGTTCCGATCTCTATCGTTTCCGCACCACGCCGCTGCGCAACGTCGAGCTGTCGGGACCGTACGGCCACGACGGCGCCATCACGACGCTTCGCGGATTCGTCGAGCACTATAGCGAATCGGACAAGAAACTATTCGCGTACGACGTCACGCAGGTCGAGCCGCGCCTTCAGGGAACGCTGGTGAACACACAGATCGGGATTCTGGCCCAACGCGACACGCTCTTGAACGGCGTCGTGCTCACCGACGATCTCGTCGAGAAGCTGATGGCCTACATGAGCGCGCTGACGGATCCCGCCGCGCGCGATTTGTCCAGGTCAGTTCCGAAGCGTGTGCCGAGCGGGTTGCCGGTCGATCGTCCGTAGGGCATGGAACGACATGAACGTCTCCCCTGCTCACGCGGTCTCCAGCTGTTGACGCGAGACATCTAGAGGTTGCGCCGACTCAGCTCGTTCACCGCGTGATCCGCCGCGCGCGCCGTGAGCGCCATGTATGTGAGCGACGGGTTTTGGCACGCGGTCGACGCCATGCTCGACCCGTCGGTGACGAAGACGTTAGGCGCGTCCCACACCTGGTTCCACTTGTTGAGCACCGAGTTCTTCGGGCTCGTGCCCATGCGCGCGGTCCCCATCTCGTGGATCCCCATTCCTGGGAAATACTCGTCGTCGAAGGTCGCCACGTCCTTGACGCCGCACGCCGACAGCATCTCGGCCATGTCGTTCGCCATGTCGATGCGCATGAGGCGCTCGTTCTCCCCCGTCGCGCAATCGATCTTGAGCACTGGCAGCCCCCAGTGGTCTTTCTTTTCGGCGTCGATCGTGACCTTGTTCTCGTGGTTAGGCAGCATCTCACCGAAGGCGGCGCCACCAACACTCCACTGACCCGGCTCAGCCGCCGCGTCCTTGAAGCCGCCGCCGACGCCGAGCTCCGCGACGGCGCGTGACCAGCCCTCACGGCTCGCCGAGCCCTCGTAGCCAAAGCCGCGGAGATAGTCGCGCTTGTCCCCGAACAGGTTGCGATAGCGCGGGATGTAGACGGAGTTGGGCTTCCGCCCGTACTGGTCCTTGTTCTCAAAACCGTCGATGTGTCCTTCGGCGCCGACGCGGAAGTGGTGGTCCATCAGATTGTGGCCGAGCTCACCGGAGCTGCTCCCCAAGCCACCGGGCCAGATGTCGTTGGCCGACCGGAGGAGCAGCCAGGTCGAGTTGAGCGTCGACGCGCAGAGGAAGATGATCTTCGCTTCGTGGTCCGTCGTCTGGTTGGTCACCGCGTCGAGCACGCGCACGCCGGTCGCGCGTTTCCTATCCTTGTCGTAGAGCACCTCGGTAACGATCGCGAACGGTTGCAGCGTGAGCCGTCCCGTTTTCATCGCCGCCGGCAGCGTCGATGACTGTGTGCTGAAGTACGCGCCGTATGGGCAGCCAAGGCCGCAGGCGTTGCGATACTGGCACGGGCTGCGTCCGGGGAGCGGCAGGGTGAGGTTGGCCGTGCGAGCTGGGATGAGGCGGCGCTTACCGTCGAACAGATTCGTTAGGCGCTGCGCCACGAGCGCCTCGGCGCAGTTGAGCGGCATCGCGGGCTGGAACTCGCCGTCGGGGAGTTGCGGCAGCCCTTCTCTGGAGCCGGCGATGCCAGCGAAGCGTTCGACGTGGCTGTACCAGGGCGCGAGGTCGGCGTAGCGGATGGGCCAGTCGGAGCCTACGCCTTCCTTTTCATTGGCCTCGAAGTCGATATCGCTCCAGCGGAACGAGCAGCGTCCCCACATGAGCGAGCGCCCGCCGACGTGGTAGCCGCGATACCAGTCGAAGCGCTTCACCTCGGTATAGGGCGACTCTTCCTCGGTGGTCCACCAGTCGGCGTTCTTCTCGTTGAGTTGGTGGCCGCGCTGAAGCACCGGATAGCGGCGGATCAGCTCCTCCGTGCGACGGCCGCGGTGGGCGTACTGCCAGGGCGCCTTGGTGGCGTTCGGGTAGTCCTTGACGTGCTCGATGTTCTTTCCGCGCTCGAGCAGCAGGACCCTCAGGCCTTTTTCGGTTAGCTCCTTTGCGGCCCAGCCCCCCGAGATTCCAGATCCGACGACGATGGCGTCATACGTTGGCACTTTCACGGCACCTCTCTCGCGATTCGCGTCAATTAGATGTTGGCGGAGGTGAGGGACCGACGCCAGAGAGTCCGTTTGGAACTCAGCGCCGTTTGGCATCTAACTATCGTTTGAGTGGATGGTCGACGAAGAACTGCCACATTATCCGCGACGCATCGATGCTCTGCGTCATTTTGCCGACGAACCACGCCGGATGTGGGCCGCCTCCGGGCCACGTGTGGCCGCCGCCCGCGACCGTGTAGAGAACGACATCGGCGTTGTGCGCGCAGTGGACATAGCTCCGACGCGTCACGTCTGGTCTGACGACTGAATCGACGGGCACCGACGCGCAACGATTGCGCTTTGCCCAGTTCGCCGTCCACACGAGCTGACTCGGGAACGCTTGCCCGCGCGGCAGCACCCATGACGTGCCGCCCCTGTACGCGGCGAAGCGGTCGTCCGTGCCGTGAAAGTTGATCATCGGCACCGGGGTGGTGTCGCGGCAGGAATGCCACGGCTCCGTCTGCGCCGACCCGACCAGACCCACCGCGGCGATGCGATCGGAGAGCGCGCACGAGAGCCCGAAGGACATCCCGCCGCCATTCGAGAGACCGTTCGCATAGATGCGCGCCGTATCGATGTTGTAGCTCGCTCGCAGCGTGTCGATGAGCTCCGAGATGAACCTGTTGTCCCGTCCACTCCGATTCCAGGGCTCCACCTGCCACACGCGCACGCCTCGGCCGCCCACACCGGACGGATAGACGACGATGAACCCTTCGTCGTCGGCCACTTCGTTCCACCGGCTAATGTCGCGTTGCGCCGCGCCCCACAATCCAGCGCCGTGAAAGCTCAGAACCATCGGCGTCGGCTTCGTCGGATCGTACCGCGCTGGTACGTGGAGCAGATACGTCCGTTCCAGCCCGGACGAGACGATAGAGCCATTATCGCGGTTGTGGCGATAGAAGTGCGCCGCCTGAATGGGCACGGTCGCCAGCGGCAGGGCGATGATGGTCAGCACGGTGGCGAGTACTCGCGCTTTCATCGATGCCTGTTCCGCGCAATCGCGAGCGGCGCCGCCGAGAGCCGCGCCAGCGGCACAAACAGGATCGCGACCAGCATGACGAAATACCGCGGGATGTGCGGTGTATCGGTCAGCCACGCCATTAGCGTGTAGATCCCCAGTACCGCGATCGTCCAGGACACTGCGCCCGTGATGAGCGTCCGGTCGTTAAGTGTTCCCTCGCGCACCAATCGCGCGGCCACCCAGCCCGCAGCGAGCATCTTGGCGCAAACCAGCACCGCGAGAATGAGCGGCATTGCGCTCCACACCACGCCGATGCGTTCGCTGTCCACGATCCAGATCGCCAGCGGCCCGGCGAGAGATGCCAGTATCAGCGAGACGAACACGCTCCCCTTGATCAGCCGCTCGTTGCCCGTAAGGCCGAAACACAGGCTCTGCACGAGCTGCTTCCATGTGGAGAGCATCTGCCCCGCGACGACAACAACGAGTAGGACGATGGCGCGCGAGACACCGATGGTGCTAGCGACGCTGCGCAACCAGTCGAGTAGCGTGAGCCACGTACCGGACCAGTAGACGGCAATCGGTATCGCGAGTAGTACCAGCGCCCACGCCATCAACGTGCTCCGGATCGTCATCCTCAACTTGGCTGCCAGCAATTGCGAATCGGTGCGCGGCCGCGCTGCGACGAAGGGCGCCAGTGCGTAGGCATCGCTCGCGATCCCACCCGGTTTGCTTACTGACGCGGCGGCAAACGTCGCGACGACGACGGGAGCCAGGAGTGCGCCGAGCAGGATGATGATAAGGAGACTCGTCGCTGTACCGGCGACCCAGAGTAGGAGTAGCTCGAGTGGCAGTATGATGGCGACCCACACCGGCAGCGACCTGCCGTTGCGCCGCCACTCATACCAACTCTGCGCCCTCGCGGCTGACCATCGCTCTCGGTACCCGGCGTTCTGTTCTCGGCCGTCGGCCGAGCGTTGCGAGGCGCGAGTTGGAAACCACCAATCCGGTACAACACCGCGTCGCGCTCGCGCGACCGCAACCCGAGCCACGGCGTAGGCAACGGGTATCTGCGGAGCGGTGATCGCAACGACCGCCCACTCCGGAGCTTTCAATGCCAGCGCCAGGATGACGATGGCGTCGATCGCCCAGAGGACAAAAACCGAGACGACGACACGCAGCCCGGGAAGGCCGTACGGCATCCAGACGAGCGCTTGCGTCCACATAACCAGCGAAGCAGCAAGCGTCGCCGGCCATACATGTGGTATCGAAAGGTCCGACGGCCAGACGGAGAGCCACCTGGTGAGAACCCAGAGGGCGACCATGGCCATCGCCCCATACAGCATCGGCCAACCCACAAGCGCTGCGTTGGAGAGCGGCAGCGTGAACATCCGTCCGGGATACATGGATTGGCGCGCGGCGAGATCGCCGCTCAACCCATAGGTGAACACCGCGAGCAGGTAAACGAACGACACCGTGATCGGCACCACGACCACCAGCGCAAAGCTCTCGGCGCTACGAAATACAACGGGTGCGTCGCGCACGACGACCACGAGCTTGACGCCAAAGAGCAGGACGATGTAGACGCCCATCGCCCGAAATCCCCAACGATGCCGATGCCAGAATTCCCAGCCGATCGCGCCGGCGGGAGACATCATTGTGAACTCACGCTCCTGACGCGTGCGTGAAATATCTCGTTCAACGAAGGCACTCGTCCCTCGACGCGGTGCAGATCTATAATTTCCTCGAGCGGCGCGCTCAACACGAGCCGGCCGCTGCTGATCATCGTCACGTGATCGGCCACCTCTTCCACCTCGTCCAGGAGGTGCGACGAGAACAGCACCGTACGTCCGTCGTGCGCGATGGTGCGAAGCACCGCTCCCAGGATGTCGCGTCGAACGATCGGGTCGAGTCCCGACGATGGCTCGTCGAGCACGAGCAGCTCCGGCCGATGCGCCAGCGCGACGAGCAAACCCGCGCGCGCCTTCTGTCCCTTGGACAGCGTCTTTATACTCGCCGAGCCATCGAGGGCGAACGTCTGGCGCAGCTCATCGGCGTACGCATCGTCCCATTGCGGATAAAACGCGCGGGAATAGTGAATCAACTCGTCCACGCGCATCCAGCCTGGCAGGTCGTTCTCCTCGGACAAGTATCCAACGCGCGACAGAACACCCACGGGGTCGGCGACCGGGTCGAGCCCAAACACGCTCACCGAGCCTCTCTCCGCTTTGAGCAGTCCGAGGATGTGGCGGATGAGCGTCGTCTTGCCCGCGCCGTTGGCGCCGACGAGGCCGTACACAGCGCCCCGGGGCAGCGACAGACTCACCGAATCCAGGGCGGTCTTGGTCCCGAAGCTTCGGGTCAGATTGGAGATCTGGATGACTGGGTCGTCCATGCGGTAGAGACGGGGGCCCGGACCAGCAGTAACAGCGAATCACGTCTCGGTAAGAGGCCGAGACTGGCGATCCGCACTCGCCACCAAGGCTGCCGCCGCAAGATCGCCGGTCACGTTGAGCGTTGTCGCGAAGGTGTCCGGCAGCGCATCGACCGCGATCAAGATGCCAATACCCTCCGGGGGTAGTCCAATGGCGAGGAACAATGGCGTGAGCATGATGAACGCGCCGCGCGGAACGCCCGGCGCCGCGAACGCGAGGAAGACCGCGGCAAAGGCGACCGTCGCCAGCTCGCGCGCGTGCAGCGGAATGCCGTAGAACCAACCGACGAACAGCGCGCCGATCGTCCACGACACCGGAGCAGCCAGCTTGAACGTCGACACGGCGAACGGCAGGACAAACCCAGTGATGCGACTCGGGAGTGCGAGCCCGCGCTCACCGCTCTCGATCAGCGCCGGAAGCGACGCGATCGACGAGCTCGAGCTGAACGCGATGAGCTGCGCAGGAAGCGCCGCACGCGCAAAGCGCCCAATGGGAATTCTGCCGAAGACCGCCACCACCGGGTAGACGAGTAGAGTGACCGCGACACACGCGAGCGAGTACGCCGCGATGTACACGCCGATCGCGCCGGCCACCGCGCCCCCAAGGTGCGCCGCGAGCGGCAGCACGAGAGCGAACACGCCGATCGGCGCCACCAGCACCACCCATCGAACAATCACGAGCATCGCGTCGCCGAGCGCTCGCGCTAATCCCAAGAGCGGCGTTCGTGTCGGCTCGGGGCTGCGAGCGATCGCAATCGCGAGGATCAGCGTGAACAGAATCAGCGGCACCATGTCACCGTTTGCCGCGGCGGCGATGGGATTCGACGGGATCAACGACGTCAGCCACGCGCTGAAACTCGGATTCTGGCCGCCGGCCGACAGCTGATTCGCTGCCTCGGCGGCGCCCGCCGGCAACGTCGGCCTCGCGCCGGCGGTCGAAGGAAGAGGCAGGAGCGCGAATAGCGATGGAGCCAGCGGAATGACAATCGCCGCGGTCCCGGCCAACAACAGTCCGAACACAACGAGCGTGCGGCCGCCGATTCGGCCAATCGTTCCGACGTCCGTGGCCGACGCGATGCCGGTGATCAGTAGCGAGACCACCAACGGGATAACGGTCATCCGAATGGCGTTGACCCAGAGCGTCCCGACAGGAGCCAGCGCGTCGGCCGCGTTTAGCAATGGCTTACTGCCGGACGCGGCGACGAGCGCGCCGACGCCGATCGCAGCCGCGAGTGCTGCGAGAACACGTGTGCTCTCTTTCATTGGTTGCTGGTGGTTGGTTGCTGGTGGTTGTAGCCAGTGGTTGGTGATTCGTCATTCCACCAACCACGAATCACCAATACCAATCGCCAACCGTAGTCTTACATCATGAGATCGCCGCCGTTGATGTCGAGCGACGTCCCCGTGATGTAGCCCGCCGCTTCGGACGCGGCGAAGCAAATGAGGTCGGCAACTTCCCGTGCGGTCCCGAGGCGAGGAATGGGATAGCCCGCGCCCAGACGCTCGAGCAGCTCGGGAGTGGCATTCTCGTGCGTCAGTTCGGTGTCGATCATGCCCGGACACACCGCGTTGACGGTGATGCCGAACTTTCCCAACTCTTTGGCGGCGGCACGCGTCAAGCCGAGCAGCCCAGCCTTCGACGCCGTGTAGTGCGCGCCGCCCAACGTGCTGACCATGCGGCCCGCTGATGAGGAAATGTTAATGATACGGCCGTAGTGCTGCGCCTGCATCGTTGGCAACACGGCCTTCGTGAACAAGAAAGGCGCAGTGAGATTTACCTCGAGCGCGTCACGAAACTCCTCTGCCGAAAGATTTGGTAAGCGTGTCGAGCGCGCGAAGGCGGCGTTGTTGATCAGAACGTCGATGCGGCCGAAGCGGTCGAGCGTGCGGCGGACGATCTCGTCCGGCACGCCGTCGGCGGCAATGTCGCCCGGCACGGCCAGCGCTCGGTCGCCCAGCGACGCCGCCAACGACTCGGCGCGAGCCGTATCGCGAACGTTGACTGCCACTGCCGCGCCGCGTTCATGCAACCGCTCGGCGACGGCGCGCCCCAGGCCGCGTGCGGCACCGGTGACGATCGCGACGCGACCGCTGAAGTCCAGCGGCGCGCCGTAGGCTTTCTCGCCATCTGCGTCGCTCGAGCTGATGATGGCAGTCGGGTTGGAGACGCGCGAATATGGCCATCCACTGCGAGGTCGGCAAATGCGTGTTCGACGCCCGCTCACACGAGCCGCGACGGTCACCGCCACGAGCTGATCTCAGCGGAGGTAATAGTCGATCGTCGACACGACGCGGACCACCTTTGCGATCTGACTCGACTCGCTGATGCCGGGCACCTGGTCGCGGGGGAGGATCTCGAAAACGCCCTGGTTTGCCTGACGAATGGCGCCGAGGTCACTGCGAGAGTCGCGGGCGAATTGCGTCGCGGCCTCGCGCGCGCGCGCCGTTGCGTCGGCGATCATGTCCGGCTTGAGCTTGTTGAGTCCCGTGAAGAGGAAGTTGGGCCCGCTGCCGCCGGCGTAGTCGCCGTTGGCCGACGAGATCGTGACGCCGATCACCGCGAGCTCGCTGATCTCTTGACTCGCGGACAGGATCGCTTCGGGATTGGTCGAGCGAACGATCAGCGTTTCGTGAACGACGTACCGATTCGCGACGCGCCGCTCGGCGTTGTTGTACTGATTCGCGGAGGCGTCGGCGACCGCGAAGTCGGCGATCTGCACCTGATTCGTGTCAACGCCGTGGCGGACGAGGAAGGCGCGCACGCCGGCGACGCTGTGCGCGAGCTTCGCGTTGGCCGCGGCGAGATCGTTGTCGGCGCCGAGGAGGTGGATCGGCCAGATAGCGAGATCGGCGCGGACTTCGCGCTCCGAGACGCCTTTGACGGTGACGTATCGCTCGGCGGCGCGGCCGCGGGCGAAGCCGCTGCCGACGAGGAGTCCGCCGACGGCGACGCCGAGGGCAAGGATGAGGGAAGGGATGACGGCGCGATCGAGGTTCATTCGTGTTCGCGAAGATCGTTAGGCGTCGTCGCGCATTCTCGCGCCTTGCTCAAGGACGTTTCAGGAACCTGAAGTAGAAGGCTACGAAAACCAGGACGAGTCCTACGTTGACGCTCAGCCGTTCCCAGAATCGGTTTCTGAAGAACAACACGTCGACCGCGACGATCAGGACTGCCATCAAGACTAGGTAGAGTGCGCTGGCCATCTGGCTTCTCACTTCAGTCCTCATCCAAGGTAAAACCTCAACCGCGGCGCGCCGCTTCGATCTTGGCGATGTCGATCTTCTTCATCTGCATCATAGCGTCGAACGCGCGCTTGGCGGCAGCCGGATCGGGATCGGCGATCGCCTTCGTCAAGGCGATTGGCGTGATCTGCCAGGACAATCCCCATTTGTCCTTACACCAGCCGCACGCGCTCTCCTCGCCGCCGTTGCCGACGATCGCGTTCCAGTACCGGTCCGTTTCGGCCTGGTCGGCGGTTGCGACCTGGAACGAGAACGCTTCGGTGTGGCTGAACGCAGGTCCGCCATTCAGCCCGATGCATGGAATGCCAATGACAGTGAACTCGACGGTCAACACATCACCCTTCTTCCCCGACGGAAAATCCCCCGGTGCGCGATGGACCGCGCCGACGGACGAATCGGGGAAGGTCTTGGCGTAGAATCGCGCTGCCTCCTCGGCGCCGCGATTGTACCAGAGGAAAACCGTGTTCTTTGCCGGGTTCGCCATGTCAGATCTCCGTCGAGGTGAGACGCGGTCGTATTCGATTCCAGTTTTTGCGGCTGCAAAGAGTTGGCCGTCTCAGGCGCCTCTCAAGTTCGGCGAGATCGAGCGTGGCTCCCGTGTGATCATTGACCGGCCGGTGGTTGCCACAATTCGACCTTGTTTCCCTCAGGATCGATGACCCAGCCAAATTTGCCGTAGTCGGAGTCATCGATCTTGTCGAGGACATTGCAGCCTTCCGCTTTGAGCGCCGCCACCAGACCGTGAAGGTCTTCAACGCGGTAGTTGACCATGAACGAGGCTTCGCTTGGAGCAAACTGCTTGCTTTCCTTCGGAGCAACCAACCAGGCCGTCGTTCCGTTTGTGGGCTTGCCATCCGAATCCGCCCAGTCGAACGAGGTACCACCCCACGCCTGGACATCGATGCCAAGGTGACGCTTGTACCAAGCCTGCAGCGCAGGTGCGTCCTTTGCCTTGAAGAAGATGCCGCCGACGCCAGTGACTCGCTTCATGTGAACCTCCGATGTGTGGTGATTGGGGGATGCCGCGTCTTCTGCGGTCAGACGCTCGTCGTCGATGGCGGTCCAAGGATCGTGTGAGTCGTTAGGCCCGCGCGTGCCACTTCGCGCTCCGCCTGCGTGAAGCCATAGCTCGGTACGATCTCGCCAGTACGGTCGGTCACTTCCCGCCAGTGTGCGATCACCTCTTCGCCGGCATTCTCGCCCGCCGCGGAATGATAGCCTTCCGTGAGCGTGATGTTCGCGGCGGCGAAGTTGCCGGCGCCGGCGCACAGGATCGCATGGTTCGGTGCATCGTCGCTCACCAGCGCGAGCAGACCGGGGCTGACCAGCGCGGGGTCGAGCAGACGCAGGCTCTCCTGGGTAAACAGGTCTTCGGTCATCTGCGTTGCAGCGGTGGGAGCGAGACAGTTGACGCGGATGTTGTACTTCTCGCCCTCGATGGCCAGCGTCTGCATCAGGCCCACCAGCGCCATCTTGGCCGCGCCGTAGTTCGCCTGCCCGAAGTTACCGTAGAGACCGGAGGACGACGTGGTCATGACGATGCGACCGTAGCGCCGCTCGCGCATCAGGTTCCACACCGCCTTGGTGCAGATCACCGCGCCTAACAAGTGGACCTCCAGAACCAAGCGGAAATCATCGAGAGTCATCTTGCCGAAGCTCGTGTCGCGCAGGATGCCGGCATTGTTGATCAGGATGTCGACTCGACCCCAGTCGTCGACCACGCGAGCGACCATGTCGGTCATGGCGCCGACGTCGGTGACAGAGCCAGCGATCGCGGTGGCCTTGCCTCCCGCGTCAACAATCTCGCGCGCGACGCTGTCGGGGGCGTCCTGCGACACGTCGTTGACGACGACTTGCGCACCCTTTCGCGCGAGATAGCGGGCATGCGAGCGGCCCAATCCGCCGCCCGAACCGGTCACGATTGCGACACGACCTTCCAGAGTCATAGGCGTTTTGCTCAGGGCCGCTGAAAATACACGCGCGCCGCGCATTGACAATGTCGCGTCCTTGGCGGCGTCAGCGACGTTCATCCGGTTCCGCCTAACGCGGCACGACCGGGAGCACGACGTGCGACGGGTGTTGCGCGTCGTGGAGCAGCCGCTGATGCGCGACGACGAAAGTGCTGTCGCGCTCGTTGTTCCCGCCTGTGCTGAGGTTGCGGTCATACTTCGGGAAGAGCGACGACGACAACGTCAGCCGGATCCGGTGGCCCGGCTCGAACACGCGCGACGTGAACCAGAGGTCGATGTCGTAACGCTCCACGCCGCCCGGCGTCAACAGGACTTCCTTGTCGAACCCTCGCCGAAAGCGTGCGCGCGCGACAGCATCCTGCACGCGTTCGGCGCGGCCGTCCGGAAAGACGTCGAGCAACATGACGTTCCAGTCCGTGTCCTTCGCGTCTGTCGCCGCCCAGACCGTGGCCGACATCGGGCCCGTGACCTCGACCGACTTGGTGAGCGCTCTGGACGTGAAGACCAATGCGTCGGGACGCGCGGTGTTGAGAGAACTGAAATCCTCGTTGAGCGACGTCTCGAGCTCGCGCGAATCGATCGGATACGGTATGGGATTGGCGGGATCGTAGGTGAACGTGTCGGCGGGCGCCCCGGATGGTGGAATCGTGTCGAGGACACCGTCTCCGGCGCTCGTGTTGGCTCGGCCGCCTGACGAGACGTACCACTTCGTCGGGATCGCGCGCGCGAGCGGCCACGAGACTTCCTTGCGCCACATGTTGTCGCCGAGGACGAAGAGGTCGAACGGCGGCTCGGTGTCGACACCGTTATTCTTGCCGAGGAGGTAGTGGTCGAACCAGCGCAGCTGCAGGCGGCGCGTCTCGACACGCGATTGCGGTCCGAAATCGCCGGCGACGTAGTCGACGCCTTTATGCGCGCCCGGCCCCATCACCACGCGAATGAACGGGTGGCCGGGTACCTTCGCGAGCGCGTTGGTATAGTCGATCGGTCCGCGCGAGTCGTCATACCAGCCGGAGATCTGCAGCACGGGCGCGCGCACCTTCGCGATGTTGGTCGTGACGGCGTGCGCTCGCCAATACGCGTCGAGCGTCGGGTGCGCGAGCCACCGGTCCCACAGTGCCACTCGACCGCAGCCGAGTCGCTGCGGCAGATCGATGAGAGGGAGGTGAGTGATCGCCGTGCCGATGTCCAGCTCCGAGGTGTTTTCGAGCGTGCGCGTGCGCATGAGACACGCCCAATCGACATTGATCGGCGAGAGCACCATGTCCTCGTAAGGCGCGATGCGCCACGGATCGGCGCTCGCGGCCGACGGCGCGATCGCCGCGAGATGGGACGGCGCGCTCACGGCGGCGTACCAGGCGAGCCGTCCTTCGTCTGAGTGACCGATCAATCCAACCTTGCCATTCGCGCCAGGCAGTTTCGCCGCCCACTCGACGGCGTCGTAGCCGTCCCGCACGTCGGTGTCGTAATCGCCGAAATCGCTCCCATCCGAGATGTCGCGCCCGCGCACGTGCTGCGCGACGAAGATGTAGCCGCGCGACGCCCAGTATCGGCCGGCGAGATGGAGGATGCGCGTGTACGGCGTGCGCTGCATAACGACGCCGAATGGTCCGTCGCCGACCGGCCGCGTAACGTAGCTCACCAGCCGCGCGCCGTCGCGCGTCTTCATGAAGACGGCGGTGTCCTCGGTGACGGCGTACTGCGAGTCCGACACCGCGCCCGGCCAGAGGAGATAGTTCTGCTCGGGCACGAAGGCGGTGACGCGGCGCACGAGGCGGATCCGGCGTCCCGCCGGCTTGCCGTCGGCGAGCATAACGCCCGAGAGGGTATCATGATGCCACGCCGCGCTCAGCGCGTGTGTGGCGTCGTCGGTGAGGAGCAGGGAATCGTTACGCACGCTGACGCGCTCAACCGCGAGCATGGGCTCACCCGTGCGCCGGCGGATCGCACCGACGAAGCCGGAATCCGCGCCCGCGAAGTGCGCGAAGCCCATGCGGCGCCAGCCCTCGAAGCCGCCGCGCGGAACGGAGCCGAGGGCGACGTACGCGTCCCAATCGCCGCTGAGCGTCGGCGCTCGGTCGCGCGCGGTGCATGCGGCGACGAGCGCGAGGAGGCCGACGATCCGAGTGCGAAAAGGGTGGGTCATAGTGGGCCCGGGCGGCGATTAGGAAGTTCTCAGCACTCCCACTCCGTGCGGCCGCCCTTCATCTCGCGGCACGTGTGCGACTTACCTGGGTCCGTTACCATAGGCCGGGCAGCAGCCGATATGGCACGCGCGCCGCATACTCAGGATAGCCCGGCAATTCGCGTCGCAGAAAACGCTCCTCGAGTCCAATCCTTACGATCAAGAGCCCGAGCGGAATCGCGGCGAACAGCGCCGCGGTATACGATCCCAGCCAAAAACTCAGACCCACATTCACCAATGGATTTCCGGCATACATCGGGTGACGCACGACGCTGTAGATCCCGCTGGCGACCACCGTATGCTGTCGCTTGTTCTGAAGGCGCACGACAGTGACTGCGAAGGGGTTCTCGCGAAGAGCAGCGGCGATGATCGTCCAACCAAGGACGAACAGGACGAGCCCTATATTGGCCAGCACGCGCGGTGGACTCGGTAGCACGTGCCAGTGGAATGCATCGCGCGCCGCAACAGCTGGCACTCCCACGAACGCAGTCCCCATGAACGCGAGCAGAATCAGCCTGTCGATCCAGGGCTGATGTCGATGGATCAGCACCGTGGCGCGCTCAGTGAGCAGCGCGGGATTGACGCGGAACACTGCGATGGCGCTCATAGTCCTGACGACGAGCAGCACGGCGAGGACTAGCCAAGCTCGTTGCCACGCGAGCGTACCGGCCGCAACGAACAATACGATCGCGACGACCGCTGCGTCGGCGATGACTCGTGTCAGTACTCTGAACATCGGCGTCGCAGGATACAGAAACATTCGACGGAGTCCGTGGCCGCCTAACGCTTGAAGTTGAGCTGGGAGCGGCGGACGTTGCTCACCTCTTTGCTGCGTCGCCACTCTCGAGCCAGAAGCGATCGAACAGAACGATGTGGGACGTGCTCTCAAATCGATTGACCACGAAGGCTCGGCCGTTATCGACCCAATTCGCGCGAAAGCTGATGTGGAACTGATGCGGGAATCGAACAGCCACGCGTTTGGCGCCGGTCGCCACGTCGTACACCCAGATCGCGTCACGATCGCGCGTCTCTCGATACGGGATACTGATGGCTTTGCCGTCCGGACTAAACATGGGCAGCGCATTTCCGGGCATCGCGTCCTGCCAGACGACCGTGTGCCGTTCCCCATCGAGAAGTCTGAGCCCACCGCCCTGCATAGATGTGACGATCCAGGTTCCCGTGCGATCAGGTCGGGTGATCCAATCTCCTCGAAAGAATCCATCCACGACCTTCTCCGGCGCTCCTCCCGTGGGTGAAATACGCCGGGTGAGCCAGGCTCCATCGCGAAGCGAGCCGAAGATGATTGACCGTCCGTCAGGCGACCACACGGGCCACGCGTCGGCAGCACTGTCGTTGGTTAGCTGTCGGAGATCCGATCCATCCACGTTCTGTAGCCAGATGTCAGAGGTACCCGCAGTCGTCGACGCAAACGCGACGGCCGTACCGTCTGGCGAGAGCGACGAGTGCATCACAGCATTGCCGCCCATGAACGTGATCTGGCGAGGTTGGGCGTTGCCGTCGAGAGACATGATCCAGAGATTGCGGCTTCCAACTAGAGCATTGTTGAAGAGCAGCGTGCGCCCGTCACGCGTTACGAACGTCCACATCGGGTCAAGCGAGGCATCGAGAAGCCGCACTGCGTTGCGGCCGTTGGCGATTGGGTCTGAGCCGTAAGGCACTCGCCACACTTCTCGCATCGTCACGATCAAGCGCGTCGCATCAGCGGACAGACTTGGCGCGTCAAAGCCTTCGGCCACGTTTGTCGTGACGCGCACGATCAATCCGGTCCGAGCGTCCACTATGCCGAGATCGGCCGCGCCCTGAGGCTGCGTGGACGCGAAGTACGAGATCACGAGGTGATGGTTATCGGGTAGCCATGCCTGCGTGCGCGGCCCCTCGAGACCTCGTTCGAAGTGGGTGACCTGTCGTCTTACACCATCGATGACGCCGACCACGAACAGATTGCTCGGCGCAAATAGTCCACCGGAGGAGTACGCGAGCAACGTACCATCGGGCGACCAGCTCGCGCGGCTGATGTCCTGAACGTTCTTCACAAGCGTGCGTGCTCCGGTGCCGTCGACGGTGCCCACCATCAATGAAAAAGAGCCGCCTGGGATCGGTGCGAACCAAGCGAGACGTCGCCCGTCGGCGGATGGTGATGGCGCGCTGGCCTCGCCGATCACCTTGCGAGGCTGGCCGCCCAACGCGCCAATTCGCCAGATCAAGACGTCTGCTCCGGCTGAGCGCGTGTAGTAGAGCGATTCGCCGTCCTGAGCAAAGACGAGGTCGGACTCGATCGCGTCGTCGTTGGTTAACCTGACAGGCTCTCCGCCTGAGATCTGGCGTCTCCAAATGTCGGGCTGGCCGCTGCGATTAGAGACGAAGACAAATGAGCGTCCGTCGGGAGCAATGGCGCCACCCGTCTCGTTACCGTCGTAGTTCGTGAGCTGCGAGACAATCGTTCTCGACGTAGCAAAAGCAGCGACGCCCCGCCCAGACCCGGTCCCCCAGTCCGTCAGCCCGACGCGTGCGCCCATCGTCGCAATGAGGGCGTAGGTGAATAACCCTCCGGTGATGGCAGCGGTTACGATCGCCGCGAGGAGCTTCGGTTGAACAGCGAAGGGAATAACCTCGGCGCCTGGTCAGTCGACCGGTAGCGCCTTGTTGTCGACTCGCCGAGCGCCGCCGCGAAGTCGCCCGCGGTGGCGAAGCGGTCCGCAGGCAGCTTCGCCAGAGCGCGCTCGACGGCCGCATCGACTTCCGGCGAGACAGCTTTGCGCGATGCCGAAACAGGTTTCGGATCCTCTGCGACGATCTTTGCGATGATCGACTGCGGTGTCGGTCCGGTGTGTGGCGGTTCACCGGCAAGCATCTCATAGAGCACGGCACCAAGCGAATACACATCGCTACGTGCATCGATTCGGTGATCGCCGGACGCCTGCTCGGGACTCATGTACTGCGGTGTGCCGAGCGTTATGCCGGATTGGGTGATGCGCTCTCCGGCCGCGTTCGACACCGCCAACGCGATGCCGAAATCGCTCACCAGTGGTTCGTCGCCGTGCAGCAGGATGTTCTCAGGCTTGAGGTCGCGATGAATCACGCCCCGCTTGTGTGCGTAATCCAGCGCACTCGCGACACCGCGCGCGAGACGGACGGCTTCGTCGACCGGCAGTTGGTGTTCGCGCGCCAGCCGGGCGCGCAGCGTCTCACCTTCGACATATGGCATCACGTAATACAGCAAGCCGTCCACTTCACCCGAGTCGAACAACGGGAGCAAGTGCGGATGCTGGAGGCTCGCGGTGACCGCGATCTCCGCAAGAAAGCGCTCGGTGCCGAGCAGTGCGCCGAGCTCGCGCTTCAGGACCTTGACCGCGACAGCACGGTTGTGACGGAGATCGCGGGCACGGTACACGATTGCCATGCCGCCCTCCCCGACTTGCTGTTCGATTTCGTATCGAGGCGCCAGTTCGGCGTTGAGCTGGTCGGTGATATGCACGCAGGGCCCGGTTTCGGTGGCGGTGATTCTACGATTGACCCAACGCTTGACGAAGTCCAGTAGTGAGTACTTCGTCCGAACTTCTAGCCCGACGAAGCGGATGCACGATGCTCCCGGCCCTACCGAAACGAAAGGACGCGGGGCACAGAGGATGATCTCCTCTGTGCCCCTTTTCGTAGTGGCGCCTCGCTCGCGTCCATCATCGACTTCACGGCTCCGACTTCACCACTGCCGTCTTCGCCGAGAGCCGCACCTGCGATGCTCTCTCCAGGTCCTCCTTGAACTGCGCGGCCAATTGCGAGACGTCGATCGGCATTTCGTCTTCCATTCCATACACGCGTTCGAGACTCGTCTGTGCCTTCGCGTATGTGCTGTCCGCCGCCAGCGCGGATTGGTACGCGAGCGCCGCCGAACCGGGGTGACCTGTTCGCTCGAGCGCCACGCCGAGGTTGTTCGCAAACGACGGCGCCGCGGGGCGAAGCTCCACGGCACGTGCGAGTGGCATCAGCGCTTCGTCATAACGACCCTCGTCGATGAGCAGGAGCCCGAGATTGTTCATCGACCAGCTGTCATTCGGTTCGATCGACAGCGCGAGCCGATATGACGCCTCCGCGGAATCGCGATGGCCAAGCGCGCTCTCGACTCGTCCCCTCATCCGATGCACCTCGGCGGATTCCGAGTCGAGTGCGACCGCCGACTCGATCCGCACCAGGGCGTCGTCCGGGCGGCCCTGATCGAGTAGCACGCGGCCGAGGTTTAGCAAAGTCTTAACGTTCGTCGAATCGAGCGCGACCGAGTGCTCCAGCGCCTCCTTCGCGCGATCCAGATCACCGTTCTTCCACGCCGACAAGCCGAGCATGTAATAGCCGAAGGCATTGTCGGGATGACCCTCGACGTAGACGCCGAACGACTGCTCCGCCTCGCCGTACTTCCGCTGCGTGTACGAGGTCTGCGCCGAAGCGAACGTCACGACGGGCGGTTCTGTCCGCACCGAGTCGACGTCGCCCGGCGACACCGCGGGCGTGACGACGGCAGGCGCAGCCGACGCGGTCGTATCGACCTTCTGCTTCTCTCCGCGCGAGAAGCACGCGCTGGCGATCGCAACGATCGACAGTGCGACCGTCGTCACGATGAAGGGAGTGTGGCCTGAGTTATTGACTCGTGAAAATCGATCCGCGCGATACATAAAATCCTCCTGTGGTATGGTTGTCGGTGACATCGCGGGACCATGGAAAGGCAAGCGGATGTCCCGACCCACGGAGGAATCGGAGGGCGGCGTAACTCCCTGTGCTTCAACGACGTGGCTTGGGGCGTCGTTCGCCGCGTTCGCGGCGTCGTGTTCGCGCGGACACGTTTTTCCGGCGCCAGTGTGTCCACTTGGACACACGACGAATGATCAGCGGCTGCTGATGCCGTGCCGGCGCATGATCTTGAGGAGACTCGCGTGGTCAGCGAGGCCGAGCTGCTGCGCGGTTCGCGTGATGTGCCACTCGTTCTGCTCGAGCGCAGCGACGATGATCTGACGCTCCGCCTCGGCTTTGCGCTCGAGGAAGGTGCGCGCCTCGGGCCGGCTCGCCGGGCTCGGCGAGCCTTCTAAAATTTCCGCCGGTACATGCTCTGCCCCGATCCGGTCGCCGTCCGCGGCGATGATCATACGCTCAACGACGTTGCGCAGCTCGCGCACGTTGTTCCGCTTCCAGTCGTAGGCCGCGAGCAGTTCGAGTGCCTCGGGCGCAATCGATTTCCGACGGATGCCAAATCGCGCACACGTGGTCGTGATAATTACGTCGACGAGCTCCGGGAGGTCCGACAATCGTTCGCGCAATGGCGGCACGCGTAGCACGTGCACCGCGAGGCGAAAGAGCAGGTCCTGACGGAAGCGCCCCGCCGCAACGTCCTCCTCGAGTTCGCGATGCGTCGCGGCAATGACGCGCGCGGGCACGGGAATCGGGTGCATCGAGCCCACGCGCACGACCTGTCGCTCCTCGAGCACGCGTAGCAGCTTCGCCTGCGCGGCGGGCGGGAGCTCGCCAATCTCGTCGAGGAAGATTGTCCCTTTACCTGCCGACTCGAAGGCGCCTTTGCGCGTCGCATTCGCGCCGGTGAACGCGCCGCGCTCGTGGCCAAACAACTCGCTCTCGATGAGGCTCTCGGCGAGCGCACCGCAATTGACGGCGACGAATGGCTCACGCTCCCGACCGCTCAGGCGGTGCACATCTCGAGCGACGAGCTCCTTGCCCGAGCCACTCTCTCCGACAATGAGCACCGTGCTCGGGATCGGCGCTACACGCGCGATGGCGTCCTTGAGCTTCTTCATCGCCGGACTCGTGCCGCGGAGCGGCGTGTCCTCGGCTGCATAACGACGCAGCTCCACGACCTCGTCGACGAGGAGGCGATGTTCGACTGCGTTCTCCACTTCGCGAGCGACGCGCTCGACCGGATCCGACTTGTCGACAAACGAGTATGCGCCGAGCTTGATCGCCTGCGTGCAGCGATCGAAGTCGCCCGTGCCGGTGTAGACGACCACCGGCGTCTCCAGCTTGCGCTCGCGCATCGCGCGCAACACGGCGAAGCCGTCTTTACCCGGCATCTCGAGGTCGAGCACGACGCAGTCCACGGCCTCTCCGCCGAGCATCGCGAGCGCCTGGTCGCCGTCGAAGGCGACGAGGGTGTCGAAGCCGCCGATCCGCGCGAGATCGTATGCGTACTGCTCGGCCATGGGCCGTACGTCGTCCACGATGAGAACGGTCGTCATGCAGGGGATTCTGAAGGCGGAGGCAAATCGATCACGCATGTCGTCCCGCGGCCCGGGGCACTCTCCACGCGCAGGTCGGCCTGGAGATCCGCGGCGAGACGGCGGACGACGGATAGACCGAGACCCGTGCCGCTTGCCTTGGTCGTATAGAAGTCGTCGAACGCGTGCGTCAGTTCCTCGTCGGACATGCCGCGGCCGGTGTCGGCCACGATCACGCGCACGCCGCCCGTGGGCGTACGCGCCGTCTCGAGCCTGACCTCGCCTTCCCCGCCCGATGGCGGAAGGCTCTCGATCGCGTTCCGAAGCAGGTTGTCGAGAATTCGACGAAGCAGCACGGGATCGCCTAACGCTGTCGCCGGCGCCTCAGCGATCCGGGTTTGCACGATGACGGTGTCGGAGCTCGCCGAGCGGGCGGCATCGCGCGCGACGGCGCTGGCGTCGAAGGTGCGGCGATCGATGCGCGGCGTTAGGCGGGCATAGTTGCGCGCGAGCGTGTCGAGATAGGCGATGCTCGAATCGAGGGTCGCGCGACGCTCGGCGAACACCGCCGGAAGCCGCTCGGGCTCGCGCTCCTGCACCTGCGCGAGATGCTGCACGACGTTTCGGATCGGGATGAGCCCGTTCTTCACGTCGTGATTGACCTGACGCGCCATCTCGCCTCTCGTCGCCCGCCGCTCGGCGTCGAGCAGCTGCGCGGCGCTCACGCGCAGCCGCCGGCCCATCGCGCCGAAGCGGCGAGCGAGCGTTCCGACCTCGTCGTCACGCCCGGTGGCGAGCTCCAGCTCCGGACCCTCGAGCGAGATCGACGATGTCGCGTGCGTGAGCGCGGCCAGCGGCTTGCTCAGTCCCGCCGACAGCCAGAACGCGAGGGCGAGGCCGGCTAGCGCGGCCGCAGCCAGCGCGACTGCGAACCAGCTATTGATGTCTCGCCGCAGCGCTTCGACCTCGCCGCTCGTGTGGGTGACGACGATGCGTGCCGGCGCCACCTGCATCGAGTCGCCGAGCGCGCCGATGTACGCGAGCTGCTCGGCCGCCGAGACCATCAACGTGTCGGCCGCCTGCGCGCTGTCGGACGAGATCGTGCCGTCCGGCGTGACCAGCGACACGGTTACCGCGGTGTCGCGCGAGAACCGATTGAGAAAACTCTGATCGATCGTTATGCCGCCGACGAGTGTGAGTACGTGCGCGCCGATGCGCGTCGAGTCTACGCGCGCCAGTACGAGCATCGGCCCCTCCGGCGCGCGAACGCGTACGACCGTCGGGCGGTCTGCGGCGCTCGCGAGGAGCGACGGGAGTTGCGGCTCCAGGCGATCGTACTCGTTCCGGAAATGGCCGGAGCTGAGGATCCGTCCTGCTTCATCCTGTAGCTGGAGCATCGAGAGTCCGCTCACGCGCATCGCGCCGCCCGCCCAGTCGAGCAGGAACGCGCGCTCCGCCGGCGTGCCTTGCACAGCGAGTCGAAAGCGGTTGTCGTCGGCGAGCGAGCCGACGAGCGAGTGAAGGCGCGCCGACACGTCTGCGTTCTCGCGCGCGAGGTCCTGAATGGCGACTCGGGCGAGCGCGTCGACACGCCGTTCATTCTGCGCCGTTAGGCGCGCGGTGACCTGCCGCCGAATGCCGACGGCGAGCAGTGTCAGCGAGAGAAGCGTCGCGGCCGCAAAGGCGAGGAGAAGCCTGGCCCGAAAGCTCACGGACGGCTCCCGATGTCCGAGAAATGGAGCGTGCCGCGCCAGTCGACGGCTGCCGAGACGCGGTGGCGGTTCACGATTGCAGTCTGGCGCGTGTCGATGAGCGGAACGAGCCTAACGTCCGCGCCGCCTCTCAACAGCCAGGGAGCTGCCGACCGGAGCTCGCCGACGTCGTTGCACAATGACAGGGACCCGCGCGGCAGGTCGAGCACATAGGCCAGCTCGCCGCCGTCACGAAGCGCGCGTGCAAAATCGTCCTGTGCGAGCCCCGCCGCCACGGTGCGTGGGTCGAGGGCGACGAGCCGCTCGGCGAGTCCGCGCGCGATGCCATCGTCGCGACGGTAGACGACACGGTTGGAGCGGCCATCGGCGGAGGCCCGCGCCGGAAGCGAATCCAGGTTCGCGATGCAGGTACCGCCGCCATCCCACCAGTACGGCGGTTGCGCGGCGCGGGCTTCAGCGTGCACGGCGTCGTGCGCCAGCGACGCTCGCAGCGCAACGGACTGGGAATCCGGCTGGAGCAGCGTCGGCGAGATCTTCGGTGCGCTCGGCACAGCGAGCGCGTAGGTGCGCGTCCACGGCAGCGGAACGGCGACGAGATTCGCGCGCGCGGCACCGTAACTGACGGCGACGGGATCGTCGGTGACAAGCACGTCGCTACCGGCGTCGATGGCGTCGCGCGGATCACCGCTCTTCATGCGCCGAGTCACCAGATACGGATCGGACGATGACGCAAATGGCGTCAGCACCAACCCTCCCGCCAGAGTGTCCGCCGCGTTCCTGGCGATGCGATAGGGACCCGACCCTTCCGGCCATCCAGCGCCGGATTGCGGTTCGTATATGGCGAGCGCGCCGTCGGACAGCACAGGCCACGCGGTGTCGGGCAGCGAGACGATCAGCGTGTGGTCATCAACGATGGTGGTGCTTCCTACCATTTCGCGCGCGAGCCGAGTCGAAGCCGTCGACCCCGAGGCCGTCGCCTGCCACGCCGCGAGGACCTCGCCAGCTGTCACGGGTTTGCCGCTCCAGAACGCCGCACCGCTGCGAAGCGCGAGGGTGACGCGAGACCTCGTTGCGTCGAGCGTCCATGACGCGGCCAGCCCGGGTCGCGCGCGACCGTCACAGTCTATGTCGATCAGCGTCTCGTAAGCTTGAGCGAACACGAGTCGCTCGGCGGCGTTCGTCGCCTCGGGCACGTGCTTGCCAATGACCGGGGCCATCGTGGCCAGCACGAGCGTGTCGCCAGCGTTGGCTCGCGCCGCGCCGATGACGCACGACGCTACCGCCGGCGCGGCCGGCGCACCGGGGCGCGCGCTCGTGCACGCCGCGATACCGATGGCGATTGCGCCGAGCGAGGCCGCGCGTCGAGTCGTCCGTTGTGTCGACATGCCTGAGAATGTGTTACACCGCTCGACGCGTCGGGATCGGTGCACGACAAAATGTCCGGCGTCAGGTGTGAGCGACCGCGATTCGCATGTAGAGCGCGCGCTCGACCTTCGCGTCGCCCCGAGCGAATTGTTTGTTCCAGTCGGCCATGCCGGAATCGTCGCCGACGCTAAAACCGACGGATCGAAGGTCCGCGGCCATCTCCTCGCGCGACCAGGCGCTGATTTGCGGTTCTCCCATCAACCAGAACATCAGCCGCGTGATGAGCCGGCGATGAGCCGTGTGATAGTTCACGATCAGGGCCGAGCCGCCGGACGCGCTCCTGCCGGCGATATTGGCGAGCGTCGCACGCATTGCGTCTCGCGTTAGGTACATAACGACTCCTTCCCAGATCCAGCACGTTGGCAGCGAGCGATCGTGTCCGGCGCGCTCGAGGACGGCGTCGAGCGATTCCCGTTCAAAATCGATTGAGACGAAGCTGACCATTCCGATGGCTGGCGGCAGCTCGGCGAGGTGCGCGCGCTTTTCGCCTTGCGTGGCCGGATGATCGACCTCGAAGACTTTCATGCCGGCCATCTCGGGCATTCGCCATGCGCGGCCGTCATAACCGGCTCCGAGTATGACGACCTGCTTCGCGCCACCGGCAATCGCGTCGCGGACCGCCTTGTCGATCGCCGCTGTGCGAAGGGCCATGATGTCGGCCATGCCACGCGCCATTTCGAGTCGCATACTGCGCTGTCCGACTCGAGTCGCGCGCTCGATCTTGGCGAGATTCTGCTTTCCCTTCTCGTTGAGAAAAACGCGCGCCGTTGGGTCGTGAAAATCCGCGACGTGCGAGATGCCAACATCGGCGATGGCGCGGCCGAGGGCGACGAAATGAGCGGTGCGGCTGGGGCGCTCAGCTTTCACGGGTCGCGTTGTACGTCAAGACGCTGACGAGCGTCGCGACGACGTATGCGGGCCGCGACGAGGAATAAGCCCCATCGGTGCTTCACGTCCGCGCTAGCCAGCCGTCGGAAAACAGCCAACCGAGTCCACCGCAATAGCAAGAAAATCCGGCAGGAGAATCCCCGTGTCGGATCAATCCGGAACCCCCACACGCCGGACAATCAATCGCGTCGGCGGGTCGGGCTGGGACCAATAGCGCCAGCTCTGGAAACTCTGTCCATGCGCGTCCCAGTACCGCAAGCTGCGCGTTTGGAAGAACGACGACTTGGAGATCGAAGGGTTCGTTGCCGTTGAACGAAACGACTTTTCCGTCAGACAGCCTGATTCCGAAATGACGATCCGAGTCGTCCGTGATCGGGAGAATGGCGAGTTGCTTCGCGACGCGACGAAGCTTGCGCGCTCGCGGCGTGTCCTCCTCGATAAAAGAGTCTAGCGACCGACGCAGGCGCGCCCTGTGATCAGCGGTCAACATTGCGATGCTCCGTGCGCGGCGACGTTACAGCACGCACTAGCGTCTCTCGAGATGGGCCGGATTCAGTATAACGAACAGCACGACGGCAACTGCCGTGACGCCCAGGCCCGACGGTGAACCCGTGAGGGCATAGAGCAAGATCCCGAGCAGGCTCGCTGCGTCGAGAAATGCCCAGGTAACCAGTGCCGGTCCAGCGGCCGTCATCCAGAACGAGTCCGCCGACTCATCGGCTGCTCGCCGGCGGACGCGCCTCCGGAGGAGCAGCGATAGGCAGCACGCACCGAGCGACACGCCGATGAGCGCGCGGAGCAGTGCGGCCGGGAAGTCTACCAAATCCGCCGCCACCGAAGGCCTCATCACGAAGTGACCGACCAGAGCGAAGAGCACCATGCCGGTGACCATTGCGGCGTGGATAATACGGATCGTTCTTGCCGTCTGGACGGCCGCTCGTGGCGCTGTCATTGATGAGAAGATTTCTTGTCGCGAAAGAAGTTGTAAGAGGCATGAGCGCTTCGTGGCCGCTCTATATGTGGGCCGAGGGTGCCGATGCTGACACTTCCCTGGTTCTGAAACAAAATGAACCGGCTCGCGTGATTCGGATACGACGTTCGGCCCTGGAACGTCTATTCTTGCCCGTATGACCTACACACTCTGGCACCGAAAGCAATTGATCGGCGAGACGGATTTCGAGCAGGAGAACGGCGAAAGCGCTCCGCAGCGTGGCGAGCGATGCCACCTGGTCGGAAGCTTTCATCCAACGGCGTATGGCCAGCGCCTGCTCCCCCGGTTATGCGGAATGTTGACCGCGGGTTTCGAGCTCAAGGAAGAACTGGTCCGTCGCGGCTTGCCCGCCGATGACCCGCCGCCTGAGATCGTCGAGCAGCTTTTCGAGACCACGGCCGCGGGGGCGCACATCATAGACATTGGCCGCGTGTTGAGTGAAGTCGAACTGCGCGATCTCGGCGGCGTCACGCTGCAGGTCGCGTCGATGGCCTTCATCGACCTCGGCGAGCTCGCGTCACTCTCGCGCCGGCTCGGTGAGACAGTGGAGTTTGAGGAGGCGCAGTCCGATGAAGCGAAGTTCCTGGTATCCGTGACGCTACGCGACCTCTCCCCGGACTGCGTCGGGATGTTACCGCTTCAGTAATGTCATTCGACTGTTCTCGTCAGCTGCCGGCCACGTTCGACGCGCTCTCAATTCGTGATGACGTTAGGCACCTTCCTTTGCTGCAACATCTGATTGAACGCCGTCACATCGCCCGTCGTCACCCTGTCAAACTCCGACCGCACCGCCTTCACCTGCGCATTCAACAACGTCGCCACCTGCCTCTGGCTCTCGGTCGGGCCGTAGTCCGACCCCTCGATCTCCCCCGACAAATACTGCAACTGTTCACTCAATCGCTGCGGCCAGCGCAGATCGTCCTGACCCCGACTCGTTGATCGAGTTTGAAAGAGCTTCCGCTCCACTCCCCGTAGCTTCTGATCCAACGAATCAGCCGCCGCCGCGACCTCCCTTCGTGTTGAATCGCTCGACACCGTCGCTTTGAGCGCAGCGAGCTGCCCGCGCACATTCTCCAACGAATTGATCATCGCCACCGACGCATCGAGATCCGACGCAATCTGCCTCTGCAGCGCCACATTCTCGCCCAACCCCGCGTCTGACGCGTCAAGCTGATTGGGATCGCGCTTCAACACGAGTTGCTGTGACTCGTTCGTCCCCGCAATCCGCACCGTGTAGGTTCCTGGCGGCTCGAGCACGCCAATCCTACCCACTGTCGGCGCATTGCGCCCCTCGAGCGGGACCTTGTACCACTCGGCGTACTCGGGACTTGTCCGGAGCTTCGCCTGCTTCGTCAGATCGCCACGGAAGTTCCACCACACCCGACCGATGCCGGCGTTCTTCGGCGCCTTCATCGTGCGGACGACGCCACCGCTCGCGTCGGCGATCGTGATGGCGATCGAGTCTTTGGTCACGAGCTTCGTGCCCGCGCTGTCGCGCACACTGCTGTCGCTCGCCGTCTTGAGATAGAAATTGATCGGCGTGCCCGCCGGCGGGCTGAATCCAGCCGATGGATCGTAGCTTACCGACATCGGCTGCTCGGTGTCGTGCAGGCGATACGCGACGCGCGGCGCGAAGAGATGAGCATCCTTCGATGTCACCGTCGCGCTCAACGTCTTGAGCGGCGTGATGTCGTCCATGATCCAGAAGCCACGCCCGTACGTCGCCACGACGAGATCGTTGAACTGCGGCTGGATCACGATCCAGTACACCGGCGCGTGCGGCAGATTGTTCTGCAGCGATTGCCAGCTCGCACCGTCGTTGAACGACACGTACAGCCCGTTCTCCGTTCCGAGATATAGCAAGCCGCGCCTAACGGGGTCCTCGCGCACGACGTGCGCGTACGACAGCGGCGACTTCGGGACACCATTCGTGATCAGCTTCCATGTCTTCCCGAAGTCGTTCGTCTTGTAGACCCACGTCTCGCGGTTATTGACCTGGTGCCCGTCGACGGTGAGATACGCGGTGGCGACGTCGTACCGCGACGGCTCGATGTTCGCGATCGTGCCCCAGTTGAGCAAGTTCGGAATGTTGCTTGTAACGTTTGTCCAAGTCGTGCCGCCGTCGCGCGTCACGTGGACGAAGCCGTCGTTCGTGCCCGCCCAGAGGACCTTTGCGTCAATCGGCGACTCTCCAATCGCAAAGACAACTCCCGCGTACTCGACACCAATATTGTCCGGCGTCAGACCACCGGAGATCTTCTGCCTGGATTTGTCGTTCCGCGTCAGGTCCGGCGAGATCTCGGCCCAGTGATTCCCGCCGTCCTTCGTCATGTGCACGTGCTGGCTGCCGATGTAGAGCACATTGTGATCGTGTGACGAGAGCGTCACCGGCGCGGTCCACACGAAGCGGTACTTGAGGCTGTCCGCCGGCCAGCCGATCGTCGAGAGCGGCCAGACCTCGACGGTCTGCACGAGATGCGTCCGCCGATCATAACGAGTGACGATGCCGCCCATCGAGCCCGAGCCCGATGCGCTCGACCAGATCAGATTGCCGTCGACCGTGTCCGGCCACGCCCAACCACTCTCGCCGCCGCCCACGGTGAGCATGTGACCACGCGTGATCGTCGGGAAGGCGACACCGCCAAAGCCGTCGCCGGCGCGCGCGTTGCTCGTCACCATCGCCGAGGGACCGTCCTGCCGGTTGCCGTACACGTTGTAGGGGACCTTGTTGTCGATTTCCACGTGATACATCTGCGCGAGCGGCAGCTGCTCCATATTCCACGACTTGCCACGGTTGACTGAAATCGAAACACCACCGTCGTGGCTCACGATCATGCGATTGCCGTTCGTCGGATCGATCCAGATGTCGTGGTGATCGCCGCCCGGATACTCGGTGAAGGGGGGATCGATGATCGTCGTGCCGCCGTCGAGCGTCTTCGACCAGTTCGAGGCGAGGAAGTACGCCTCGTTAGGGTTATCGGGCGAGACACCCATGCGATTGTAGTAGTGGGTGCGCCCTGCCATCTGCCGATCGCTATTTACCAGCTGCCAGGTATCGCCGGCGTCGTCGGAGCGGAAGAGGCGGCCGCTGTCCGTCGGCTTGCCCTCTGGCGTCGGCACGCCGTCGCCCGTCTCGACCTCGGCGTAGATCCGGTTCGGCATTGCCTTACTGATGCCGAGTCCGATCTTGCCGACTGTCTTGTTAGGCAGACCGCCGGCGAGCCTCTTCCACGTCGTCCCACCATCGGTTGACTTCCAGATCCCGCTCCCGGCACCGCCGCTGAAGCGCCCCCACGTGTGGATCTCGATCTGCCAGAACCCCGCGTACAGGATGCGCGCATTGGTTGGATCCATGACAACATCGCACGCACCAGTCGAGTCGTTGACGAACAAGACGCGATCCCAGTTCTTGCCGCCGTCGCTCGACCGATAGATCCCGCGTTCTGGTTGTGGGCCGTACGCGAACCCTAACGAGGCAGCGTACACGAGATCGGGGTTCGTCGGGTTCACGACGATGCGCGCAATGCGTCCGGTGTTCTCCAATCCCGCGCGCGACCAGGTCTTGCCCGCGTCTGTCGAGCGGAACATGCCCCAGCCCGCGGAGATGTGGCTCCGCGTGAATGGCTCGCCCGTGCCCGCGTAGATGACGTTCGGATCGCTCGGCGCCACCGCAATCGAGCCGACGGAAGACACCGGCTCCTTGTCGAAGATCGGGTCCCAGTGAATCCCGCCATCGGTGGACTTCCATAGCCCGCCCGACGCCGCGCCAGCGTAGTAGGTGTTCGGATCGCCCGCCGCGCCGGCAACGGAGGTGACGCGATTTCCCTCGGGACCAATGTACCGGTACTTGAGTGTTTGATAAACCGCCGTATCAATCTCTGGTGGCTTCACTTCCTTCAGCTCCTGCTTGGGCTTCTGCTGAGCTATGGAACGCGTGGGAGCGAGGCCAGCGGAGAGCAGGACGCAGGCGGCGATCAGGAGTGTGCGCATCGTCGGCACCGGTGAGTCGTTGGAGGGCGGGGAGAACTTACCTCGCATGCCGATGCACCACAAACGGTCGGCGGCGAAGGGCTTCACAAACGACGAACTTCTCGACAAGGTCATACGATGCGTGACCTCTTCGTCGCCAGCGTGGCACTCCTCCTCGCCGCCGCCCCGGCTGCGCGAGCGCAGGACGCCTGCAACGCGCCAGCAAAAGACCCGCTCGTCCAACTCGATATGCCCGGCCGGCCATTCGAGCCCGTCATCTCAGCGGACGGTTGCTGGGTCTTCGTGACGATCACGTCCGGCGGTAATGCGAATGGTGGACAGGTCTCGGTCGTGCGGCGCTCCGGCGGCGCGTTGTCGGTTGCTCGTACGTTTTCGCTCAAGGGCAATCCTACCGGCGCCGTGCTCACCCACGATGGAAAGCTGCTCATCGTCGCCAGTGGCGACTACCTCGCGTTTCTCGACGCGGCTCGCCTCGAATCCGGCGACGCCGATCCCGTGCTCGGCTACATCGGCAACGGGTCGCCGGTGGGATACATCTACGTCAACGTCAGCGCCGACGACCGATATCTGTTCGCGGCGGCCGAAAGTGGTGCGGCGATTCTCGTCGTCGATCTGGAGCAGGTGCGCGCCGGTGGATTCAACACGCGTGGCGGCGTCGCGAAGCTCGATGTCGGCATCGCGCCGATCGCCGTGACGCTCTCCCCCGACGGCCGCTATCTGTACACGACGAGCGAGGTGGCGCTCCCGGCGTGGGGCTGGCCGACCACCTGCCGCCCCGAGAACCCGAACGCGCGACGCAACGCCGCGAATCATCCGCAAGGCGCAATCATCATCTTCGACGTTTCGCAAATACTCAAAGATCCCTCGCACGCGGCCGTGTCGCGGGTCGCCGCCGGCTGCAACCCCGTGCGGCTCGTGCTCTCGCCGCGCGGCGACGTCGCATACGTCAGCGCGCGTGACGACAACGCGCTCGAGGTGTTCGACACGCAGCGCCTCGTCACTGACGGCGGGCACGCGCTCGTCGGCCGCGCCGAGGTTGGCGTTGCTCCCGTTGGCGTCGCGGTGATCGACAGCGGCGCGCGCGTCGTCGTCACGAGCTCGAATCGATTCAGCGGGGGCGCGAACGATCGTCAGCCGCTCACCGTCGTCGATGCGGGGAAGTTGCGCGCGGGCGCGCCATCGGTCGTCGGAACGATCCCCGCGGGCGCTTTCCCGCGCGAGCTCCGCCTAACGGCCGACGGACGCACGCTGTTCGTGACGAACTTTGCGTCACGCTCACTGGAGATGATCGACCTCGGGCGCGCGCCTCTCTCACGGTGAGCCCTTCGTCGTTGACCAGCCTCCCTCCTAGCACGCTGCGAAGGTTTGCCAATGCGCTCGGCGCGATTGCGATTTTGAGTTGGTTCGGTCTGTATCTCGAGATCTTCCGGTACCACCATCTCGTCCTCTCACAGATAGGCCGCGTTGCGTGGCCAAGTGAAACCGCCGGGCCACGGCCGGGCGGCTTTCTGAGAAGCGTCATCGTGTGCTCGATCCTGGCTCCGATTCTGTTCGTCGTGCTTTGGACGGCAACGAGGGTGCGCATGGCTCGATTCGTCGATGCCGTTCCCGCACGTGCGATACTCTCGGCGCCACCGATATCGTTGGCTTCGGGAGTCGCCCTGATTGTGCTCGCCGTCATCAATCAGATAATTCGTCGCCCGCCGATCGTCGTCGACCTTACCTTTCGGACAGGAAACGGCGGGTTCGTAGTTGTGGGATTGGCGCTCGCTATCATCGGCGCGGTCCTTCGATATCGGAAGGTCACCTAACGAGGCACGTGGGTTAGCAATCGCATGGTCCGCATCGCCATCGTCCAGGACGAGCCAGTGCCAATTCTCGCGGACGGTCTCGCTCGCACGCGCGACCGCACGTTGGCGGCGGCCCGCGAGGGGGCGCAGCTCGTGGTCTTTCCGGAGACGTGGCTGCCGGGCTACCCGGTTTGGCTCGACGTCTGCCGCGACGTGGCGCTGTGGGATCATCCGCCGGTCAAGGCAGTCCACGCCCGGATGGCGGCCAACGCCGTCGCCGTTCCGGGCGACGGGGCTGATGCGTTAGGCGCGATCGCTCGCGATGCGGGCGTAACGTTGGTCGTCGGCGTCATCGAACGAGTCGACGCGGGACCTGGCCATGGCACGCTTTACAACGCGGCGTTGACGTTCGGCCCGGATGGCCGGCTGCTCAACCATCATCGGAAGCTCATGCCGACCTACTCCGAGCGCCTGGTGTGGGGCCAGGGGGATGCCGACGGCCTCCAGGCAGTCGACACGCCTAACGGCCGGGTCGGAGCGCTCGTCTGCTGGGAGCATTGGATGCCACTGGCGCGCCAGGCGATGCATGAGAGCGGCGAGGACGTTCATGTGGCCTTGTGGCCGACGGCGCACGAACAGCTGCAGCTCGCCAGCCGCGCGTACGCGTTCGAGGGGCGTTGCTACGTGCTCGTCGCTGGATCGCTCTCGCGGGCGTCGGCGCTGCCGCCCGAGCTCGAGCCGCACCCCGAGATCGTTAGGCGTCCCGATCAGTGGGTGATGCGCGGCGGAAGTGGCGTGATCGGGCCGGATGGGCGCTACATCGTCGAGCCCGTGTACGACGAGCCGCGCACCATCACGGCCGACCTCGATCTTGCTCGGCTCTCCGGCGAGCGCATGGCACTCGATGTTGCGGGGCACTACTCACGCCCTGATCTGCTGCACCTGGACGTGGTCCGGGGACGTCGTCGCTGAGAGGAGGGCGTTCTCGTTACGGATCGTCAATGCGGCCAACGCGGGGCGCTTCTCGTCTGTATTACCGACTACTTGAGCAGCGGATGCAGCAGACAATGACTTTAAAACGCAACGTGATTCGACTCGGGGCAGGCATTCTGCTCATTGCGGTCACTTCAGTGGCGGCCGAGGCGCAGGGTCGCGGCGGCGGAATGGGTGGCGGAGGACGCCACGGCCGTGGTGAGAACGGCGATCAAGCCGCCCGCCATGAGGACGACGCATCAAAGCGGTGGACGCAGCGCTTCGAGGACATGGCGTCGACCAAGGAGGTGCTCAAGGACGTCAGGGTCGAGAAAGCGGCCAATGATTCGATCAAACGAATTGAGAAGACATACAAGGAGAACTTCCGCGGATACGTGAACGCGGCCAAGCAAGTGTTCGACGACGCTCATGCGCAGAGTGAGCCGCCGAACCTGGCCCGGCTCGACACGCTCGTCCAGTATGGCCACGACCTGCAGGACCGGGAGTACGGCGAAGTGCGCCAGTTACTCGCGGCGGACCAGCGCGCTACCTTCGACGCAAACGTCGCGCGACGGCGATCCGGAGAGGAGCAGGCGGTGGAGCATCGTCATCGAAGCCAGTAGCGGGGCGCTGCTCGCGGGGGCCATGCGCGACGAATAGATTGGCCGCGATCAGGAGTACTCATGGCCAAAGACGACAACGTCCAATCTGCATCGAGCGAGCCGAGCCTTCGCGACGAGCTCGAGGGTTTCGTGCGCTCGATTTTCTCCACGACCACCGAGAACAGCGCACCCAGGATGATCCCGCCTCCGCAACCACCCATGCTCGATACCGAGAGACCGCTGCCGAAGTCGAACGAACGGCACGACGTCGCCGAACAGGTCGGCGTGATGCTCAGGGATCTCTTCGAGTCGAAGGATACGTTCGTGATCTCGAACGCCGGTGTGCAGGCGATCATCGATGGTCTGCTACGCCGCTATCGCGCGAACGAATCGGCGATGATGCGCGAGAAGCTGCTCGTCCACTGGAAGCAGGACGTGCCGCGCCTCCGCGCCGCGCTGCTCGAGGCGGCGAAGGACGATCCGCTCGTGCTCGACACGGGGCAGGAGGTGTCGCTCGTGACGACGCAGAAGGCCCAGGCGCTCCTCGACCGCTTCTGCCCGCAGACGCCATATCTGCCGGACACGCGCGGCACGCGCGACGTCCGCTAACGGTCCACGTTAGGCGTCTATTTCGACAGGACGAACCGCAGCTCAACGTCCGCGCCGGCGGGCGTTCTGACGCGCGCCAGACGCTGCGGGCGTGTCTCGCGCAGGCGATGGCGGTGAACGCGCTGGCGACGACGATGCACCGAGCAATTTCACGGACGTGCCCATGACCTCCATCACCAACCGCATCGAGCGCGAGCTCGGCCTCCCCGGAATTGCTTCGCTGCTCGCCGAGCGCCTCGATCCATCCGATTTACAGTCCCTGCTACTGGACGTTTATCGCCGCATCGTTATGCACCGGACGACGCCGAGCCTGCTCGCCGACTTCGACACCAATCGCTTCGTCCGGCCGTCGACGATTCGGCCCGCGGCGTATCTCGAATGGGAGCGTCTGGCGCTTTCGCTGCTGCCCTCCGAGTTCGAGGCGCTCGAGCTCTCGCCTGTTTGTCCGTTGGGCGCGTCGTCGGCGATGGCTGGTCTGGGACAGGACTGGGCGCTGTCGACGATCCGCAACACGGACGTCGTCTCCGATTCGACCAACGTGCTCTCGCTCGAAGCGGCGCGCCGGCGGCGTGAGCTCAGGCGCGCCGACCCGCGCTCTGGCGAGCCTGTTCACCTTGCCGCAAGCCACCGTCTCCTCCGCACCAGACGCTACAGCGATCCACGGCTCTCGCAGCACTTTAGGGTTTTCTCATTGTGCAGCGCGGGCCGGGATCGCGGCAGCTTTCAGTTCGACACGGAGGCGCTGGGGCTGCACGTCAAGTTCTATCTCTCCGCGATTCGTGCCCATCTGGGCGACTCCATTCCACTGCAACTGTCCGTCACTCCGCTGGACTCGGCGACGACATTGAATTCCGCGATCGAGCGATTGTTGGACCGCCTGCGCCGCGCGCTTCCAGGCGTCACGGCGGTCGTCGATCATGATCGAACGGCGGGGCGCGCCTACTATCGTACGCTTTGCTTCTGGATCGTCAGTGAAAGTGAAGGAGCCGAGCCAATTCAACTCGTCGACGGAGGTTGCGTCGATTGGACGCAGCGATTGCTCAGCGACAGCAAGGAGCGGCTCTTCGCGAGCGGGATCGGAACGGACCGCGTGTGCACGATGCGCCGCGCTGCGGAGAGCTAACGCTGAGGCTCCGGCTTCGATGGCCGATCAACCTCGACACGCGGTCCGTGCGATCATCCGGCGAGGACGGCCGTCTTGCCACCGGGCCAACGTCCAAAGAATGCGAAGCCGAGCAACATGCCCCCCAGCCAGCCGACGGTGCCGAAGAAGCCGACGAAGAACATCGTCGCGAGAGCGGCGCCGGCGGCGATCCCGAACGTCTGTGCGCGCTCCGACGTCGGCGCCTCCGCGGCGCGCCTTGCCGTCCCTGGTGCAATCCGCTCGAGCCACGCGGGCGTCGCCTGCTTTGCCGAGACCTTCTGCGCCGAGTCCGCGGCTTGTCTGGCATGTTCCCAGCTTCCCTTCGGAATGAGGCTGGCCGCGACGCCCGCGTAGGCGAGGAGCACCAGTGTGGATGCGCACGCCGCGGCGACCCAGTGACCCATCACCGGCAGCCTCCGGCCGCGGCGTCGCCATACGTACGCCCCGATCGCCATCCCGGCCGGGGCGAGAAGGACGGCGCCTAACGAGAAAATCGCGCCGATGATGAGAACCACGAGCGCGCCGAGGAAGGCGAAGCCGCGAGCGACGGCCCCCGCTTCGGATTCGTCGGAAATGGCTACGGAATTGGGCTGAACGGTTTCCATGAAGGATGACGACTCGCGTGAAGCGTGAGGCGGGGCTTTCTTGACAACTCGTTCAAGGCGATTCACGGTTACGATGGGACGACGTGAGTTTTTCCGCAACCGGGGAAGGGGAGGCTGCCATGATGCGCTTTCCACGCTGGATGCTGCTCATGCCCATCGCGCTCGTCGCGGCTCGCGGCGGCGCGCAGACGGTCCCCGAGCTCAAGTTCGAGGACCCACCCAACTTCTATCGAAGCGCCATCTACCCGCCCGCGGATTTCTCCTCGCGCGAAGTGAACGCATCGCTTCAGGTCTACCCCTTCCGCGCATTCACCGGAAATATCCAGCAGGCGTTTTCGCGCACGCTCTTTCGCGAGTTCATCGATCCCCGCTACGTGGAGTCCAATGTCGCGCCGGGCGCCAGGATCGACGCGGTTGCGATTCCCGGCGCGCGCATGGCGCTGCGCGTGCGGTTCAACGAAGTCGTCGTCGGCCTTGCGCGCGAGCGAATGCGGATGGTGATCGTGGGCGAGAACAATGCGATCGCGATCGTCGACGCGCAGGCGATCAGCGCGGTGAGCTGGCAGCGAGTTTTGCAACCACTCAACACCTTCGCGTCAAGTTTGCGCGTGGTCGCCGGTACGCCCGAGCCGGTGTACGACGCGCCGCCTCCCGGCGTGGGCCGCGCGATCGCGGGGCTCTACATGGGATTCGCGCGCAAGTACATGACCGACCTGCAGCGCGGTCCCGCGTACGGCTACTACACGAATGCACTGCTGTATTACCTGCTCTCGGCCGACGGTCGCGTTTATCGCCATTACGACGAGCTCAAAGTGCCAGGCAACGACCCGTCGCGATTCGATTTTGCTGGCGCGCGGCGCGCCGATCCCATGAATTCCGGCGTGTACGCCGTGCACGGGGATTCGATCTACATGAAGCTTGGCACCCCGGATCGCCCGGAAGCGATTGCCACGTCCTTGCCGAACGGCGGTTCCATTCAGATCGGCACGGTGAGCTTCAAGAGACAATAAACTCGCCGAGGATGGTTCGTCGCCGGGCACGCAACCTGGTTGCGAGTGAGCGGCCCACGGTAGCATGTTCGTGGCCTCTCCATCCCTCAAGGCCGACCGATGAAGCGAGTGTTGACGATGGTATCATTGACGGTGCTTGCCGGCGCCGCGCGGGCGCAGACTACACCGGCCGTGACCCTCGCGCGTCTCGACTGCGGCAACAACACCGCCCCCACCGACGTCGGCGGCCGGATGTCCGACACGTATGCGTTCAGCGGCCTCAAGGTGCAACTCACCTTCAGCTGCTACCTCGTCAGGCATGGCGACGATTACATGGTGTGGGACACGGGAAATCCTGTCGGCAACACCCCGACTGCTCCCAAGACGAGCCTCGTCGACCTGCTCGGCCAGCTGAAAGTCACACCCGATCAGGTCAAGTACGTCGCCATTAGTCATTACCACGGGGATCATACAGGTCAGGTCAGCGCGTTCCCGCACGCCACGCTGCTCATCGGCAAAGGCGATTGGGATGTTCTCACGGACGGGAAGTCCGCCGCTGCGGCGAATCCGGCGCCATTCGCCAACTGGATCACTGGCGGCGGGAGGGTCGAGCCACTGTCGGGAGACAAGGACGTCTTCGGCGACGGCACCGTCGTCATCCTCAACACGCCCGGCCACACGCCCGGTCACCACAGCCTGCTCGTTAGGCTCAAGGACATGGGCCCGGTGCTCATCACCGGCGACCTCGCGCACTTTCACGAGAACTACGACTCGAACGGCGTGCCAAGCTTCAACACCGATCGCGCCGCGACGCTCGCGTCACTCGATCGCTTCAAGCAGATCGCGAAAAACCTGCACGCCACGGTGATCATTCAGCACGACGCCCGCGATATCGGGAAGCTGCCGGCGTTCCCCGCGTCGGCAAAGTGACCATCTAATCCGCGCGACTCGACTGCTCGTCACTCGTCCTCGTTCACGTACTCGCGAGCACCGGTGCGCGGGTCTTCGTACACGCGCATCAGCTTGCCGGTGGTCGGGTCACGAAACACTTCCTTCGTCGCCCGAAGCCCGGACGCAGAAGTCTTCCCGTGATAGCGCTTGTCGTAAATGACGTAGAGCGCGATGCACACCACCGCCGCGGGAACTGCAAGCAGGAGAGACATCGTCCACGCTCAGTCGGCGGGTGGCGGATCCAACACCACTGCAGTGCCATACGCAACGACTTCCGACATCGTCTGACCCATCTCGGAAGAATCGAAGCGCATCATGACCACGGCATTCGCGCCCATCAGCCGCGCATTCTCGATCATGCGATCGATGGCGTGACGACGCGTGTCCTCGACGAGCCGCGTGTATTCGGTGATTTCGCCGCCAGCGAGGGCTCGGAAGCCAGCCATGACGTTGCCGACCAGGCTGCGGCTGCGCACGACCACGCCGAATACCTGACCAAGGACTCGTTTGACCTGATAGCCTTCCGCGCGTTCTGTCGTCGTTACGAGCATGTGCCTGATGGATTGGTGTGAGTGATTCGCTCACAATGTGGCACACGGCGGGCGCTCCCGGGAGGGCCGGAGGATGCTGGACGCAGAGCGGGCGGCTGGATTGCCGCCCGCTCTGTCCATCAATCGAACCTCGTGGTCAGCTCGTTAGGCCGACGCGAGATACGCTGGCAAGCGCTTCTGCAGCTGTCCCTGCCAACCCTTGCTGTTGCCGGTGAATGCCGGACCGCGCCGCGCGGCCGACAATGCCTCGAAGCCCGATTCGACGACCCGAAGTAGCGTTCCTCCGTTAGGCGCGTCCTCGAGCGTGAACGTCACGAGTGTTCGGGGCTCTGCCGAGTAATCGACCTTCGGGTCGATCGCGTTCGGGTGCCAGCGCCACGCAAAGCGCCGCTCGGCGACCATCTCCTCGATCGCGATGTCGAACACGACGTGCTCATAGCCCGGAATCGTTATGTGTCCGACAACGTGCGCCCCGGGGGCGATTGTCGCGCCTGCGATGTTGACGCCGAACCAGGCGCCCAACTCGTCGGCATTCGTCAGAGCGCGCCACACGCGGGCACGCGGCGTATCGAGCAGAACCTGCTCCTCGATCTGGTCGCTCATGGGAACGGTCATCGTGGTCATGTTTGTACTCTCGGGTGAAGGGTCAGCGGTCACTGGCCAGGTGGCGTTGGAGTGCGGTGAGCCGGCCGCGCCAGAACTTCCGGTAGGGTGCGAGCCACGCGTCGACTTCGGCGAGCGGCTCGGCCCGCAAGCTGTAGACGCGACGCTGAGCATCGATGCGTGCTTCGACGAGTCCCGCGTCGCGTAGCACGCGCAGGTGCTTCGACACGGCGGGCTGCCCGATGTCGAGCGCGTCGACGAGCTCGCCGACGGTGCGCTCCTGCTCTCGCAGAAGGTCGAGCAGCTGCCGGCGATTTGGCTCGGCGAGGACTTCGAAGAGGACGGTGCTCACGTCCATAATATGCCTCATTAGCAATATTGCTGTCAAGGCATATTACAAGAAACAAGTTGGATTTGCGCTCGGCGGTCGAGAGCAGCAACATCCCGTCCTATGATCTCAAACTCGATGCGGACCGCCGCTATCGTCCTCGCCGCACTGATCCTTTCGGTGCACTCCGCTGGCGCGCAGCGCTATACCGATCCGAGCGGGCACCTCCGGGTTGCGCTCGTGAAGCAGCCCTATCTGCCTAACGGAACATCTGTCGGGCCGACGACGATGGCCGACGGCGGCATCCAGCCGCGCCTCGCCGCGGCCGGTGCCACCGTGAGACTGTTTGAGGTGAAGCTCACGGCACAGGAGGACACCGAGTATGGCGGCTGGAAGCGGCTCAGCATGGCGCTCGGACATTTCGCAGACATCGTCGCGGAGAACGAGCGCCAGGGCTGGTTCACCGTTGGACTCGAGGCGACCTGTCCATCGATGCCCGGGCTCGTCGGCGGACTCCAGCACTCCGGCCCAACACGCGATCCGATCAGAGTCGGCATGCTCTGGCTCGACGCGCACCCCGACTTCAACACGCCCGAGACGACGCGCAGCGGGAATCTCGGCGGCATGCCGGTGGCCGTCGCGACGGGCCGCGCGCTCCAACGCATGCGCGTCGAGGCGAAGCTCGATCCGCCACTCGCGGATCGCGATGTCGTCATGGGCGGCGTCCGCCTCACCGATCCGCTCGAGCAGGAGCTACTCGACAAGTCAGTTATCGCGCAACTGAGCGTCGATGATTTGCGCAACATGACACCGGCGGTTTTCGCGCAGCTCGACCGCCTCAGCCGAGCGGTCGACAAGATCTACGTTCACATCGACATGGACGTGCTCGATCCCCGCGAGGTGATGGGTCACGTGAACAAGGTGCCTAACGGTCCATCGAGCGAGCAGCTCGCGCGGCTCTTCGAGCAGATCTTCGCGCGCTATCCGAAGGCGTCCGCGATCGGCTTCGCGACGATCCCCGCCACTGATTCTGGCGGCTTGTCGCTCGCGGCGGTGAATCGGATGATCGAAGGGGCAGTGCGAGGAGTGATGAAGAGACAGGCTAGGCCCTAGCCCCTTCAGAACACGCTTGGAAGAACTCGACATACGATTTGACGGCGCCGTCCATCCCCGCGACCTTCGGATTTGACGACTCGATAACCCAGTACTCGTCAGGCGCGTGCGCGCCATCGCCGTGACCCATGCCGAACTGTCCGGCCGGTAGCTTGAGCGGTGCGCCGGTGAACGTCACGCCCGGCCAGGAGCCGGCGAGACGCGGCCACAGAACCGGCTCGACGCCCGATTTGCGGAATGCTGCTGTCATTGCACTCACCAACTTTGAATCAGCCGGTGTCTCTGTCGGATCGTAGCCGCCGCTCATGTTCACGTCGATGTCGCCGAAGCCGTGCTTGGCGAGGTGTTGCTTCAGCAACTCGAGCGTACCCTTGGCGGTCATGTCGGGCACGAGCCGCATGTCGATCTTCGCGACGGCGCGGTGAGGAAGAATCGTCTTCCCGCCGGGGCCCGTGTAACCACCGACGAGCCCCTCGATGTTGATCGTGGGCTGCGACACGAGCCTAACGAGCGAATCGTGCCAGGACTCGTCCTTGTACCAGTGCTCGACGCCCAACGACTTCTTCGCTGCCGCCTCGTTGCGCTTCGGGATCGCGTCCTCCAGGACGCGTTTCTCCGTCGCCGTGAGTGGCCGCACCTTGTCGAAGAATCCTTCCACGGCCGGTGTGTGGCCGTCGGCGGCGACGAGTGTGTTGAGAGCCTGAACGAGATGCCACGTCGGACTGTCGAGCTGCGCCTCGCGGCTCGAGTGCACGTCGTGCCTCGGGCCGCGTCCCCACTTCTCGCCACTCGACACCAGCTCCAACTCGACGACGCCTTTGGCGCCGAGGTTGATCTGGACGGAGCCGTCGAGGTCCTGGCTCCCGAACGGAATGATGATGCCGAGGCACTTGTGGAGCGCGGCTTCGACTTCGGGTTTGAAGACGATCTGCGAGAAATTCGGTGAACCGATCTCCTCCTCGCCTTCGCAGACGAGGACGATATTCACCGCCGGCTTCTTGCCCGCGGCCTTGAACGCGTGCAGCGCGGCGAGAAACGCGGTCTGCGGCCCTTTCGTGTTCGTCGCGCCGCGTCCGACGATCACTTTGCCGAGTCCTGGTTTGTCGACCAGTCGCCCCTCGAGTGGAGGGGACGACCATTCCGCGGGATCGAACTGCTTGACGTCGTACATGAAATAGATCGCGAGCGACGTCCGCGCGCCGGCATCGAGGGTCGCGAACACGCCGGGCTTCCCGGTCGTCGGCACGACTTCGACGTGCGTGAACCCCGCGTCGCGCGCGAGCTGCGCCATGTACTCGGCGCCTTGCGGATAGCCCCGATTCTCGGCGGCGATCGAGGGCAGCGCGATCCAGTCCTGGAGGATCTTTAGAGTTTTGTCATGCTGGAGCGCGATCTGCGCGATCACGTCGTCTGGCGGGCGGCGCGGTATGCTCAGCGACGGTCTCCAGCCGACGACCAGCGCCGCTGCTGCCGTCACCGCGCCCTGAACGAAGTCTCGCCGCTTGATGTCGTCAGCCGATTCATTCACGTCGCTCATGAGCATCCCTCTGTAGAGGCAGGATCCCGCGTGATGGCGCTGAACCCATCGATGGTTGCGAAGTTAGCACAGCGGTGCGCGCGTCGGCGGCCGCGGGGTTTCCCCAGCCGGCGCCGCAACGACCGCGACGGCCATGGTTTCACTCTCGTGTACGATCTGTCGAACCGGAACTCCGTGAAGGATCGCTGGCTTGTAGCGCCACCCAGCAACTACCGGCACCGCTGCCTGGGCGTAATCCGGGTTATTCGTGCGGACTAGCTTCACCGTCTCCATCTCCGGTATCCCCTGGGTATCCACCACGAACTCGACTTCAGCCGTATAACACGCACGGCCTCCAGGGGGCGGTGAAGAGGGACTGAAGTTCGGATGTCCGGAACGGTCAATAACTGCCGCGCGCTCGTCGACCGCACAATCACGATAGACCGGTCCGCGCACGAGGTATACGGAGTCGCCAGATTCGAGCGCGCACGCGGCCCGGGACGCCGCGCCATTCGAGCCGCTTGCGCAGCTGCCGGCCGCGGCTGCGATGGCGAAGATCAGGAGATGTCGTGTCATGGGCTAAGGTTTAGCGTCTAGGTAACGCATTGCGAATCGTTAGAGCAGTCCTTGATTGCGCATCAGGCCGCGTTGTGCCGGGGCCCGTCGCTAGTCGCCGAGCGCGTATCGGACCTGAACGTCTGCGGTCGCGACCGCGACCGTACCGTACAACGGTCACCGCCGCTTGAACGATTCGATGAGGACCGCCGCATTCGCGTCGTCGGTGCCCCAGAGCTTGAAGTCGAGCGTGACGCCGTTCAGTGTGCTGACGTCGGTCCGCGTCTGCTTGGCGCGGTCCGACCAACCATGGACCTTCACGGAAACGCGGTCGAGCGGCCTGCTCTCCGTCTTGGCGATGACGTGAATGAGCTCGACACCGCACGCCGCGACGGCGGAGAGGAACGCCTCGACGGGTGTGACCTCCTCGCCGGGGCAACCATTCTGCACCGGCCCATCGATGACATAGTGATGGTCCCGCACGCTACACAGGACGCGGCCAAACACGGCCGTCGATCCGGCGGCGACGTCGTACTCGCGGAGAGTCGATGAGGGAGTTGTCATTGATTACGCCATAGCCATTCGAGCGCTTCGGGCAACGTCTGCTGCCGCACCCCGCGGTCGACGTGCAGCGCGTTGCGCGCGAAGACGAATTGATAATGATACTCTTTGGCGGCGAGTGTTGCAGCCAGGCGCTCGTTCGCGAGCACCCAGTCGTGCATCCCGTCGCGCATCGGGTTCGGATTGAGCAAATCCTTATCGCCGACCATCATCCAGATACGGATCGGATTCGCCGGGCTGTTCGGGATCAGTTGCTCGTGATACCCCCAGGCTCCGTGCGGCGTCTCGGGATTCGGCGGCCACTGCTGGTTCACCGCGGTGAGCGAATAGGCGAGCACGCGATGATAGAGATCGGTGCGATACCACGCCATGCTGAGCGCCGCGGCGCCACCCGAGCTGTTTCCCGTGGTCGCTCGCTCGTTAGGGTCCTTCGTGAGCGTCACGCCGTACTGCCGCTCGACGAGTGGCAGCACCTCCGTCTCGACGAACTCGGCGTAGCGTCCAGACATCGTATCATACTCGAGTCCACGCTCGCTCCCTTGCGCGTCCCCGCCGCCGTTCCCGATCGAGATGGCGATCATGACTGGGACCCGCTTCGCGGCGATGAGGTTGTCGAGGGCGACGAAGAGAAGGGAGTCGGGTCCGTCGGCACCGACGATGAACGGCGCAACGGAGCCGCGGACGTATTGCGCGGGTACGTAGACGGCGACGCGACGCGTGTAGGGCGCGGGATGGCTCGTCTTCACGATGAGCTTCGCCGAGTCGGCGGGATCGGGAACGCCGAATGTCCCCGAGTCGCGCGCGATGCCGGGATAGATCCGGCTGTCGGCGGACCGCATCGTGAACGTGTAGACGGCGCCGTGTGGCACGTCGCTACGGACGGCCATCTCGGGCGCGGGTGCGTGCGTCGGCCCGATGATGAAGTTTCCGTCGGCGGTGGGCGAAGGCACGGTGCCGTCGGGAAGCTCGGTGGCGGCGACGAATCCTGGTGCGCGTGGATCGCGGGCTGGCGGAGTCGGACGCTGCGGCATCGCCGGCGATCTTGCGACGCCGAGGGCGATGAGGGCCGTCGTCGTCATGAGTCCGCGCATCGGTGATTTACCTCCAGAGGTATGTTCGAGCTGGTCGCCCATTGGGTGGCACTGAAATGCGAATCCATCCTTCGCGAGGCGGCCCGGGATAACACGGCGAGACTTAAGTGGACGATCCCGGCGGCGTGAGTCCCCACGCGCGCGCCATCACGCGTCCCCACCAGTAGCCTCCCCAGAGCCCGAGCGACAGCCAGAGAAAGAAGCCGACCCACAGCATGAGCACGACCATGATCGTCGCGACATCGCGTCCCTGCGAGCTGTCGCTCCAGCCGACGGTCAGCGCGTTCAGCGGAGGCATGAGGATCGCCATCATTCCACCGAAGCGCTTCACGCCGAAATCATACACGACCCAATTCCAGCGGTCGCCTTCTCGGGGCGCGTCCCTCCAGAGGCGCCGCCAGCTCCACACCGCGATTCTGGCGATTCCGCCGTGCAGAGCGGCTGCCACAATCGCAATCAGCAGGACCTTGCCTTCGGCATCCTCGCCAATCAGGTGACGCAACACGAGCAACGCGGCGCACGTGACGAACCCGACGACGAGTGGAACCGTTAGGCCAGCGTGGTGCGACCTCATCACGCGGTCGACCGGATCCCAGATCACCGACACCGACGGTGACCTAACCGGCTTGTCGCGACCGGCGCAGCATCCAGCCGTAGAGCCACGCGACCACACCGATGAACCCGAGCACGCCGAGCCACGGTGCCGGTCCAAAATTCTCCGGGACAAGCGCGATCGGCGCGTCCGTCGTAAGGCCGACGATCAGCCCTGCGTTGATCACTCCCCACAAGCTCTCGCCCACGATCAGTCCGGAGGCGACGAGCGTGCCCAACCGCTCGGCCCGTCCGGGGTTCGCCATCGTCTTCGCCTTGCCGTCGTACCAGTGTGACAGAGTCGCTCCCACCACCACCGCGAACGTCGCCGACATCGGAAGATAGATACCGATACCAACCGCGAGCGGTGGGATGCGGAGCTTGTTCATCGCGCCTAACGCCGCGTCGAGCACGATGAGACCCACGCCGACCACCGCGCCGATGCCGAGCATCGTCCAGTTGAGCTGACCCCCGATCACACCCTGTGCGAGGGCGGCGATCAGCGTCGCCTGGGGCGCGGGCAGCGGATTCGGCGCGAGGACGCCGACGTTCGCCGCCCCGGCGAACCCATACGCCTTCGCGAGCAGGTTGAGCACACTTGGAATCACCGACGCGCCCGCGGCGACACCGACGATGAGCGCGATCTGCTGGCGCATCGGCGACGCGCCGACGAGCTGGCCCGTCTTCAAATCCTGCAAATTGTCGTTCGAGATCGTCGCGCAGGCGAAGACGATTGCCGTGATGAAGAGCGAGAAGGCGACGAGCGCCGACTGGGTTCCTTGCGTCGGCGCGACGACGAAAATGACGAGCGAAGCGCAGATGACGATCGACAGAATGCCGACACCCGAGATCGGACTGTTCGACGCCCCGATGAGTCCCGCCATGTAGCCGCAGATCCCGGCGATGAGAAAACCGGCAAGCAGCACGAATGGAACGGCGAAAACCGTGAGTCCGAACGCGCTGCCGGCGAGCACCGTCGACTTGGCGAAGGTATAAGCGAGGTACGCGGCGATGATCAGGCACGCGATCGTCAGCGCGATGATCCAGGGCGGCGAGATATCGCGATCGAGATCGTCACCCGTGTCGGCCCGTCGCGACGCCGCGAGCGTGCTCACGAGTCCACCGATCACCGGCTTCGTTAGGCTCGCGAGCGTATAGAGTGCCGCGATACCGATCGCGCCGGCGCCGATGAAGCGCACCTGCGTTCGCCAGATCGTTAGGGTGTGCGTCGCGAGCGCGACGCCCGCGGCAGCGGGTTGCATCGACGTCAGGATCGGCACAGCGATGACCCAGGCGATGATCAACCCCGTGAGCATTGCCATACCGACAGAGAGCCCAACAAGATGCCCCGCACCGAGGAGCGCGAGCGACCAAGCGAAATCATAGCCCGTCGACGCGGAGCTTCCGATCGGGAAAAAACCCGTGAGCGTCCCGGCGATGATGCGTGTCCCCTGAACAATCGCGAGCCCGCCCGACGCGATCGAGCCGAGTATCACCGCGATCAGTCCTTCTCGCGCCTCACCCGTGTCGTCCTTCGTCTCGCCACGCGTGCCCGATCCGACCTTCAGCACTTCCGCTGCGGCGACGCCTTCGGGGTAGGGAAGATCCGAGGTCGTCACCAGCGCTCGGCGCAGCGGGATCGTGAATAGCACGCCGATGATTCCACCGCTCAGGCAGATGAGAAACGATTGCCAGAACGGGAACCCTGTCCACCACCCGACGATTACGAGCCCAGGTAGCACGAAGATGATCGCCGAGAGTGTCCCCGCCGCCGAGGCGACCGTCTGCACGATGTTGTTCTCGAGGATCGTCGAATCCTTGACCGCGCTGAGGATCGCCATCGAGATGACTGCGGCGGGGATTGACGACGCGAAGGTGAGCCCGACCTTGAGGCCGAGATAGACGTTGGCGGCGGTGAAGACGGTCGTGATGAGCGCGCCGAGGATCAAGCCCCGGATCGTCAGTTCTTTTGGTTTCATGGAGCGGGGTATGGGAGGATGGCCGTCCAGTCGGACAATACACTACCTCCCAAAGCGCATTGCGGAAGTCAGGTAGCCGCGGCGAGCCCGCCGCCGAGCGCGGACTCTGGCTTCGCCCTAGTGGCGCTGACCCTCCTCACCATTTCGGACGTGCGCAATCACCACCGTGACGTTGTCCTGCCCACCTCGCGAGAGCGCCAAATCAACGAGCTTGTGACAGGTCTCCTCGGCCGACGTACACTGCGCGAGATGCGCCTTGATCTCGTCGTCGGAGACGTGGGTCGTTAGGCCATCGGTGCACAGCATGACGACGCCGCGACGCGTGACGTCCGTGACCTGGACCTCGGGCACGACCTCCTGACTGCCGATCGCACTCCACAGAATGTGCTTGAGGTGCGACGCTTCGGCTCCGGCGGGCGTGAGCGCCCCCGCCTGGACCATCATCTGGGCGAAGGTCTGATCAGTCGTTAGGCGTTCGAGATTGCCGTCGCGATACCGATAGGCGCGGCTGTCGCCGACATGGACGACGAACGCGCGCGGCCAGAATGACGCGAACATCGTGAGGGTCGACGCTTGGGGCGCCCCCTCGTCGTCGGTCGCGGCGAGTAACGCGCGGTGAGCTCCCGCCACGGCGTCGCGGAGGCTGTTCATTGCCTCGCTCTCGTGCTCGACCGCCATCTGCGAACAGAGCTCCGTCGCGTGCAGGAGATGTTGCGCCACGGTGGACACGACGCGCGCGCTGCCTTCCTCGGCGCCGGCGAGCCCACCGACGCCGTCGGCAACGAGAAGCAGGAATCCGCGCGACTCGGTTTCCTCAGGACCGACGCCGCCGCCCAAGCTCGTGCAATGCACATGGAGCGTGCGGTGCAGGCTCGCGACGAGAAACTGATCGGCATTGGTCTTACGGACGAGCCCCGGATGCGTGACGCCGAAGGCGTCTATCTCGGCAAGCGTTGGACGCTGAACCACGGTCGCTTCGCGGGTCGCGGTGCTGCTCATGACGCACTCCTTCGGAGACCTCCGTTGAGGGTACCACCCCTTGCGTGTGGAGGCAATGACGCTGGGACTTTGTTCGCGCGGCGGGCGCGTTCAGGCTTGATAAGCCGCGCTTCCCCCAACGACGGTCCGCACGATCTGAATATCCTTGATCTTCTCCGGACTCACCGTATGCGGATCGTCCGCGAGCACGACGAAGTCTGCGAGCTTGCCATCAGCGATCGAGCCCTTGAGCGTTTCCTCATGCGAGGCGTACGCACCGTTCATCGTGTTGACCCTGATCGCTTCGTCGACACTGATGCGCTGATTCGCGCCCCATGTCTTGCCGTCCCAGCCGGTGCGCGTGACCATTCCCTGGATTCCCATGAGTGGCGCGAATGGACCGGGACTGAAGTCGGAGCCGGCCGCGGCGTGGACGCCGGCGTCGAGCAACGTGCGATACGCCATGCAGCGTTTCATCAACTCCTCGCCGTAGAACACGAACTTGTCGCTGTTGTAGTACGCGTAGGTCGTGAACATCGCCGGCACTGCGCCGACGGCCTTGATCCGCCGGACGAGGTCGTCGTTGATCAGCGTGCAATGCGTGATCTTCGGACGCGCGTCGGCGCGCGGCGCCAGCTGCTGCGCGCGCTCGATCGCCGTGAGGTACATGTCGATCGCGACGTCGCCATTCGCGTGGCAGTTCACCTGGATTCCCGCGGGATGCACCTTTTCAACCCAGGCGTTCAGGTCGTCCTGTGTTTCGGTGACGTTGCCCTTGTATTGCGTCCCGGCGTACGGCGTGCTCAGCGCCATCGTGCGTTCCGAGAACGATCCGTCGACGGTATGCTCCGACGTCGCGCCGAATTTGATCCACTCGTCGCCGAAGCCCGTCTTGATCCCGTCCGCGATCATCGTGTCGACCATGCGCTCGTTCGGCTCGTAGCTCACGCGATGGTGCAGCTCGCCGCGGGCGTGGACGTCCTGGATGGCGGCGAGATCGCCGCCCTCGTGGTGGACGCTCGTCAGGCCGTAGCGAACGAACTGCTTCGAGATGTGCTCGATGCCGTTGCGCTCCCGCTGCGCCCGCTGCGCGGCCGTGAATTGCGGCCGTTGCCCGACGTTATTAAAGACGCTCCGGGCGCGATCGGTCACTCGGCCGCTCAGATCACCATTCTCGTCGCGGTCGAAGGTGCCGCCGGCGGGATTCGGCGCGTCTCGCGTGACGCGCGCCAACTCGAACGCTTTGCTGTTGTAGAACGAGGTGTGGCCGCCGCGATGGTGCACGACGACCGGGTGCTCGGTCGAGACCTGATCGAGATCGTGGATGTTGAGCGGACGCTTATCCTTGAGCTTCGTGTCATCGAAGAAATAGCCGTCGACCCAGGTACCAGCCGGTGTCTCACGCGCCTTCACACGGAGTTTGTCGACGATGCTGGAGATGGCGACAAACTCGACCTCGAAGGGATTGCCGACCAGCACCTCGTAGAGGAGCGTCGTCCCGCCCGCGTGGTTGTGCGTGTCGATGAAGCCGGGGACGATCGTCATTCGCTTCGCGTCGTAGGTCTGTGTGCCATTGCGAATCAGCCCACGGATATCGGCGCTCTGGCCGACGGCTACGAATCGACCGGACTTGATCGCGAATGCCTCGGCGCGTGGTAGCCCAGGGTCCATCGTGATCACCTTGGCGTTGAGCACCACGAGGTCCACGTCGGGCGACGCGGCACCGAGGAGAGCGGCGATGCCTGTCCCACGACGTGACGTCAACGCGCCGGCGACGCCTAACGCTGCGAGGCTCACGAACTCCCTGCGGCTCTGTCGATCGGTCATGACACAATCCTAGGCTTTCGGCTTGGTCCGCGTCCAGACGACCTTCTGCGGCAATCGGTCGCGGTCGACAATTCGGCCGTCCTTCATCACCATCGACAACTTGCGGATGTTGTGAATGTCGGCTAGCGGGTCGGCATCGAGCAGCAGAATGTCGGCGTACTTGCCGACTTCGAGCGTCCCGAAATCCTTCGAGCCTTGCGACGCGCGCGCGCCATTCTTCGTCGCCGCGACGATCGCCTGTGCCGGGTCATTCCCAATTCGACGAGCCCCTCGATCGCGGCGAGGGTCGCCGTGCCCGGCATCATGTGTGCGTCCACGCGCGGCGTGCGGGTGAATTCCCTGACCACGAGTGTCTCCTGTGAGTTCGTAGGATCGTTAGACCGGTCGCGATGCGACAAACGGCCACTGATGTCCGCGCCGTGCCCAAACGAGAAACGTCAATCCGCCCAGCGCGAGGACGCCCACACCGAACAGAATTACGCGGACATCCGTCGTCGCGAACACGAAGATCCAGCCGAGCAGGGCGACCAGTGCCGGCAGCGGATAGAGCCACATCCGGTAGGGACGCGGCAGCTCCGGCGCCTGGCGTCGCAGGAGCATCAAGCCGACGACTTGCCCCATGAACTGCACGAGGATCCGCGTCACGATCAGCGCGTCGATTACGGTGCCTAACGCAAAGAAACCAGCGAGGATCGAGATTGCGCCAAGCACGAGGAGCGACACGTACGGAAATTGCTTCGTCGGGTGCAGCCGGCCAAACACGCGGAAGAAATAGCCGCTCTCCGCCGCGGCGAAGGGGATGCGTGAGTATCCGAGCAGAAGGGCAAAGACCGACCCGAACGCCGTCCACAAAACCAGCAGCGTGAAGAGCGTTGCCACGCGCGACCCATAGATCCGCTGCATGAAGACCGAGACGACGAAGTTGGACTCGGGGTGCGCCGATGCCGGAACGAAGTCGCGCCACGGGACGACGCCGACGATCGAGAGATTGATGCCGAGATAAATGAGCGCGACCGCCGCGGTGCTGATGAGAATCGATCGCGGGATCACGCGGCCGGGATCGCGCACCTCGTCGCCGATGTAGCAGACATCGTAGTAGCCGAGGTAGTCGTAGATGCCAATCCGCGACGCTGCGCCGAGGCCGAGGAAGAAGCCTAACGAGAACGTGAAGGCGCCGGGCGGGAAATCGAAGGCGACGCGTGGGTTGAAATGCGTGGCGCCGGTAACGATCACGGCGAGGACGGTCACGAGCGTCCCGACCCAGAGCGACACGGTAATGCGCACGATCGAATGAATACGCCGATAGAGCAGGGCAACGTTGATGACTCCGATCACCGACACGAGGACGATGACGCCGGTACGCGTCAGACCATTCCATATGAAACTCGCGTAGTCGGCGAAACCGATGTATCCCGACGCGATCTCGAGCGGACCGCTGAGCACGAACTGCCACACGAACAGGAAGGCCATCAACCGTCCGACGCGCGCTCGGCCGAACGCCTCGCGCAGGTAATGAAACGAGCCTCCCGATCCGGGCATCGCCGCGCCCAGCTCACTCCAGACCATCCCGTCGCAGATCACGATCACGAGCGCGACGATCCAGCCGAGCATCGCCTGTGGGCCACCTAACGCCGACATGAGCAGCGGGATCGTGATGAACGGACCCACGCCGATCATGTTCGTCATGTTGAGCGCCGTCGCGCTCACGAGGCCGAAGCGCCTCGGTAACTGGCCGTGCTCGCCGGGCGCGGGAGGCTCGATGCCGGCGCCGCGAGGGACCGTTGCGGTCGGTTCGTTAGGCACGCGTGACGTCACGCGGCGGACGGTCCGCCGCCGAGCCCATCGAAGTACGCGTCGAGCTTGGTGAGGCGGAAGAGCGTACTGATGTCGTCGCTGAGATGCACCAGGCGGATGTTCCCCTGCTGTTCATGAATCTTCTTGGAGATGCCGACCAGCGTGCCCAATCCAGAGCTGTCGATATAGGTCGTGTCCACGAGATCGACCGTGAATCGGCGCCCACCCTCGTCCAGCGCATCGAGCGCCAGCTGACGCAGCACGCCCTTGTTGGCGGTGATGAGCCACTCGGGCACGTGAATGATCACTCTGTCGTCGAGCCGGGTGACCGAGAAGCCCATGCCGCCCTCATCGAATGAGAGGCCCCCAAAGTACTGCGAACGCGACGCAATCGAAATGCGTCTGGCTCGTGTCGGAGCGCGTGTAGGCCGTACAGCCCATACTGTCTCGAGCCATGGCGAATCCAATTTCCGAGTAGTCTTACACGCCGGCCTCGCGCCGGGAGGTTTCGCCTATGGCCACGTTGTTGGATACACTGACTACTCTCGTGACGCCGGCGACCGGGCAGCTCGCCGACCGGCTAGGGGAGTCGGAGGCCACGGTCTCGAGTGCGCTTCCCAGTACCTTCGCGTCGGTCCTCGGAGGACTCGTCACGAAAGCGAAAGACCCGGGCTCGTTCCGTCAGGTGTTCGACCTGATCACGAGCCGTCCCGCTGGTTCCGATCTGCCCGCCGATGCCGCGAGCGTGCTGGGCTCGTTCATCGCCGGCGGCGGTGCGGCGGCAACTGGTACGAAATTCCTCAACCAGGTGTTCGGTGGCCAGACGAACGCTGTTGCGAACTTGCTCAACCGCGTGAACGGCTTCAAGAACGCCTCGTCGGCGTCGACGTTGCTCACGCTCGCGGCTCCGCTCGTTCTCGGCGTCCTCGGAAAGCGCGTCCGGGACGACCATCTGGATTCGAGCGGTCTCGCGAACGTGTTCACGGGCGAGAAGGACAGTATCTTCGCCGCGATGCCGGCGGGATTGTCGAGTCTCATCTCGAGCACCGCGGCACCGCCGTCGTTCGTCGAGACGCCGGAGTGGAATCGCGACACGACCACGCCGCGGCAGTTCGCCGATCGGCACGAGTCCGAAGGCCGGAAGTGGGTGTGGCCGGTCATTGGCCTGGCGACGCTTGCGCTCGTGTGGCTCGCGATCTCGCACAAGAACACGCGCATGCCGGTGGGCACGGCGGTGGTCGATACGTCGTACCACGTTGGCACGGTGCCGTCGACGTCGGGCGGCGAAGTGAGCACGCCCTTCGAGAACACGGGCGCCTTCACGAAGCAAGCGTTGCCGAACGGCGTCTTGATTCGCGTTCCGCTCAATGGCACCGAATCGAAGCTCGTCGGCTTCATCGATGATCCGTCGCGCCAGGTTGACAAGACAACCTGGTTCGAGCTCGATCGCGTGAACTTCGCGCCCAACTCGGCCAACATCCTTCCCGAATCGCAGGAGCAGCTCGCCAACCTCGTCGCGATTCTCAAGGCGTTTCCGAATGCTCACGTGAAAGTCGGTGGCTACACCGATAATGTCGGTAACGCGAAGACGAATTTTCGGCTGTCGCAGAAACGCGCCGATGCCGTGAAGCGATCGCTCCTGCATCAGGGCATTGCCGTGAATCGCGTGCAGTCGGAGGGATATGGCGAGGCTCACGCCATCGGCGACAATTCAACCGAGCCCGGGCGCGCGCAGAATCGGCGGATCGCCCTTCTCGTCACGTCGAAGTAGGGCGCATCGTGTAGCACCAGGCCTCGCCTTCGAGCACCGTCTCACCGGTCTGTCGCGTGACGACGATGCGGAGCTGGGTTACGGGCTTGGTTTCGTGGACACTCATCACCTCGGCTTCCGCGGTGATGGTGTCTCCGATGTAGACCGGAGCCGTGAATTTCCATTGCTGGCTGAGAAAGACCGATCCTGGTCCCGGCAGGTCCATCGCGACAAGCGCGTGGAGGAGACCCGTCGTCAGTCCACCCTGGACCACGAGGCCGCCAAAACGCGTGCGCTTCGCGAAGTCGGCGTCGAAGTGGAGCGGATTGTAATCGCCCGTGAGCTCGGCGAAAGTCCGCACGTGATGTTCGGTGAGCGTGAGCGTGCGGCTCGCTTTCTCGCCGACCACGGGTTTGCTCCTGACCTCAGTCGTCATGACAGTGGCTCGTTAGGTTTCCTGGCTGGTGGTCGGTGGTTCGTGTCTGGTCGTTGGTGATTCGTGGATGCGGCTCCCAAGTGTAGCCGGCGCGAGCGCGACAACAAGGGCCGGGACGCCTGTCATGAGAGGCCAGTCGACACGCGCCCGCGGGAGCAGCGAGTGGGGAGTCGGCTCATGTGCTTGACGGGTGGAGGGTCCCTCGAGTAGAGTACTTTATTATATAAAGTCCAGGGTGATCCCGATGCGCACGTCGACGGAATGGCTTCGATACTTCGAGAGCAACGCGGGGCAGCTACTCGACATCCCCTGGGAGCGAGTTGCGGAGCTGACGCCGGACGAGATCATCGCTGTTGGCCCCTCGATCGCGGAATTCCAGCGCGGCGAGAGCGGGGAAGGTCGTCATCTCATTCGCTACGCCCAGAAGTATGCGGAGCGAACGGGCGATCGCGACTACGCCGCCGCAATCATACTCTTCATTCGCGAGGAACAACGACACGCGCGCGATCTACGCCGCGTTCTCGAGCTCCATCGCATTCCACTCGCCCGCGCGAGCTTCGCCGACGCGGTGTTCCGGCGCCTCCGCAACATCTTCGGCACGCTCGAGATCTCGATTGGCGTGCTCATTACCGCCGAGTTGATGGCGCAGGTGTATTACGACGCACTGCGCCAAGCGACACGGTCACAGATTCTCCAGCGCCTCTGTGAGCAGATACTCAGTGATGAAGCCCGACATGTCGAGTTTCAGGCGGAGCGGCTCGGCATTCTGCGAGCGCATCGCGGCTCGCGCCTCTACATGATGACGATGGCGTTCCAGCGAATTCTGTTTTGGGCAACGAGCTTCGTCGTCTGGCTCGCCCATCGGAGGGTATTCGATCGAGGCGGACTCGGGTTCGGACGCTTCCAGACGGAAGCGTGGCGCTGCTTCGAGGCGGCGTTCGCCATCAGCGCGAACGTTAGGCACGCCTGCCGCACAAGTGTCATCCTGACGAGCGGAGCGCCTTCCCTTCGCTCAGGATGACCGTTGGCATGGTTCACGTTAGTCCGTCTTCACGCTTCGACGGAGGCGACATGCATCGCGCGTGCGCGCTCGCGTGTGTTGAGCCCTCGGCCCACAACGCTTACGATCGGTAACGCAACGAAGGGGATGTGCGCGAAGAGCTGAATCCACCAGCGGACGGTGATCGACGGTGGACGGCCCGAGGCGCGCGGAATGACGGCCAGCGACATGACGAGCCAGACCGTTGGCCCATAGAGCCCGGCAACGCCGACGATGCCTCCCGGCTTCGCGATCAGGGCCTGCACGGCCGGGATCGACTTCGCCAGTGCCAGAAAGACCGCTGACCACGTGAACGCCACGCAGGCGTGCAGCAGCAGTCCGACGAGCACAGTGCTCGTGCCTCCTTGCAATGCGGATGGCCCGAGCACCGCGGAGGCGACACCTTGCCACAACCGCGAGAAGGTCGACCCATACACGAAGACACTCAGGCAGCTCGCGAAGAGAAAGTCGATGAGAGCGATCGTGAGCCAGGTGCGGAGCAAGAGCGAAACTGTTCGAGAGCTCATGCCGCGAATATGCCTTCTCGTCCTCGAGCGGTCCAGCAACGAGGGCCGACCAGCGCATGACGTGCTCGCAGCGTCGAGGCGCGGTGACGAACCGCTAGGCGAGCTGATTCTCGAACCAATGATTGGCGCAGGCTCTTCAACGCGCTTGCCGCGCCGATCACGTGATATGCAGGTCGTTGCCGAAGTGGATCAACGATAGCTTGCGCGCGACCGACCGCGATGCCGCGTTCCTCCACGACGTGCTGTAGAACGGAACTCGGCCCGTCTCGCGCACCACGTTCGCCCACGTAGCGACGACTTGCGCCGCGTAGCCGCGGCCTCGATGCAGCGGAGCCGTGTCGACGCCCGCCTCGTGCGCGTCGTCGGTGATCCGGACGCTCGCGCAAATCGACACCGCTTTGCCACCGACGACCATCACGACCATCGGTTGGCAGGCCGACACGTCAGGGATCCACGGCGAGAGCAACGGCTCGAGGAGCGACGCAGTCGATGCGTCGATCAACGTCGTCCCGAATACTGCCGGGAGTCGAGCGGGGAACGTAAAGGCCGGACCAGCCCATGTCTTGTTCGCGGGTGCGTCGCGACCAACGATGTCCTCGTATCTCGTAGCGACCGGCGGGATTGCAACGCCAGCGTGCTCCTCTCGCGCTCCCACAATCAATTCGGCGCGCAACGCGGCGCTCAGGTCATTGCGGAAGCGCAACAGGCATCCATCCTCCGTTACACCGAGGAAGAAACGCGGCGCAGGCGTGTCACCGACCGTCGGCTCGTTCACGCTCACGAGATCACCGGCACCGTCATGGGTGAAGAGTGCCTCGACATGCATGCGCATCAACTCACGTGGCGATGCCGGCATTCTCGCAGGTATCGTCAGACGTCGACAAGCTCGAGCTCGCGTTCCTGCTCGACGTTGTCCCAGCCACGCTCGGCGTCGACGTCGTGGTCGTGATACCAGTCGTCGTGCGGCGAGGTGGCGTGACACGTTAGGCACTGCGTCACCTGCCACTGCTTGCGGCATCCAGGGCAGCAGGCGTGCGTCTCGAAGGTGTTCCAGACCGTGCTGCATCCTGGATAACACATCCAGCGATCGTGCGGACCAGGTGCCCACTCGCACTTCGGGCAGTAGATCGATGTCGACATAAGTCTCACCTTATGTGTTATCGAGCGACACTATCCCACGAGCGTCCGATGATGACACGTCAGGCAGAGCGCAGGGCGCCGAGCGGATCGATGCGGCTCGCGCGATTCGCGGGAACCCACACGGCGACGAGAGCGATGAGCGCGAGAAGCAATGGCACGCCCACGAACACCAACGGATCGCGCGCCTCGACGCCGAATAAGAGAGTACTCATGAATCGCGAGAGCGCATACGCGGCTGCGACACCGATGATGACTCCAATCAAGGCCAGTCGCATTCCCTGAAGGACGACCATCGTTCGTACTGCGCCCGGCTGCGCGCCGAGTGCGAGCCGGACGCCGATCTCCCGCGTCCGCTGCTGCACCGCGTACGCCATGACCCCGTAGATGCCGATCGCGGCCAGCGCGAGCGCGGACAACGCAAAGACGGTCATGAGCAAAGTATTGAAGCGCTCACGCGAGATCGAGCCGGACACGATCTGGCTCATGGAGCGAATGTCGGCAACCGGAAGCCCCGTTGCCTGACGAAGCTGATCTTGTACGGCCGCGCTGAGCGATAGCGGCGTGACCTTCGTCCGGATGACCCAGGCGATCGGCGAGATCGGCATGTTGAGCGCGTTGACCGCGTCGGGTACCTGCGCCTGCGGCACGAACGCCTTCGGGTCCGCCTCCTGATTCAGGCCGTTATCCCGGCTATCGGCGACGATGCCGATAATCTGTCGATCGGGCTCGGCGGCGAACTCCTTCATGCCACCGCGGCCGATCGTGATGAAGTCGTTCAGTGGATTGCCGGTCTTCCAGTACTGTTTCGCCATTGCTTCGTTGATGACGACGACGGGCGGCGATGCCTTGGTGTCGAGCGTCGTGAAAGTTCGCCCGCGAATCACCGGGATTTTAAAGACTTCGAAATATCCCGGCGACACCGTCATCCATGACACACCGCCGTGGTTGGTTCTTCCCGGCTCGAGCGGCCGGCCGACGATCCTGAAGCCGAGTCCGTAGCCGCCCTCGAGCGGCAAGCAACAGGCCGCGCTCGCATTGACGACGCCGGGCAGTGCGCGCAAACGCTCAACGCCGGCTTGAATGACCTGATCGACGGCCACTGCGCTCTCGTAGCGTGGGCCTGTAAACGCCATCCGCATCGTCAGCACGTTGTTCGCGTCGAATCCCGGGTCGACGGCGCGCAATGCGAGCGACGTGCGAATCAGAAGCCCCGAGCCAATCACAAGCGTCAGCGCGAGCGCGATCTCGAGGACCACGAGCGCCGACCGAACGTGGTTGCTGGCGCCGCCGCCAGACGCGCCCGTGCCGTCTCTCAGTGTTCCGCTGAGATCGTGTCGTGCAGCGTGAATGGCGGGCATGACACCGAACAGGAGTCCCGTCCCAATCGAGACGAGCGCGGTGAAGGCCAGCAACCGCCAGTCGAGATGGACGGCGGCCCCGCCCTCACCGAGGCGGGGCAGCCCCGCGGTGTTGATCGAGAGGAGTGAGCGAATGCCGAAGAGTCCGAGAATGAGACCGAGCGCGCCGCCGACAACCGCGAGCAACACGCTTTCAGTTATCAACTGTCTGATGATCCGGCTGCGATTGGCGCCCATTGCCGCGCGAATTGCCATCTCACGCCGACGAACCGTGGACCGCACCAGGAGCAGGTTCGCGACGTTCGCACACGCGATCAGGAGCACCCCGCTCACGGCCGCGAGGAGGATCACCAGCAGCGTTCGCGAGTTGTGCACGAACACGTTCTGGATCGGTTCGACGCTGAAGGCGTCCCTCGGGCCGATCTGGTTCGGGAATTTCTCCCGAAATTCGCCGGTTGACTGACGGAGCTTGGCTTGCGCCTGCGCGAGGGTGACGCCGGGCTTGATGCGTCCCGCAGAGCGGAAGTAGTGAGCGCCGCTCGTTGTGTTCGGATCGATCTGAAAGGCCGTCCAGACGTCGGGTGGGTCGAGGAACTCGGAAACGTCGAAGCCGCGGTTGATCACACCGACGACCACGTAGGGATCGCCGCTGAGGAGAATGGCCTTGCCAATGATCGCGGGATCGGCGGCAAAGCGGCGCGTCCACCAACCGTATGAGAGCACAGCGACGCGGGGACCACCCGGCCGGTCTTCGTCAGGCGAGAACGTGCGGCCGAGGAGCGTCTTCGCGCCCCAGAGCCGGAAGAACGCCTCGCTCACATTGCCCGCGTTCACCTGCTCCGGTACATCGCCGCCGGTGTAATTCATCGTGACATTGCGAAAGGCGGACGCGTCCTCGACGACGCTGGTCTGATGTTCCCAATGCACGAACTTGATCGGCGACGCACCGGGACCTTGCCCGTTCGCAAACGTGTTCATGAACATCACGATCCGACTGGGATCGGGATATGGGAACGGGCGAAGCAGAATCGCGTCGACGACCGAGAAGACGGACGTCGTGGCGCCAATGCCTAACGCGAGCGCGGCGACGGCGGCAATGGTGAAGGCGCGCTGCTGGCGAAGCGTCCGCAGCGAATACTTGAGGTCCTGGATGAATCGCTCCACGCGAATAGCCCCCTCTGGTCGACCAGGTTCAGCCGCGACGACACCGTAGCCTATACGTCGCGCCCGGGAGTCGCTAGCAATATGATGCAATGCGACTCGAGCGATTTCTCGCCACTGAGGACGAGCCGGCCTCCACGTACTTCTGGCCGCGCTGGATCGTCTTCCGCGGGCTCGGCCTGATCTTCTTCTCGGCGTTCTACTCGCTCGCTTTTCAGATCCAGGGCCTCATCGGCGAGCACGCGATTCTGCCCGCCGGCGAATATCTGCACAACGTGCGGGGCGCGCTCGGGCTGGTGCGCGGGATCTGGTACGCGCCGAGCCTGTTCTGGGTGAGTGCCGGAGACTATGCGCTGGCGATCGTCGTCGGTGCTGGCATCCTGTGCTCGCTCCTCCTGACCGCGAACCTCTGGCCGCGCCTAACGACCGCGCTCTGTACGCTGTTCTTTCTTTCGTGCGTCGCCGCGCTCCAGGACTTCTCGTCATATCAGTCCGACGGCATGCTCCTCGAGGCGGGATTCATCGCCTTCTGGTTCGCGCCGCGCGGGCTGCGTCCCGGCCTCGGCGCGACCGACCCGCCTTCGCGCTTCAGTCTCTTCATGCTGCGCTGGGAGTGGTTCCGGATTTACCTCGAGTCGGGGATCGTCAAGTTTGCGAGTGGGGATCCGCACTGGCGAAATCTGACCGCGATGGACGAGTACTACCAGAATGGTCCGCTGCCGACCTGGATCGGATGGTACGTGCAGCACTGGCCGCACGGGTTTCACGCGGGAACCGTAATTCTCACGCTCTTCGTCGAGCTGGTACTCGTGTGGATGGTCTGGCTTGCCCGTCCTTTCCGAATCGTCTGCTTCGTGATCGTAACGGCGCTTCAGATCGCGATCATCGCCACGGCCAATTACGCGTTTCTGAACCACCTCGTTTTGTTGCTTGGCGTGCTGCTCCTCGACGATCAGACGCTCACCCGATTACGATTCCGGGTCGGGGAGGCCGTGCGGGTCGTTAGGCGGCCGCGATGGCTCCGCGTTACCGAGACGGCCGCGCTGGCGGTCGTGTTGTATGCGACGGTGATGGCGTTCGTCCCCGATATTCCGCTCCTGGGCTGGCCGGCGCGGCTGCTCGCGCCGTTTCGGATCGCGAATGCGTATGGGCTGTTCGCCGTGATGACGGAGGGACGTTACGAGATCGAATTCCAGGGGAGCCGCGACGGGACGACGTGGGTCGCCTATCCGTTCAAGTACAAACCACAGGATGTGAACGAACGGCCAGGAATCTACGCGCCGTACCAGCCGCGCTTCGACTGGAATCTCTGGTTCGCGTCGTTAGGTCCGTGGCAGCAGTCGCCGTGGGTCGTCAACGCGCAGGTTCGACTCACCGAAGGTAGTCCGAGCGTCCTGCGATTATTCCGGAACGATCCCTTCAAGGGGCAGCCTCCGACGCTCGTGCGAACGGTGATCTGGCAGTACTGGTTCACGGATGAGGCGACGAAGCGTGCCACGGGAGCGTGGTGGCGCCGCGAGCTGCTCGGGCCCTACACGGGAAATGTCGCGCTACCGCGTTAGCGAGAGCGGCGGCGCTGCCACCACTCGGTGTCCGGCATTGGCTATACGTGCGCGCGAAGAAAGCTTATGAGAATCGAGTCGACCTGCGCCGCTTCCTCGATGTTGGGAAGGTGCCCTGCGCTGTCGATCGCGTGGAACTCGGCGCGCGGAAACGCCGAGCGGATGCTGTCACTCTTTGGAAGGGGGACGGTGTGATCTTGCTTTCCCCAGAGGAGCAGTACGGGTATCCCACTTCGCGCGAGCGACGTGAAGCTCGACGCCGGTCGCGTGAGCACGTCGCCGCGCCTCGATTGCAGTAGGCTTCGGAGAAAGCCCTTGTATTGCATCTGTACTTCGTAACGCGTCGCCCAATCGGGGTAGCGCTCAGGATGCAGGAAGTCGTCGTACTGGCCCTTCGCCATTCCCGGCGCGGCAGCAACGGTCAGCAAGTACTTGCCGACGACAGGCGCCCGGATTGCGAGTGGTGCGCGTGAGAACATACTAAAGGCTGGATCGACGAGTGTGAGCGTGCGAACGCGCTCGGGATGACGGTCCGCGAAGTTCGCGGCGATCGGGCCGCCCATCGACAACCCGGCGACGTCGACACGACCGCCGAGGCCGAGCGCGTCGAGCAGGTCGGTGAGTTGGCGATCGTACGTCGCGAGATCGTAGCGAAGATCGGGTCGGTCGGAGTAGCCGCGTCCGTAATAGTTGTAGCGCAGTACGCGGAAGCCGTTCGCGGCGAGTGCCGTGCTCGTGGAGTCCCAGATATAAAACGGGACGCTCGCGCCCGAGAGCAGTACGATCACGCGCCCCGTTTCAGAACCGGAGAGATCGTATTGCGTGATGCCGTCGCTCAGGCGCACGAAGCTGCCGGGAACGCCCGCTCGCGCGGCCGCATCGAGCGTCTTTCGCTCTGGGTTGCGTGCGACGTAGAAACCGGCCGCAACGAGAACAAGTGCAGCGACGACCGAGAGGACAAGGGCAACGCGGCGACTCACTGCGGTCGGGGTGTCGTCATAGATCGATTCAAGTCGTTACGCCAACGTGCGCACGGAAGCGAACACAGACGGGACTCGGCAACTGGATACGTTGCTGCGTGGGCGACAACTTACCAGTCTTCTCATCGCGCGCCAAGACGACGATCGAGCCCGAATTCTGATTGCCGACGAGCAACCAGCGGCCAGTTGGGTCGAGCGTGAAGTTGCGCGGCCAGTCGCCACCGGTCGAAATCGTTTGCTCGAGCGCGGGTGCGCCCGAGGATTCGTCGATGGAGAACACCGCGATGCTGTTGTGGCCTCGATTCGATGTGTAGAGCACGCGTCCCGACGGCGCGACGTGGAGGTCGGCGGCGAAGCTGCTGCCCGTCCATCCCACCGGCAGTGTCGAGTGCGTCGCGATCGGCGTGAGCGCGCCAGCTCCGCGCGCCAAGCGAAACGTCGTGATCGTGGAGTCCAGTTCGTTGACGACGTAGACGATTGGCAGTTGTGGGTGGAAGGCGAGGTGACGTGGGCCCGCGCCAGCTTTCACGTGTCCATCGGCGTCGTCGACGATAGTGAGGGCACCACCATCGACGTCGATACGATAGACGAAAACAGTATCAAGACCGAGATCGGTCGCAAAGGCGAAGTGATTCCAGGGCTCGGTAACGATGCAATGCGCGTGCGGCGCTTCCTGCCGCTCGGCGTTGGGCCCCTTGCCGCGGTGCTGATCGACGCCGATCGCCGCACCTAACGAGCCATCGCGAGCGATTGGAAGCATGGCGATACTGCCGCCGACGTAGTTCGCGACGAGCACGGCTCGACCGCTGCGATCGACGCTCACGTAGCAGGGCGAGCCGCCTTCGGACGCCTGCTCGTTGATTCGCGTCAGCGTGCCCGTGTCACTTGCGATGGCGAATGCGCTGACCGCGCCACTCGCCTTGCCGTTGCGCTGGTCGACCTCGTTCACCGCGTAGAGTACACGGCCGTTGGGGTGAATCGCGAGAAACGAAGGATTCGGGCCCGCATCGACTCCGCGGTCGAGATGAAGCTCACCTGAACGCGTGTCGAACCGCACGAGAAAGATTCCCTCGGTGCGTTTGTCTTCGGTGTATGTCCCGACGTAAAGCAGCTCGCTGTCGGAGCGCGACCCGGCGCCGCGGCCGAAGTTGGCGAAGCCGAGGATGCCGAGCGCCGATGCAGCGATGAATTCGCGTCTTGACGGGTCGAGATGATCGGGCATTGTTTGCGTTCAACGTTCAACGCAAACATCCATGACTTTCTCTCGATCGACAAGTATCGCTTGTGCCATTTGCTTCGTTGCGGGCGGCGGCGTGATGTGGGCGCAGCAGCAAGGCGGCTCGCGGCGCGAACCGCAGTTCGAGAACGATCAGGTGAGCGTGTGGAAGTCCATCGTAATGCCGAAGCAGCCTTTGACGCTGCACCGGCACGAGCACGGGCGCGCGCTGGTCGCGCTCAACGATGGGCAGCTCGATGTGGTCGACAAGAATGGCAAGGTGCTGAACACCTACCATCTCAAGGCAGGAACGGCGATGTGGCTCGGCGTCGATCCGCCGGGACAGATGCACGCCGACGTGAATCCGGGCTCGAAGCCGGTCGAAGTCATCGTCGTTCAACTAAAGCGCGATCGCTAGCGCTCTGGTGAGCGTGGCGCGTGTTTCGTCGTTATGACGATCGCGACGCAGGGGTGCGTGGGGTAAAGCTGCGAAGCTGGAGGCCCCTTGAGGATCGTTGCGCGGCTAAAGCGCTATTTCCAACGCCCCGAGAAACCGCTCCACGGTGGATGCCTGCGCGTTATACCCCATTACGCCGATGCGCCACACCTTGCCGGCGAGCGCGCCGAGTCCGCCGCCCATCTCGACGCCCGCGTCGAGCAGCCGCGCACGCACGCGCGCGTCGTCGACGCCTGCGGGAACGTTGACGACATTGATCGTCGCGCACCGGTTCTGCGCGGGTGGAAAGAGCGAGATGCCTAACCGATCGAGACCTCGAACGAGCACGTCGTGCGCCCTCTGATGCCGCGTCCAACGCGCCTCGAGGCCTTCCTCGAGAATCAGACGCAAGGCTTCGTGAAAGCCGTAAATCGCGGCGACGGGCGCCGTGTGATGGAACGCGCGCTTCCGCGCACCGGTCGACTCGCCCCAATACTGGAAGAGCAGATTGAGATCGAAGTACCACGTCGACGGTTTGTGCTTTCGCGCGCGAACCGCTTCCATCGCTCGTGGCCCGACCGTGATTGGCCCCAAGCCCGGTGGCGCCCCGATGCACTTCTGGCTGCACGAGCCCGCAGCGTCGACGCCTAACGTATCGATCTCGATCGCCAGACCACCTAACGACGTCACGCAATCCATGGCGACGAGCGCCCCATGACGGTGCGCCACTTCGACCATCGGAGCGATCGGCTGGCACGCGCCAGTGGTCGTCTCGACATGGACGAACGCGACGAGCTTCGCCGGACGCTCCTCGAGCTGCGCTTCGATTTCCGCCGGATCGACGATCTCGCCCGGCGGAACGTTGACGGTGCGGACATCGGCGCCGGCACGCCGAGCCATCTCGGCCAGCCGCTCTCCGAAGTAGCCCATGACGGCGATAACCGCGCTGTCCCCCGGCTCGAGGAGATTGAGCATGATCGTCTCGAGCCCCGCCGATCCCGTTGCCGATATCGGCAACGTGTGATGGTTGTGCGTGCCGTACACCGCGCGCAGCGCGCCCATCGTCTGGTCCATCAGCTCGACGAAATAGGGATCGAGATGTCCGACCGGATTCGCGCCCATCGCGGCGAGTACACGCGGATCTGGATTGCTCGGTCCCGGGCCCATCAAGAGGCGCTGGGGTGGATTCAGTCTGGGCGGTCCGACCTCCGATACCACGGTTGCTTCAGTCATAGTCGCCTTGTCGCTGCCTCAGGCTCCAAAAAACCAGGGATCACGCCAATCCCAATTTCTTCGCCAATCCGATCCTTTGCAGCTTCCCCGTTGCGCCAACCGGGATCTCCGTCAGAATGACAATCTTTCGTGGCACCTTGTACGGCGCCAACCGCGCCGCCGCGAATTCGCGCAGCTCCTTATCCGTCGCCGCGGTGCCCTGACGCAGCACGATCGCTGCCGCGACGTCTTCGCCGAGCATATCATGCGGCAGCCCGAACGTCACGCACTGATGGACCGCCGGGTGCTCCATGATAATTTCGTCAACTTCGCGCGGGGAGATCTTCTCGCCGCCGCGATTGATGATCTCCTTGAGACGCCCGGTGATGGCGACGTAGCCGTCGGCGTCCATCACGCCCTGGTCGCCGGTGCGGAACCAATCTCCGTAGAAGGCGTCGGCATTGGCCTTCGGGTTGTTCTCGTAGGCCGTCATGACGTTAGGCCCGCGAATGACGATCTCTCCCGTCTGGCCGCGCGGCATCGTCTCGCCCCTGTCGTCGGCGATGCGGATCTCCGGGCCGCCGCTCGGTCCCACCGTGCCGGCCTTGCGCGGTCCGCCTAACGGGTTGCTCGCCATCTGGTGCGTGGCTTCGGTCATGCCGTACGCCTCGACGACGGGCACGCCGAAAACGCGCTCGAGCTCAGCGATCACCGTCGGTGGAAGCGCCGAGGACGACGAGCGAATGAATCGCAGCCGGTGATGCTCGAGCACTTGGGCGTTTCCTGGCGCACGGAGGAGAATGGCCTGATGCATCGTCGGCACGCCCGTGTACCACGTCGGCTTCATCTCGTCCACCCAACCAAAGAACTTGAGCGCGCTGAAGCCCGGCGTGCAGCACACCTCGCCACCAGCGGAGATCGGCGCCGAGAGCGCGGCGATGAGACCATGGATGTGAAACAGAGGCATGATCACGAGGCCGCGATCCTGCGCGGTGAGCGTGAGCGTTCGACGGATATTGCCCGCCGACGCGACGATGTTCTTGTGCGCGAGCGGAACGATCTTTGGACGCGACGTCGTACCCGACGTGTGCAGCACGAGCGCGACGTCGTTTGGCGTCGCCGCGCGCGCCGATTTGGGCGTCGCGCGCGTCTCGCACTCCAGTGAGAAGCTCCCGGCGCCACGCTCCGCATGTGGTGTGAGGCGCGCGACCGGAACGCCGAGCTTGACGGCGACACCTAACGACGGCGAGTCCTTCCCGGCGGCGACGACGAGCAGCTTGGCCCCGAGGTCCGAGAGATAGAACTCGAACTCCTCGGCCCGATACGACGGATTGAGTGGCGCGGCAGTCGCGGCAGACGCGATCGAGAGAAAGGACGCGGCCATCTCGGGGCCGTTGTCGAGCACGATCCCGACGCGGTCACCGGGACCGATCCCCTGCGACGCGAGAAATTTCGTGATCTCGGCAACGTGCGCGCGGAGCGCGCGATAGGTGAGCGGTGGCACGCCACCAGGCGCGCTCAGAGCCGTAGCGCCATCGGCGCCGGCTCTTAACAACTCGAGAATTGTTCCTTCGGACATCGTCGGTGCCAGGTGTTAGGTACTTGGTGCTAGCGCTGGCTGCGCTCGCGATATCGGCGCTGAGCTTCTCGCTATCGAGAGCTTGCCGCCATTTGCCAGTTCCTTCGCCAACAGGCTTACAAGCGCGTACACGGAATCGATGTGCGGAGTCGGCGTCGCCGTTAGGCGACCGAGCTCGACGACCGCGCCCACGAGTGCCTCGATCTCCAGCGGGCGACCCGCCTCGACGTCCTGCAACATCGACGTCTTATGTTCGCCAACCTTCTCCGCGCCGGCGATGCGCTTCTCGATGCCGACGCGAAAGGTAACCCCGAGCTTCTTCGCGACTGCCTCGGCTTCGCGCATCATCTCGATGCTCAGCTCGCGAGTCAATGGAAAGCGCAGCAGGCCGGCGAGCGTCGCATGCGTCAACGCGCTGATCGGGTTGAAGCTCAAGTTTCCCCAGAGCTTGAGCCAGATCTCGCTTCGGATGTCTGAAATCACCGACGCCTTGAAGCCGGCGCGCGTGAAGGCCGCGGCGATTGCCTGAACGCGCTGCGACGCCGATCCGTCGGGCTCGCCAAACGTGAAGCGCTTGCCCTCGACGACTCGCACGACCCCTGGCGCTTCGAGCGTCGCCGCGGGATACACTACAGAGCCGACAACGAGATTGGCGTCGACATGGCGCGCGATCGAGCCGTCGGGATCCGCGGACCGAATCGGCGTACCCTCATACTCCCCGCCATGCTTGTGGAAATACCACCACGGAATTCCGTTCTGCATCGTCACGATCGCGGTGCCGTCGTTGCATAGCGCGGCGAGATCTCCCGCAACCGCGGCGACCTGATGCGCTTTGACAGCGAGAACAACGACGTCTTGTGGTCCGGCATCGCGCGTCTTCTCGAACGCGGACGCGCGTGCGTTCACGACGGATCCGTCTTCGCCAACGACGCGCATCCCGTCGCGGCGAATCGCGTCGAGGTTTGCGCCGCGCGCGATGAACGTGACCTCCTCACCCGCCGCGGCAAGCCATCCGCCGACGTAGCCTCCGATCGCGCCGGCGCCAACGACCGCGATCTTCACGTCACGCCTTGGTCTCGCGCCGGCGCAGCGGCTGAAGCACGAAGATCGCCAACAGTGCCGCCGCGAAGTTCATGAACGCGGCGACGAGAAATACGCCATGCCATCCTGCTGCCGAAGCGCCGATCACGCTGCTCACCGGCACCACGAGCGACGCGACGCCCTTGGCCACATAGAGCAACCCCGCATTAGCAGATGCGAATTTCCGCCCGTACGCGTCGCCGCAGATCGCGGGAAAGAGACTGTAGATCTCACCATATGCGAAGAACACTAACGCCGTGAGCAGGACAAACCACATCGGATTGCCGCCGAACTTGCTGAGCAGCAGGATCGCCGCGCCCTCGAGTGTGAAAGCGACCAGCATCGTGTGCTCACGCCCGAGCTGATCCGATACCCATCCGAAAAACGGGCGACTCACACCATTCAGCACCCGATTCATCGACAACGCGAAGGGAAGCGCGAGCAAGGTGATGCCGACGAGCGAGACCGGCGAATCGGCGACGCCAAAGTCTTTCGCGATCGGCGTGAGCTGCGCGGTCGCGATGAGCCCTCCCGCCGCCGTGAGCACGAACATGACGAACATGACCCAGAACGGCGCGGTGCGCAGCATCTCGATGGGCGTGTACTCGTGCGTGCGAACGGCGGTCGAGCCCCGTAAAGGCGTCGCGCGCGTTGCCGCAAACGACGCGTCGGGCGCGCGCAGCAGCCAGCTCACTAGAAAAACGACCGCGCCCTGCGCGATGCCGAACTTGAAGAAGGTCGCCTCGTAGCCCTGCGACTTGATCATGTTTGCAATCGGGAACACCGTGAACGCCGAGCCGGCGCCGAATCCCATCGCCGTGATCCCCGCGGCAAGTCCGCGCCGATCGGGGAACCACTTGAGCGCATTGCCGACGCACGCGCCGTACACCGCACCAGCCCCGATCCCGCCAACGATCGCACCGAGGTAGAGCATCGCCAGCGAGCCGGCAACGGAGTTGATCACCCACGACAGCGCGACGAGAATTCCCGCAGCGACGCCGACGAAGCGCGGTCCCACTTTGTCGACGAGATAGCCCTCGATCGGGACCAGCCACGTCTCGACGAGAACGAAGACCGTGAACGCGACCTGAATCGCCGAGAGACTCCAACCGCGTGTATCGTGAATCGGATTCACGAAGAGCGTCCACCCGTACTGCAGGTTGGCGATCATCGACATGCAGATCACGCCGAGGCTCAACTGCCACCAGCGTCCGAGGCGAATCGAGACGGCTTTTTCTGCGGAAACCGAAGCTGCTTCGGTCATGGGCTTGGCTGTCCGAAGGTCTGGGCGGGCCAAGCTTACTACGCGGGACGGGGTCTGGCGAGGACAGCCGCAGCAATTTGATCGACTTGTCGTCGCCCACCCTGTCGGATGTTCCAGGAAAGCATTCTCCTATCACGGAACCATACGCAGCGAGCTCAAAACATGGAGACCGACCTCTCGCGTCGAACGTTCGTCAAGCAGTCGCTTGCCGCGGCCGGCGCACTGCCGCTGACCTCAGGACGATCCGATTCGACTGCCGCGCGCCTCACGGTGGTCTGTGTCGGCGGGCATCCGGACGACCCGGAGTCCGGCTGCGGTGGGTCGCTCGTGCGTTACGCGACCGCCGGTCACAATGTGGTCGTCGTCTACTTGACGCGTGGCGAACGAGGGATCCCCGGCAAGTCGCTCGACGAGGCGGCGCGAATCCGCACTGCGGAGTGCGAGGCGGCCTGCAAGATCATCGGCGCGACGCCGGTGTTCGTCGGTCAGATCGACGGCGCGACGGAGGCCACGCACGTCCACGTCGACGCGATGACGAGATTGCTCGCGTCGCACAAGCCCGACATCATGCTCACCCACTGGCCCGTCGACACGCACATGGATCACCAGGTTGCGAGTATGCTCACGATCCGCGCCTGGATGACGATGCGCCCCGCGCCGTCACTGTACTTCTTCGAGGTGAATAGCGGCAGCCAGACGGAGGGCTTTCTGCCTAACGTGTACGTGGATATCACGCCGGTCATCGAGCAGAAGAAGTCGGCGCTGTTCGCGCACGTGAGCCAGGACGGCAAGGGCATCTGGCGCGAGCATCACGAGATCATGGCGCAGTGGCGGGGGCGCGAGATCGGCGTGGCAGCCGCCGAAGCATTCGTGCACCTCAATCGCGATCGGCAGGGCGGCGAGCTGCCGGGCTTATGATCGTCTAATCATCAAGCAGCGGGCAGGACCACCGATTCCCGGCCACACGCGAATGCCGAAGATCAACGCGACGTCTTCGGCACGTTTCGGAATCAATGAAAGTCGGGACGCGCGACGTGCTGCGCTATACGACCAAAGATCCGAAGAAGGATGCCGCCGGCTCGAAGCGAGCGCCAATGCGTTCTGCCATCGTGCGGTCCGCGGTCGACCTTCCGACAACGATCGAACGCGTGAGCGCGATGTCTCGGCGCCGTGCAAACTCGAGCACCGAGCCAGGGATCGGCTTTCGGCACCAACAGATCGGCGGACCAGCGTCATGCGCACAATAGGCGATATCGACGTCACCGAGCAGTTCGCGAAGGCGCGCAAAGCAACCGTCGGCCGCGGTTAGCGTTGTCTCATTGCGCACGATTTGCGGTCGCCAGGCGTGGACGAAGAGCCGCCAGCCCTCCTCACGTTGTCGGATCAGCCTTTGACGCCGGCTTTCATCGAGCACGACATCGGCCGCGGCCAACGCCGGCGTGTCGCGCGCCACGAAGTCGTCGAAATCGAGAATGATCGCGCGTTCACGAGCGTGACTTGGCGCGCGGACAAACTCCCGGACCTCGACCGATTCGAATCCCTCGTCCGTCGACGGCGGTTCGAGGATTCGCTCGTAACGGAACTGTGCGTCGGGGAGCAGATAGCGCGTGTCGCGCTTGCCGCGTTCACGGATTTCTTCTGGTGTTGGCAGTGATCCGTGTACGTCGAGCATGCGGTGAATGCAGTTGATCTGCGCGTTCGCGACGTCGGTCGTCAGCCAGATGCATCGTACGAGCGCGCTGCGCTCCCATGCTGCCTCGATGATCTCGTTGCGCGATCTGCGCGTCGGGTACGTGTTGTCGAGCACGACGCGTCGCTGGCCGGCGCCGAGCAGTTCGTCGAGCTGCGGTACGAGATCCCCGAGCGATCCGCCAACGGTGTCGCGATTGAGGCGCGCGTAGCCGTGCGATTCGAGCGCGCAAGCCACGTCCGTCTTGCCGGCACCCGGCATGCCCATCACGAGCACGACATCGGCACTGGTATTCGCGTTAGGCCGGCGCTTCGAGCGGGGCACGCGGAGAAGGCGCCCGGCAAAGCGTGCATCGAGCGCGGCGCGGTCCTCATCGTCCAACTCGATCGAGAGAGCGCCCGCGAGCGCTGCTGCCGTCTCGACGCGCGTCGCGCCGGGAATGGGCACCACGCCTTCGCCAAAGCTCATCAACCACGCGAGAACGACATCCTCGGCGGTGACGCCGCGTTTGGCCGCGATGCGGGACAGAACCACATCGCGCCCGAGCTGCCTAACGCGGTCGCCGCCGAGCGGCCGATACGCGATCAACCGGATGCCTGCGTCGCGACAGTACTCAGCCACGCCATTACGCAGGTTGTCATCGTCGAGCGGCGAGAGGCTCACCTGGACCGACGCGATCGGTACGATTGCCTGCGCCGCCCGAATCTGACTCACGGTGACGTTGCAGAGACCAACGTCGCGGATCTTGCCCTCCTCCCGCAGCCGCGCGAGTGCCCGAACACTCGTCTCGATCGCGGTCTTCGGATCGACGGCGTGCAATTGGTAGAGATCGATCGCGTCTACGTCAAGTGCGCGGCGACTGGCCTGACAAGCGTCGCGAAGATGCTTGGCGCGTCCATCGGGGATCCAGGCGCCAGTCGGCCGGCGCATGCCACCCTTCGTCGCGACGGTGATGCGCGCGCGGGCGTCCTTCCATCCATCGAGCGCCCGCGCGATGAGACGCTCGTTATGGCCGATGTCGTCGTTGTCGAGGCAATAGGCGTCGGCCGTGTCGAGTAACGTCGCACCGGCGTCGAGCGCGGCGCGAATGACTTGGATCGAGCGCTCATCGTCGCGATCGGCGCGCGTCGAGAGACGCATGCAGCCGAGGCCGATTGCCCGACTCGCGGTCGGCCGACTCACGCCGTGGCGGCGCCGACGCTTGTCACTCGAACGGCTTTCACCGCATTTCGATAGGAGTCACGCAGCACTTCCAACTCGCTCGCTTCGGTTGCAAGCTGTTTCGCGGTGTCCAGGTGATTCCGGAGCTGATTGAGCGCCTCACGCGCCACATCGTCGCGGCCATCCTGCACGGCTGACATCGCGCGACGTTCCCAATCGCCCGCGGCTTGTGTCTCGACTTCGGAGGCCTGTCGCTGGTCCGCGCAACGTCGCTCGAGATCGGCGAGATCGCGCTCGAGCTCCGCGAGCACCTCAGTCGGGGTCCTCACCTTGTCCGTACCAACGGGCGCCTTGCGTTTCGAATCGATCGCGAGTTGCCACGATGCAAGGAGCGCGTCGAGTCGCGCCGAGAGCGTGGCGACGACAGCGTCGGTCCCGTCGACGATGGCGCCGCGCGTTTCCGGTGTCGCGCGATCAGGCATATGTCTCCCGCGTTAGGGCCTTCATGCTTGCACCGAGTCCGCCTTCCGCGGCCTCAGGCCGCGCGAACCGCCAACACCTGCGCTGCGCGCCGCTCGAGCACGAGCAGCGGCATCACCGACGATATCGCGAGCAGCATGCTACCAATCATGATGATGGCTTCGTGCGCCGTGTGCCAGAGGCGCTCGGCTTCGCCGCCCAGGCTCTCGTTCACCGCGGGAATATCACACATAGTCCAAGGAGCAAAACGACGGCGCAATGAGAAATGACTCGCACTCGACCAAGCGGCTTGCGGCCGAACAGGTATGCGAGGAGAAAAGTGGAGATGACGAGATCGAGCAGAAACGACAGCGAGATGCGCGCTCGCCGTTACGCATCGCGCGCAATCGCACGAACGTCAAAGATCTGTCGGATCCGGGGACTGGAGCTTTCCTCCGCATGTTGGCGCAGCGGCTTGCCCTCACGGTCAACGGCGTCGAGCAATGCCGGATGACGCGTCACGAGTCGATCGACCCAGTCGACATCCCCTCGCTCGATCGCGAAGCGGACATCCTCGATCTCGATCGCGAGCAAGCCGCCGCGCTCGCGCATGAAGTGGACGGCCCAGCCAGCTGGCGTTGCGCCGTGTCGTGCGTCGCGAGCGTTCACGTCTCCGCCGGCGGCGATGAGCGCGTCGATGATCTCGCGATTCGCATTGAACGCAGCGTAGTGCAGACCCGTCGCGCCAGTGTCGTCGCGCGCAGTGGCGAGCTCTGGATGTGCGGCAAGGAGTGCGCGCACCTCTGCGACGTCGCCGCGTTGGATTGCACTAATGGATGCCAGCGTTCGATTCATACGTCCTCGCGCTCCGCGGCTTCCAGCTACAGTTTATAACATGCACAAACTCCTGCCCAGCCTCGCGGTGCTCGCAGCGACGCTCCCCAGGTCCATGAGGGCTCAATCGAGCCAGCCCGATCGGGCGTAAGAAGCGCTCCGATACTGCGCACTACCACGCGGCACCGGAGCGTATCCTCATTCACCGAATTTGTACGACGCGAAACGCTACCTCGAGCTCACCGTCGTGGTTGGATGCGCCGTCGTCCTGATGAAGTTGGCGATGTCCGCTTTGAGCTGCTTCGCCGAATCCTGATTCAGGTACGCCATGTGGCCGCTCTCGTAGTACTTGAACTCCACACGGTCGCGATACGTCTGATCGTACCCGAGATGATTGAACGTGTATTCCGCGTTCGCAAACGGCGTCGCCATATCGTAGTACCCAGCGCCGACCATCACGCGCAGATACGGATTCTTCGCCATCGCCTCGCGGAGCGACTCGGTCTCGCTCGGATAGCCGCCGCCGAGATTGCCCGGTCCAATCAGCGACGAATAGTCCCACCGTCCGGCGTGCCCACCCATGTAGTACTGCAAATCGCTGGTGTATCCGAGCTCGCCGTGCAGATAGCGCATGAACGCCGACATGAACGCACCGGAGGGCGCCACGTCCGACGGGTCGTAATCCTGGCGCTGGCTCGCCGCGTTACCGTTGAGACCGATCATGCGGCTGTCGTATCGGCCCACCGTCTCGCGCGAGCCGCGCATCAACTCGGTCCGGAAGGTGCCGGGGTCGACGCGCAGGTTCGTGTTGAGAACATACTGAAGCGAAACGCCCGTGAGCCGCGAGACCTGCTGCGCCACCGTGTTTCGCTCGGCCTGCGACAGGGTGTTCCCCTTCGCGAGCGCAGCCATGTAATCCCCGAAAGCGTACGTTCGAGCTTGCTGAACCGCCTGGTCGAGGCTCAGGCGCTGGAGATCGGCTGGAAGCTTCTTGTGATACCACGCCGTCGCCGTGTACGTCGGGAGGAAGCACTCATACGATAGGTCGTTCGATGGCGACGTCAGGATGTTCTGGAAATCGAGCACAGTGCCAAGGAGCATGATGCCGTTGAGCTCGATCCCTTCGCCGCTCTGCAACTCGGACGCGAGGCCCGCCGACCGGAAGGTCCCGTAGCTCTCGCCGAAGAGGTACTTCGGTGACGCCCAGCGGTTGTACTTGTCGAGGTAGTTCCGGATGAACTGGCCGAACATCTTGATGTCGTTCGTCGCGCCCGTGAAATCCGCCACCTTCACGCCCGGGCCGGGTCGTGAATAACCAGTCATCATCGCGTCGACCTGGACGAGGTCGGTGACGTCGAGCGGCGAGTACGGATTGTCGACGAGGTCGTATGGCGGCGCGGGCTGCGCGCCATTCGGGCCCATCTCCGGATGCCGCGGCGCCATGAGGCCCATGTCCAGCCAGATCGACGCCGAGCCCGGTCCGCCATTGAAGAAGAAGGTCACCGGACGGCGCGCGGCGTCCTCCTTGTCACGCGTGTAAGCGACGTAGAAGACGGTGCCCTTCGGGCGGCCTTCGTCATCCCGGATCACCATCGTGCCGGCGTTCGTCGTATAGGCGAACGCCTGGCCGCCGACGGTGACGTTGTGAGTCGTCGTCGATACCTTCTCGATCGCGGGAATGCCGGTCGAGTCTTCGCGGGGATTCTCGACGGCTCCCGCGCGCCCCCGTTCTCCTGGCAGCACAGGCCGCTGGGCCGCGACACTCGCGGCGGCCACAAGCGACAGCGCTGCACAGAGCGGGACGATGCGTCTGTGCATGTTCAGTTTCTCCGTTGTGTGGGACTTGCCTATGAATATCGCGTAAGGGCCCACAAACGTTGAGGGCCAGTTGCCGTTAGGCGAGTCGTCGACGGCTAGGCGCAGACCGGCTGTCCGGACACTGCAGGCGGGCTAGGAAATCGGGTCGAGGAACGGCGCACGCGGCTCGCTGACGTAAAAAACAACGACCCGCGTCCGCCCCGTCGCGCTGTAGTCGTGACCCGTCATGCGAACGTTCGGCGGTTCGACGAACGCCTCGCCGGCTCGGACCGTGGCTGGCTTCCGTCCCTCCATCTCCAGCGTGAACGTGCCCTCGAGGACATAAACCGTGACGGGCTGCCGATGCGTGTGGAACACGGTTTTGTCGCCCGCCTGAAAGATCGCGGTGATCACGCGAATTTCCTGCGCCGAGTCCCGCGGCATCCCCGTCACGACCTGTTTGAGGACCTCATGCGGTCGTACGACGCCCTGCGTTGCCGCCTGCGCGGAACTCAATCGGCTCGAGCAGAACAGGAGAACAGCAATCGCAACGTGTGTCACTCGCGTTAGGCGCATCGACCCTTCCGCTCCAATTGTGGTGTTTTGGGTCGCGACGTCGGTGCGGGCGCGTCAAATAAGAACCGCATGCGCCAACTGCGCAACACGGTGAGCGCCCTCCGCGAGGACGTCTTCTTCATCGCGTACGTGGTATGGCGGCTCGTCGCTGTCGTCGGATTCGGCGATGAACATCAATTGCGCAAGACGTTAGGCCTCGGAAAGGTCGATCAGCGCTGTGGTCGAGCGGATGTAAAGTGGATGCCGTGGGAATCCGCGCTTGCTGATGCCTAGGCATCGCGGCCGGCGGATCATCCCGAGCACCATTCGATCTCGCTCGAGATATGCGCCGCCGTTGCCCCACGCCGCGACGACTACCGCGGCGTCGTCGATCAGCTGACGTAGCCAGCGATCATTGCGCGGACCGACGGGATCGTTCACGCGACGAAGTCCGCGCGGCGAGGATGTTCGCAACGCGAAGAGATTCGCCACCGCAAGCCGGCCAAACCCCCACGTCCGCGCGAACTGCACGCAGCGGCGAATCGTTGGGTCGTCGACGCGATGATCGGCCGTCGACGGGTTGAGCCCGATGAACAGGACACTTCCTTTCGCCGGGGCCCACACTCGGCGCAGCGCATAACGATACTGGCCATTCGCCGAGATCACCGCTGATCGCTTCACTGGCTCCTTGGTCTCGCCCTACCTCGCCAAGAAGCAATCTATGGTCGAACCCTTGCGCTATCGTGTTGCCAGAGCGAGGCCCGCCAGCAACCGTCCATCCCGCCGCTCGAGGAATGGCACCCACGACCTGGCGTTGTTGAGCATTTGCGAATTCTGCTTACGCGCGTCGCGGGCCGCCGTCGCCCAACCGAAGCCCCAGCCCAGCGCCGCGATCACGATCCCGCCGGCCTTGAGCGCGTCGCTGCTGCACGAGATGCCGACGCTGCACCGGTTGCTGTGCCTGGAGTCGAGCGCGAGGGCGACGCCGACCGCGCTCGCGGCAAAGAGTCCGAGCCCCTTCCCGTACCGCCCGGCATAGAGCTGCCCGCCACCCGGCACGAGAACGCCGACCACGGTCGCGAGCTCCGGGTCTTTATACGGAGCCGAGCGCGATCGGGCCGGCTGCGTCTTGACCGGCACCGGCTGCTGCTCCTGCGCGCTTGCCATGGCAAAGGCTCCGGCACAGGCAGCTAGCGCGATGATCGATGAAAACTTTCTAATATGGGCAGCAGCGAACATTCGGCACCTCGAGCGGCTCGCCTTTCGAATCTTCGCTCGGTGTCGTCGAGTTCATATTGGCCCATCGGTACCAGTCGACTCACGCCGGCGGCCCCTTGCCGCCCCGCAGCCCGGTTCGCTTATTATCGTCCCGGCGCAAACTGATCGTCAGCGCGACCATCAGCGTGCACGTCTGCGTCGCGATTTCACCGAGGCCTCTGAGCGCGCTCATGGACAAACGCACTGTGCTTGTCGCCGTCGCCTGGGTGGTTGCCTGCAAGAGCGCAATCACCGATCGCGCGAACGACAGCAGCACGTCGAATCCCCAATCTGTCTCGGTGCTCACGCAGCATAACGACAACACCCGGACGGGGTGGAACAGCAACGAAACGCTGTTGACGACGAGCAATGTGGACGCGCAGCACTTCGGCAGAGTGTTCGGGCTCGCCGTGGACGACCAGGTGTATGCCCAGCCGTTGGTCGTCGGCAACGTCAGCATCGGCAACGGCGCGCACAACGTGGCCTACATCGCCACGGTCAGTAATACGCTGTACGCCTATGACGGGGACAACGGACAACTGTACTGGCGAAAAAGCTTCACGGCGCCCGGCATGCGGCCGACCAAGAATACCGACCTGAGCGGAGCGTGTGGTGGGACGTACGCGGATTTCAGCGGCAATCTCGGAATCGTCGGCACGCCAGTGATCGACGCGGCGAGACACGCCATTTATTTCGTTGCGCGCAGCACCGCCGACAGCACGTTCGTGCAACACCTCCACGCCGTCGACATCGTCAGCGGAAATGAATTGCCTGGTAGCCCCGTCGCAATCAGTGCCACCTACGGCGGCAATGGCGATGGCAGCGTCAACGGCGTGATCGCATTCGATGCTCAACGCCAGAACCAGCGCCAGGGCCTAACGCTGCTCGACGGCGTCGTGTATGTCACGTTTTCATCTCACTGCGATTGGGGACCGTATCACGGATGGATCCTGGGATACGACGCCGCCACGCTACAACAGCGAATCGTCTACAACGCGACGCCCGACGGAAGCGCCGGAGGCCTGTGGGAGAGCGGAGTCGGCATGGCCGCTGACGCGCAGGGCAACCTGTTCGTGGTCGTCGGAAACGGCACCGTAGGGAACAACGGTGATCCGACGAGCCTGCAGGATCGCGGCGAGAGCGCCCTGAAACTGACGCCGACCGGAGCGACGTTGCACGTCGCAAGCTACTTCACCCCCAACAATTACCAATACCTCAACGACAACGACCTGGATTACGGTGGCCCAGGTGCGATGCTGATTCCCAATTCGAGTTACTTCTTCACGGGCGACAAGAACGGCACTCTCTACTTGTTGAACAAGGATGACATGGGCGGCTACCAGTCGTCAGGCAACCGGGTGCAGCAAGTCATCTCGTTGAGCGCGAATGCGAACATGCACTGTCAGCCCGCGTACTACAAAGGTTCCACCAAGGAATTCGTCTATGTGTGGTCCGAGAATGATGCGTTGCGTGCTATCCCATTCGACCGCAGTAGCAACCAGCTGAATCAGAGCGGCCAGACTCTGTTCAACGTGGGCGGACCGACAGGACAGAACGGAGCGGTGCTGTCGGTGTCATCCAACGGAAGCAAGGACGGCACGGGTATCCTCTGGGCATCATACGCGTCCGGTGGCGACGCCGCGCATGCGGTGAGCACTGGTATTCTGCGGGCATTCGACGCGAACGACGTCACGAAGCAGCTCTGGAACAATCAGCAGAATCTCGCCCGTGACGGCGCCGGCTACTACGCCAAATTCGCGTCGCCGACGATCGCCAACGGCCACGTGTATCTGCCTACGTTCTCGAATCAGGTCGTCGTCTACGGGCTGCGATAAGTCAGCAACGATTTCCGCAGCGTCTCATTGTTGACACGAGCCGCGCGGGTCCGGCTTTGCGTGATCGACCACGATTCGATGATCGAGACTCGCGACGTGAAGCGCGACGTCCTCGATGAACGACGCGATGCGCGACATGTGATCGTAATCGATGTACTCCGGCTCGTCCGTCACCTGGTGATAGTCCGAGTGTACGCCCGTCGTGAAGAACACGATCGGAATGCCGTAGCGAGCGTACTCGTAATGATCGCTCCGACAATAGACGTTCTCCGGATGACCATTCGCGTCGAATGAGTAGTCGAACGCGAGGCCATGCTTCCCCTCGGTGTTCACCCGCTCGACGAGATCGCCGAGCTCCGTCGAGAGACGCCGCGATCCGACGAGCATCAACGAACGCGGACCGCCGTGCAACGGCTTGCCGGTCTTGTCGACGCCAGTCTGGTCCCACGCATCGCCACGGCCGACCATGTCCATGTTGAGCTGCGCGTCGATCGAGTCGCGCGGCACTGTCGGATGATCGGTGAAATACTTCGACCCGAGGAGGCCCTTCTCCTCGCCGACGTGAAACACGAACAGCATCGACCGCTTCGGCGCCGGCCGGAGTGACGCCATCTTTTCCGCGATCTCGAGCACGGTCACTGTGCCGCTGCCGTCGTCGTCCGCGCCGTTGTAGATCGAATCGATCCGTGTCTCGCCCGGATGCGCCGCGCGCCACGCGGCGAGCTCCTTGTTCACCTCGACTTGCTGCTCCGGTGTTGCGCGCGCTCCCTGCTGCTCGGCGCCGCCCGGCCTGACGGTGTGGTTGTAGATGCGGATCGAGTCGTGGTCGACCGGTGTGTGATTGAAGCCGATGTGATCGGTGTGCGCGCCGATCGCGACGTATTCGCCGCGCAGCTTCGGATCGCTCCCCGGCAGAATGGCGACGACATTGCGAGCGGCGTAGGGGGTCGGCTCCGTTCGCACGTGGATCTCGATGCCAACCGGCTTTCCCGCGCCGCCGACAGCAAGCGTGCCTAACGGCGTCTCGAAGAGACGCGCCGCGGCGCTGTCGGATACGTAGATCATGGAGCCGAGCGGGCCCGACGACGCGCCGGGCTCGTCGAGGTACTGCTGCGGCTGCGTGAAGAAGGAAAGAAACTGCGCCGGCCCCACGACGATGACGCCGGCGCTTTTCGACGCGACCTCGCCGATGACGCGCAGCCCGCCCTGAATGTTCGTCGGCGACAGGCGAGCGACGACGACTTTGCCCTTGAGCGAGTCCAGTGGAATGAAGCTCGAGTCGCCGAGCACGCCGCCGTAGACGATCGGTTGATCGTGCAAGACGATGTCCGTCGGCGGCGCCGAGCCCCATTCGTGTCCGAACGGGAGCCTAACGTCACCGACGGTGATTACGGAATTCGTATCGACCGAGCGCATCTTGAATGGCAGCACCTGGAAGTAGGTCCCGCTGTCGCCCGCGGGCTCGAGCCCCATTCGCTTCAACTCGCCGGCGATGTACGCCGTCGCCTTCACGCTCCCGATGGTCCCGGCCTCGCGTCCCTGCATCGAATCGTCGGCGAAGATGTAGAGGCGGGTCATCAGGTCGCCGGCGGAGATCGCGGCGCTCGTCGGTCGCGGCTGATGCGTGCGCGGGAGCCGCGTCGCCGGTAGCGGCACCACCGCCGCCGGTTGCTCCGTGGCTGCTTGAGCGAGTACCGACGCGGGCGCGACGAGAAGGAGCATCAGCATCCGGACGGCGACGGGAGTCAGGCGGTACTGTGCGATGTTGAGCATACGATAAATGAGAATGGTCGCGTCTCCCCTTGCAATCAACTCGTCTTCGCGAGCGTCTTTCGCACTTCGTAACGAAGCTCGATCATGCCGTTCACATAGGCTGTGACCTCGGCCATGTGGAGGGCGATGTCTCCGTCGAGCTTCTCGAAGAAAGGGAGGCCATCACCAATCAGGATCGGCACGATCGAATAACGAACTTCATCGGCGAGCCCGAGGCGAAGGCATTCCCCAGCGACGCAACCGCCTCCGACAAACCAGATACTTCGGAACGCAGGTCGCAAGCGCTCGTTGACGAAAAGCGCGAGATCGCCGGAATAGAACTCGACGGTTTGCCGAGTCCGCGGCAACTCGTGGTGAGTCAGGACGAACGTAGGCTTGTTGCCATACGACCACCCGAACCCTTTGGCCTCGAAACCCAACGCGGTTTCATATGTCCGCGCTCCCATCACATAGCAGTCGATCGTCTCGAGGAACGCTGCGATGACACCCGGGTCCATCGTCTTCCCGCCCACGAATTCGTCTGCTGTCTCGAGCCAGCCGACGCTCCCGTCCTTTCGGGCGATGAAGCCGTCGAGGCTCGCCACCATATGGATGGTTATGCAAGAGTCAGTGTTCGGAATCATTTTCCGACGTCAGCGAGCAAGAGGACTCGGCCGCAGCTGGAAGTGAAGCACCTTGCTCGTCGTTCCTTTGCCAGTCTCCATGTGAAATGGTGCGCGCGTGCTGACCGTCGCCCACAATCCGCGCCCCTTCCATCCGGCGTTCGCGTCGTCGATACGACCATCCATCCATTTTGTGTAGAAACCCGTCGGATACGGCACGCGCAAGATCACCCACTGCCCATCCTTGAGCGCCAACAGGCCCTCGGACGCGTTGCCGGTGTTGATCGGCGTGTTCTTTCCGAGGCCGAGCACGTCCTGCTGGTCGACCCATGTGTAGTAGCTCGCCTCGGCGCTCCCCGATTCTTTCACATTCGCTAACTGCGGCAGCGGTTCCGGATAGAGCGTCCAGCCTTCCGGGCAATGTTGGCCCGTCGCCGTTGGTCCGTTGAGCGGGGCCTTGCACTTCCGTCGATCGAAGCTCGCCATGTGGCCACTCGCGAGCGCGACCCACGCGACGCCGTTTCGGTCGATGTCCATTCCGCGTGGCGAGAAGCCACGCTTGGACGGATCGGCGCTGTGATACGGCGGCTCGTAATACTCTACTAAAGCCGTCTCGGGAGGGTGACTTCCGGGTACGAGACGGATAATCCCACCAGGATAGCCTAACGTCGATCCCCAGATCGATCCGTCCGGCGCCGGCGCGACCGCGTAGAAGCCGGCGTTGATCCGATGATCCTTGGTCGGGTCGATCGGCTGATTGGGCTCCGTGTACTCACCGCGCTTGCCGTCGCCATTCGTGTCGAGGATGAGTGCCGTCCATCCCTGCGATTTCTCCTCGTCGCCCGTGGCGTCGAACAGCTTGGTGTCGAGCCAGCCCACGACTGGTCCGCCGCCGCTCGTCCACAACGTGCGATTCGAGTCCTCGGCGAACATCAGATGGTGCGTGCTGAAGCATGTGCTGATGTGCGTCAGCTTCTTCATCTTCGGATCGTACATCGCGAGCTGCCGCCCGGAGCGATTGAGCGGAAAGAGCCTCGCCGATGGATGCGTCGATCCCGCTTTGCAGAACGCCGGATTGTCCGCCGGGCGCACGGTGGACGTGATCCACACGCGCCCGGTCTCGTCCATCATCGGATTGTGGACGTTGTTCTTGCTCGTCCAGATCGTTTCCGTGCCCCAGTAGACCGATGGCGCGCCGTGATTCGGTCCCGTCGCCGGCTGTGTCGCGGGATCGCGCACGGTGAGTGGCACGCGACTCACCGTGTTGTGTATTGGATCGAGCACCGGCAGATAATCGGAGCTCAGCTCCAGCGAGCCGTACATCAAGCCATTCGCGTTCACGGTGGGATCGCGGCGATCGGTCGACACCACGTCGTGCAGGTACGACTTCGGATCCGCCCAATCCCATTCGGTGATCACGACATTTCGTTCGATTCCTTGTGGACGACGCGGTGCCGTCGCTGGCACTTCGCCCGCGGCGATACGGTCGGTCCAATCCGCGAACAATTGCAGCGCGCGCGTGTGGCCAAGATTGTCGATCGTGCCGAGCATCTGCGTGCCGGCCTGACCCGACTGCACGCGACGCTCCCACGCCGCGAAGCTCGAGCCCAGCTTCCGGTACTCCTCGGGAACGATCCGCGTGCCTCTGGTGCCGAGCTGATGGCACGCTGTACAGCCACCGGATTTGATCGTGCGAATCCAATCGTCCTGCGATTTCACGTTAGCCGCGATGCCATTGCCTTCCGGGCCAGTACCGGGGAACTCGCTTTTCTCCGGTACGCGGAGCATCGACAGCCAGTACCCGGCTGGGTAGTACGCCGCCGCGGCGCGCGCGTTAGGCGCCGGTATGGCTTTGAGGTCGAGTGTCCTTCCAATCGTCGATTTAGACTTTGGTGAATCGACGAGACCGTAGCCACGCACCCACACATCGTAGGTGGCTGCAGGCAAGTCCGGGATGAGATAGCGTCCGCGATCGTCGGTGACGACGATCCGCACGAACTTCGTGGGGAGCTCGTTCGTTTCGGCGATCACCCACACGCCAGCTTCCGGGCCGCGTGGGCCCGAGACCGTGCCGGTGATGTCGTTCGCGCCGGCTTGTTGTCGCGCAGCGTCGGCCGCGTCGACTGAGCGAGCGAGGCCCGCGACAGAACCAAGGCCCACGATGAGTATTGCCGTGACCACGAGTAGGTTCTGCGTGCGCATTGCGACCTCCCGTCAGGGACCCTTCACGTTGTTGCCTAACGTCTAACGTTTAGTTGCGAGCGAGCAATCTCTCATTGTCCAATCGGCGCCAGCGCCACTCCGCGGCAAGCCAGGGCGTGCCGCGGTAGGAATCTGCTACCACCCACGCGCCCGCGGTCAACGCCCAGGAGTTGACGAACTCGGTCCATTGAGATGCGTTGGGGCCCGCCGCGACGACTGGTACCCACACCAGCAGCGTGAACAGGCCAAGCTCCCACGCCGAGAGGACGGCTGCGAGCCGAGCGTAGACGCCGGTGAGTATCGCGACGCCCGCTGCGATGAACGCGCCGCCGGTGAAGTACGCCCAACCCAAATGCCACGGCAGCCAGCCGGGCACCAGCTCGGCGGTGTGCTCGAGATACGTGAAATGGGCAACGCCGAATGGGATCAAAGCCAAACCGTAAAGCACCCTCGCGATGCGCAGGCCACTGTCGCCGGTAGCGAAACGGAGACCTGTCCCTTCCCGGTCGGCCGCGAACCACGCGTAGAGCACCCAGGCGGCGGCAGCCATCAGTGCGGTGTCGCCGCAGGCCCACCACACATCCGTCGAAGTTGGAGCGACGAAGATGTACGAGATCCTGAACAACAGCAGCCAGAGCAGAAGATAGATGAGCAGCACGCGGGCGGCGACGACAGCCGTGCGCCGAAGGAGCAGGCCGACGCCAGTCACCAGAGACACGAGAGCGCAGAGATAGAGCAGTAGCTCACGAAGGGGCAGACTCGCGGGCACGCCCGTCCATGTCGGCGGAAAGTCGCGTTGGACCAGGCCGATGATTCCAAGCGCCATCAGCGTCGCAGCAAAAAAAGCATGCCCCCAGCTTGCGATGCGCATTGCCCGCTCTCCGGTGCTCTTCTCGTTCTTCGATGACTCGGCTCGTTAGGCGCCGCGACCCGATATGGCGGCGGCGCTTCTGACGAAGCTTCGCACGCGCTGCTCGTCCGTTTCTTCCCAGGCTGCCTCGTCTTCGGGTAAAGGCTTGCGCACGCGCAGTCCATTTCGAGACGGTACTTCTCCGCCGTGCCGCCGGCGAGTGAGCCGCACGTGAACTTCGCGCACGCCGGAGGTCTCGACCAGAGTACGCACATTCTCCTCCCGGACGCCTCCGCCCGCCATCACGACGATCCGCGACCCTGCCCGGCGGACCAGATCGGCGAGTGCCGTCGCGCCCTCCGCGGCCGTCGACGCGCCACCGGCGGTGAGTACACGCTCAATGCCGGCGTCGGCGAGCGAAGCCAGCGACTCCGCCAAACTGGGTGTGAGGTCGAACGCGCGGTGGAAGGTCACCGGCAGCTCCTGCGCCGCCTCCACGAGGAGCCGCACGAGCGCGAGATCAACGGTGCCGTCGCGATGGAGGCCGCCGATCACCACGCCATCGGCGCCGAGCTCACGGGCGACGACGACGTCCCGTCGCATCACGTCGCGCTCCGCGTCGGAGTAGACGAAGCCGCCGCCGCGCGGACGGATCATCACGACGACCGGGATCGACACCGTTTCCTTGCAAGCGGCAATCATCCCGGCACTCGGCGTCGTCCCGCCGTCGAAGAGCGCATCGCACAGCTCCAGCCGTCGTGCTCCGCCGCGCTCGGCCGCGAGCGACGACGCGACGGAGTCGACACAGGCCTCGACGAGAACGGACGGGGACGTCATGCGCTCAAGATAAGCTCGGGCGCCGGAGACCTCGCCGCGGTTGACATCGAAGCGCTCTCCCTTGATACTGCTGGCAGAGCGCTACAGGGCGCCACCTACCCGCGGCAAGGGAATACTCCCACCTGATTAGGTCCAAAGTCGCGTGCGTTCGCACCTTCTTTCAGCCTGGCCTCAGCGGGGAACAGGCGATTCATGAAAGGAGGTCGCCATGAAGTCGCTTCCCGCTCGCCCGTCGCTCGAGTCCCTCCGAAAGCAGGCAAAGAAACTCACGCGCGACATCGCCGCCGGCGACGCCGCTGCCGTCGCACGTGCGCGCGAGCAGCTGCCTAACGTCGATCTGACGTTGACGCAGCGCAATGCGCAACTAATCATCGCGCGTGAGTACGGCTACGCCGGCTGGCAAGATCTCACCGCTGAAGTGAACAAACGCCTCGGCAACGGCTTGGAGTGGGCAGTAACACAGGCGCGACGCGCGATTCACGACAACGACGTCGAGCACTTGAAGCAATTGTTGGCTGAGTACCCGGCGTTGCTTTCCTGGACTGGCGACGACTCGGATAGCAGCGGTGGCCTGCTGGGAATCGCCACGGGCGCCTACGGCGACGCCTTCGATCCGGAGAGAGAACAGACCTTTACGCGGCCGGCGTGCGCCGAGCTGCTGATCGACGCCGGCGCGGTCGTGACGTCGTCGGTGCCCGACGGACTCGTCGAATCGCGCGCCAGGGGACTATTGCAATTGTTTCGGCGGAGAGGCTTGCTGCCGCAAACGCTCAGATTCTTCTCAGCGTTAGGCGATCTCGACGCGGTTCACGCCTCGCTCGACGAGAACGGGAACGATCTCGCAGTCGTCAATGAGGGGTTCATGACCGCGTGCCACTTCGGGCACGAAGCGGCCGCCTCCGTTCTGCTCGACCGAGCCATCGCACTCGATCCCGCGCTCGGAAAACACGTCGATGGAAGCGTGGGGCGCTCCGCCTTCGTCAGGTACCTCATTGGAAATCGAACGCTCGCCTTCATGCACGCCACACCGAGCGGCCCGTGGCAGGCCTTTCTCATGGATCAGGTCACGCGCGCGCTGCAGGATGGCGACCTGACGGCGTTCGTCAGTTGGTTGCAACGCGAACCGTGGCTGCTTGGCGAAGCGCACGTGCCGTTTCAGGCGGGGTTGATAGAGCGGGCCACGATACGGGATCGCGCCGAATTCATCGTTGCTTTGCTCGATCTCGATCCCGCCTTACGACGGCGCCGGCCGCCGCCTCCGTCTGGAGCAATCGAGTTCGCCGTCACATACGCGAAGCTGCACCTCATTCCGCTCCTCACGCGCATCTGGCCACTGCCCGACGACCTGCCACACGCGGCAGCCATGGGAAACATCGCGCGCGTGAAGCATTGGTTCGACGAGTCAGGCGCGCCGGCGCTGGGCAATCTCGACAATCACTTTCCCTACAACACGCACACCGCGATCGACTACCAGTGGAGCGCGTCGCGTACCCAGTCGATTCTCGACACGGCGCTCGCCTGGTCCGTCATCAACCGCCACTTCGACGTCGCGGACTTTCTGCTCGCGCACGGCGCGGACATCAACACCAGATGGGGCTCCCACGAGCCGGCGAGCATCCTGCACGAGTTGGTCGGACAGGTCGGGACTGGCGAGAATCCCGCGAACTACGAGTCGATGCAATTTCTCATCGACCGCGGCATCGACCTGACCATCGAGGACTATCGCTGGAACAGTACCGCGCGGGGTTGGGCGCTGTACGCCGCCAAGGACGAGAAGATGGCGAAATGGTTGGCGGAGGCGGAACAGCAGCGACAACATGCTCCTAGTCGTTAGGCGACTTCACCCTCTTCCTCTCTCGTTGGATACAATTGGCCTCGCTATGACACTCGATCGTCGTGAGCTTCTCAAAGAAGTGAGCGGCATGGCCGCGTCGCTGGCATTCGCGAAGCTTCGCCCAGCGTCTGCTCTGGGAATTACGGTGACGCCTAACGCCGGTCTGCCCCGAAAGCAGGACTTCGACCTTGCGGACGGTTTCACGTACCTCAACGCCGCGTACACGCATCCGATCCCTCGGCCAGCCGCCGACGCCGCGCGCGCGTATCTCGCGCAACGCAACAAGTTCGCGATGCCACGGCCCGGATCCGGTGGCGGCTCGGGTGAAGGCTTCAATGCCAAAACGCTCTTCGCGGAACTGATCAACGCGAAGACATCCGAGATCGCGTACGTTCCCAGCACCAGTGCGGGCGAGAATCTCGTTGTCAGCGCGCTCGGACTCGATCGGCCGACTGACTTCAATGTCGTCAGCGACTGGCTTCACTTCGACGGCGCGCTCGTTCATCTCCTCGAGCTGAAGCGCGGCGGACTCGATGTCCGCATCGTGAAACCGACGACCGATTTTCGCATCAATATCGACGATCTCGCGCGTGTGATCGACCGCAAGACGAAGCTCGTCGAGCTGTCGTCCACCGCAATGTACAACGGCTTCCAGCACGACCTCAAAGCGGTCTGCGAGCTCGCGCATTCGCATGGCGCTTATGTCTACGCGGACATCATTCACACTGCAGGAGCGGAGCCGTTCGACGTAAAAGCGAGCGGTGTCGATTTCGCCGCGTGCTCCAGCTTCAAGTGGCTCATGGCAGACTATGGGCTTGGCTTTCTCTATGCGCGCGACGATCTGCTCGAGCGAATCCGACGTCCGCAGATCGGCTACTATCAGGCCGCGGACATGACCGGTCACGAGCCGCCGTTCGACATCGCGGGCGAGTCCGAACCCGTGTCGTGGACGTTCAAGCACGATGCGACCGGCCACTTCGAGACGGGCTCCATCGGCGGTGCCCTCGGCGCGGGTCTCGCCGCTTCACTCGCCTACGTGAAAGAGCTCGGCGTCGCCAACATCCAGGCGTATCGCAAGCCGATGATCCAGAAACTCCGAGCCGAAGTCCCGCGGCGCGGTTTCACGTGCGTCACACCACCGGGATCCACAGCGAGCATCATTACGTTTGCGCGCAAGGGACTCGCGGCGAGTGACGTGCCTGACAAGCTCGCCAGAGCGCGCGTCGACGTACGAGTCGCCGACAACTGGATGCGCGTGTCGCCGTCGATCTACAACGACATGGACGACGTCGACCGCCTGCTGGAGGCACTAGCGTGATCTGCTTCGCCCAACGAATGCCGCCAGGTGCTCGCCGGTCAGCGTCGATCTCGCCGCCACCAGGTCAGCGGGCGTGCCCTCGAACACGATCCGCCCGCCATCGTGGCCCGCGCCCGGTCCGAGGTCGATGATCCAGTCGGCGTGCGCCATCACCGCCTGGTGATGCTCTATCACGATGACCGATTTGCCGGAGTCGACGAGCCGATCGAGGAGCGCGAGCAACTGCTCGATGTCCGCCAGGTGCAAACCGGTGGTCAACTCGTCGAGCACGTAGACGCCGCCCTCCGCACCCATGTGCGTCGCGAGCTTGAGCCGCTGGCGCTCGCCACCCGAGAGCGTGGTGAGCGGTTGACCAAGTCGCAGGTAACCGAGTCCGACGTCGGCCATACGCTCGAGGATAACCTGCGCGGCTGGCGTCCGCGCGTCACCGTTGCCAAAAAAGCCTAACGCGTCATCGACCGCGAGGTCGAGCACCTCGGCGATATTGAGATCACCAAGCCGGTATTCGAGAACAGATGCAAGAAAACGCCGACCCTCGCACTCCTCGCAAACGGTAGTCACACCAGCCATCATCCCGAGGTCGACGTAGATCACCCCGGCGCCGTTGCAGGTTTGACAGGCGCCCTCGGAGTTGGCGCTGAACAGCGCCGGCTTCACTCCGTTCGCCTTCGCGAACGCCTTGCGGATTGGCTCGAGCAGATCGGTGTACGTCGCCGGGTTACTGCGCCGCGATCCACGGATCGGTGTCTGGTCGACCGACACAACTCCGTCGCCGCCGCTCACCGAGCCGTGGATCAATGAGCTCTTGCCCGATCCAGCGACGCCCGTGACCACCACCAGCACGCCTAACGGGATGTCGACGTCGACGTTCTTCAAATTGTGAGTGCGGGCGCCGCGCACTTTTATTGCGCCGGTTGGTTTTCGCACTGACTGCTTCAGCGTCGCGCGGTCATTCAGGTGTCGCCCGGTGAGCGTGCCGCTCGCGCGCAGCTTGTCAACGTTGCCCTCGAAGACGACCTCGCCGCCGGCGGAGCCTGCGCCCGGTCCGAGGTCGATCACATGATCGGCGATCGCGATGACTTCCGGTTTGTGTTCGACCACGAGGACGCTGTTGCCCTTGTCGCGCAGCCGCAGCAACAAATCGTTCATCCGCTGGATGTCGTGCGGATGCAGCCCGATCGTCGGCTCGTCGAAGACGTACGTCACGTCGGTAAGCGACGAACCGAGGTGGCGGATCATCTTCGTGCGCTGCGCCTCACCGCCCGATATCGTGCCGGACGGCCGGTCGAGGCTGAGGTAGCCCAGCCCGATCTCCACGAAGGAGTCGAGCGTATGCGAAAGTGTCGCCAGCAACGGCGCGACGGACGGCTCGTCCAAGCCATGCACCCACTCGGCGAGATCGTTGATCTGCATCGCGCATGCGTCGGCGATACTGATCTTCTTGATCTTCGACGAACGCGCGGCCTCGTTGAGCCGAGTGCCGCCGCACTCGGGACAGGTGGTGAAGGTGACCGCGCGTTCTACAAAGGCACGGATGTGCGGCTGCATCGCCTCGACGTCCTTCGACAGGAACGACTTCTGGATCCGCCGGACCAGTCCCTCGTAAGTGAGGTTTATGTTCTGGAGCTTGACCTTTCTCGGTTTGCTGTAAAGAAAGTCGTCGCGCTCCTTCTTCGTGTATTTACGAATTGGTTTGTCGGGGTCGAGGCCCGCGGCTGCGAAGATGCGTACCTGCCAGCCGTCCGTGGTGTAGCCGGGGATCGTGAGCGCGCCCTCGTTGAGCGACTTCTTATCATCGAACAGTTGTGACGGGTCGATGTCGTTGACGGAGCCCATCCCCTCGCATCGCGGGCACATGCCGCCGAGGTAGACGATGTCGCGAACAACGATGCGTTCACCCCTGCCCTTGTCGACGTTCATCGCGCCGCTTGCCTTGCGCGTTGGGACGTTGAACGAGAACGCGGTCGCGGGTCCGATGCGTGGCTTGCCGATCCGGCTCCACAACACGCGCAGCATCGCGTTGGCGTCGGTCACCGTGCCGACCGTCGAGCGGGCGTTCGCGCCCATTCGCTCCTGATCGACGATGATCGCCGTCGTTAGGCCTTCGAGGACGTCGACGTCGGGACGCGACAGCGTCGGCATGAAGCCCTGCAGGAACGCGCTGTACGTCTCGTTGATCAGCCGCTGCGACTCGGCCGCGATGGTGCTGAACACCAGCGACGACTTGCCCGATCCCGAAACGCCGGTGAACACAGTCAGCCGCCGCTTGGGAATCTCGATGCTGACGTCCTTCAGGTTGTTCTCGCGGGCGCCCTGGACGCGGATCAGGTCGTGGCTGTCCGCGGCGTGCTGGCTAGAGGCAGTGTTCGCAATCATGTCATCGATCGTCGAAATTCCCATAACGAGACCCCAAAATCATCCATTCAGGTGATGTCGCCGGATGCCTCGTGATGCCATACTCACGCACCGTCGTTCGAAACCCACAAGCCCGAGAGCCACAATGAGCCGTACCATCAGATTGGTCACCGGCGCCCTCGTCATCGCGAGCGCTGTCGTCGTCACTGGCGCCGTTGCCGAGGCATCGGTGCGGTCCACGAGAACGTCGGTCGGTCCGGACCCGGAGCACGCGCGCCTCATTGCGATGTGCGATACCTGGGATGTGGAGCTGACGTTCTGGTTTCGGCCTGGCGGCCCCGCCGTCGTGAGCAAAGGCGTTTCGACGATCCGGCCTCTGTTCGATGGTCTGTTCATCGAAGAGAAGATCGAGGGCGCGCTGAACGGTGCCCCGTTCACGACGCTCGCATGGACGGGGTTCAACACCGGCACTCATCAGTACGAAGCCACACGCATCGCCAGCACGAACACCAGCCGGATTGCCGAAGCCGGCGCGTGGGATGAGCAAGCGCGCCATTTCGAGCTGAAGGCGTCGTACCAGCTGGCCGGCGACACGTGGACGCAGCGCACGGTCATCGAGCCGACGTCGGCGAACTCGATGGTCGCAACCAGCTTTCTGAGTTTCGGGAAGGTGCCGGAGTGGAAAGCAGTGGAGATCCGGTACACGAGGAGGCCGAAGTAGAGGCCGCCCGGCACGGTCGATGCCTCGCATGATCGGCTCCGTACGTCCTTTCCATCATGCAATCGAGGCCTTGCCTATATGAAGTACAACGATCTCGTAGCCGTTGCAGCGCTGATGGTGCTCGGCAGCACGATCGCAAACGCGCAGGGACGCGGCAAAGACCGCGGCAAAGACCGCGACGACGAGCATCACAATCCTCCCGCCCAACGGCAAGTGTCGCCGCAGGAGCAGCAACGGCGCATCGCCGAAGAGCAGAAGCGTCAGACGGATTATCAACGGTCGCTCGACGCCCAGGTGCGCGCGGCGCAGGCGCGAACAGCGCAGATCCAGGCGCAGCAGCGTACGCGCGCGCAACTCGAGGCGCACGAACGCTACGTGCAGGAATTGCAGCAACAGCAGGAGCAACTGCGGAGGCAGCGCGACTACGCACACGATCCGTACGTAACCGCGGCGCCTGCCTACCGCTACCGCTTCAACGGCGTAGCGCGCGAGACGAATCAGTACGGAGCCGACGCATTGCGCGCCGCCGTCAATAACGGATACCGGGTCGGCTATCAGCAGGGTCAGGCCGATCGCTCCGACGGAGTCTCGTCGAACTACCGGCGGTCGTTCGCCTATCAGGATGCCAATTACGGCTACAACGGCAGCTACATTGCGCAGAGCGACTACAACTACTACTTCCGCCAAGGCTTCAGCCGCGGCTATTCCGACGGGTACGGCAGCCGATTGCGGTACGGTGCGTTATCGAATGGTTCGGCCTCGATCCTCAGCAACATTCTGTCAGGAATTCTCGGGCTGACGACGATCCATTGAACGCGAGCGTCGACCACGTCTCTGTTTGCCGGATGCCGCAATTGGCCACGTCCCGCCTCATCGACACAAGCCTTGCGGCGTCCACGTCGGCTCCATCGTGGTCGGTGGCTTCAACGCATCCTAAGCTACGAGCTGGATCGCTTCCCCTTTGTTTAACTGCTGACAACACTGACTGATCGGCCTCGCATTCCCGAAGCGCCTGCAGTCTAATGTCGCGCGCTTGCAATGTAAGGTGTACGGCGGCATCGCCCGAGGCCGAGCACGCGGCAGGGACCCCCAATCCGCGCCTGACCGCGATCGGACGTGGTGGCAGGGGAGCCGACGCCGACGTGCGCGGGCCATATTGCGATTCGGTGGAGCGCGGGAGAGTTCTCTCACCACGGGGACAGCCTCGCCGAGACTGTGCCTCGGTCAGCGGACAGGAAGATCGGCGTTAGGCGTCTACATCAAAGCGCGAAGAACTTCTTTCAGTGAGGCAATCATCGATGCTGCAGAAATTCCCGATGTATGCGTATATCCCCGTGACGAATCTCCATCGGGCGCGCGAATTCTATGAGCAGAAACTCGGCTTCACGCGCGGCCACGAGGTCGCGGGTGGCGTGCACTACGACTTCGGCAACGGCACGGCGTGCTTCATGTACCCTACTCCCAACGCGGGGACGTCGCGCGCGAGCCAGGCATTCTGGGAAGTCGATGATGTCGCGCGCGAGGTCGCCGAGCTGAAAGCGCGCGGTGTGACATTCGAGGAGTACGACATGCCGGGCCTCAGGACGAAGGACAGCATCGCGACCGGAGGCGGCGCGAAGACAGCATGGTTCAAGGACACCGAGGGGAACATCCTCGCCATTGTCGAGAGCACGGCGTAACTGCATAAGAGGCTTCCGAAACCGGGAAGAGATTTTCTCGTATGGCTAACCCATACGAAGTCCCACGGCAAACCGACACGACGGGTATCACATGAAACCCAGCGTCATGCTCACCGTGACGTCTCTCCTCTCAATCCTCTTGTTGTCGCTCCACATTTCCGAGGACATCGTGCTGGGTTTTGCGCCAGGAGGGCTCACGAATCTCTTCGGCATCGCCATCCTCGTCGTCTATCTGTGCGGAACGCTGCTGTTGAGCGACCGGCGATCGGGCCAGGTGATTGTCCTCCTCGGATCGATCGTGGCCGTGGGCATGCCCGTCATCCATATGACAGGAGCGGGCGTCGGCGTCAAAAGGTCCGCCGGAGCCTTCTTCTTCATTTGGACCCTGTACGCACTCGGCGTGACCGGGACCTTTGGCGTCATCCTCTCGGTGCGTGCACTTCGGAGCGCGCGGGCGATTCAATCGCCGGCGGATGTGGGAGTAGAGATACCCAACGCTTGAGTTGCGCCGTCGCCCGGCATTACCGCGCGCTCATTGCCGCGCCGAGTCCTGCCGCGCGCCCCGTCGCCCAGGCCCAAAGGAAGTTGTATCCGCCGACTGGACCAAACGCATCGAGTACTTCACCACAAATGAACAGTCCCACATGACGCCGGCTCTCCATCGTGCGCGGGTCCACTTCGGCGAGACTGACGCCGCCTCCGGTAACCTCCGCCTTTCGGTATCCTTCGTCGCCATTCCAAGGCAGCGCAGTCGCCACTAGGATATCAATGACTCGGCGGCGCTCATCTTTTCGAAGCTCGGCGAGCGACCGCGTTGGGTCGACCTGCGCCAACGTCAGAAGCATCGTGACGAGACGGTCCGGCAGCAACGCTCGCAGCGCTCCCGTCACCGTGCGATTGCCCTGCGGGCGCAGCGCCGCTTCGCATTCGTCGGCGCCGAGCTCCGTCCACTTCACCGTCAGTCGCGCCAACGCAGGCGATTTGGCGCGTGACCGAACCGCGACGTGCGACACGTCGAGTAGCGCCGGCCCGCTGTAGCCCTGATGCGTGAACAGGAAGCCGCCGCTCGCGGTGGCGCTGCGTTTCGCCACGTCATCACGCGCCGATAGCGTGACGCGGAGCGATACGCCGCTGAGCGCGCCGAAGATCGAGCCGGAAGCCGTGATTGGAGTGAGCGCGGCGTACACGGGGTGCATCGTGTGACCCAGCCGCGCCAACTCTCGAAGGCCGAGACCATCGCTCCCCGTGTTCGGCACCGAGAGGCCGCCAGTCGCGACGATGACGGCATCGGCGTCGATTGGCGGCGCGCCGTTGCACTCGACGCGCCAACAATCGTCATGCGTTTCGAACCCGGCGACGAGGGTGTTCATGCGCAGCGTCGCGCCGGCTCGTGCGGCGTACGCGAGAAGTCCATCGCGTACGTCGCGAGCCTTGTTCGATACCGGGAACAGCTTCGCCGATTCCGGTTCCTCGGCGAGCGGCAGGCGAAGCTCGTGTTCGAAGAACGCGATCTGCTCGGCCAACGGCCACGAACGGAGAATCTTCCGGAGCAGATGCGGTGAGGAATCCGTGACGAAGCGAGATTCGTCGACGCGCATCGGGAGCACGTTGCAGCGGCCGCCGCCGCTGATCAGGATCTTCCGGCCGCCGTCGCGAGTGCGCTCGAGGAGCGTGGTCTCGGCGCCGGCCGTGGCGGCAAAAATGGCTGCCATTGAGCCGGCTGCACCCGCGCCGATGACGACGACGCGCCGCGGCGCTTGGGAAGTGCTATCGGGCGGCACGCAAACCGTAGAAACTCACGCTCGTCTCGCCGAACCTCTCGAGCTCCGCGCCCGGTGGCAACGTGTGAGTCGTCGCGTGCTGGGCGACCAGTATCGCGGAGAAGCGGGTCAGCTGCCAACCCTCGATCACGCGGTCCAGCATCCGCGACTCATAGGGCGGGTCCACGAAGGCGACGTCATAGCTGCCTTCGCGGAGCGCGGCGGCAAAGCGGAGCGCGTCTTTCTTGAACACGCGGGTTCGGTCGCGCGCACGGAGCAATACGATGTTCGCCTTGAGCGCATGCAGACTCGATGCGCGCGTCTCGACAAAGTCCGCCGTGGCGGCTCCGCGTGAGAGCGCTTCGAGCCCCAGTGCGCCTGTGCCGGCAAACAGATCCAGGATGCGGGCTCCCGTGAGTACATTCACCAGCCGGTCGAGCATTGCTACACGCACGAGCTCCCCGGTAGGCCGGACGCGGAAATCGTTGGGCGACGTGAGGTCCCATCCCGCGAATTTCCCGCCCACGATCCTCATGACGGATCCTAACTCAGCTTCAGCCTCGACCCACATGACAGTGTCAGACGCGCGCACGATAGTCACCGACGGATTCCGCAGCCTCGGCCTTTCACCGAAGCTGCTCGACGCCCTGAGTGCCCTGGGGTATGAGGAGCCGACGCCGATTCAGCGTGAGGCGATACCGCCGCTGCTCGAAGGACGCGATCTCCTGGGGCAGGCAGCGACGGGTACCGGGAAGACCGCTGCTTTCGCGCTTCCGCTGCTTCAACGCATCCACGACGAGGAGCGCGGCGACGACGAGTCGGGTCGCGCTCGGGCGCTCATCCTCGTACCGACGCGCGAGCTCGCGATGCAGGTCGCCGAGGCGGTGCACAAGTACGGCTATGCGGCATTCGGGACGTGCGTGGTTCCGGTGTATGGCGGCCAGGCTATCCAGCAGCAGCTGCGTGCGCTCAAGCGCGGCGTCGACGTCGTCGTCGCAACGCCGGGACGCGCCCTGGATCACATCTCGCGCCGCACGCTGGAGCTCTCGGACGTCCGTGTCGTCGTGCTTGACGAGGCGGACGAGATGCTCGACATGGGATTCGCGGAGGACCTCGAGGCCATTCTCGAAGCCGTACCGAAGGAGCGGCAGACCGCGTTGCTGTCGGCGACGATCCCGCCGCGCATCGCCGCTCTCGCGGAGCGCCATCTGAACAATCCAGTGCGCGTGACCATCCGAGCTGAGAAGCATGCGGAGGGGGCGGTTCCCCGCGTGCGTCAGACCGCGTACGTCGTGGGACGCCAGCACAAGCTCGCAGCCCTTGGTCGTGTGCTCGACATGGAGGACCCGTCGTCGGCGATCGTTTTCTGCCGCACGCGCGGCGAGGTGGACGAGCTCACGGAGTCGCTTGCGGCCCACGGCTATAGGGCTGCCGCGCTGCACGGCGGCCTGTCGCAGCAGGAACGTGACCGGGTGATGAAGCGCTTTCGCGAGGGGAGCGTCGAACTGCTCGTCGCCACCGACGTCGCCGCGCGCGGTCTGGACATCGAAGGCGTGTCACACGTGGTCAACTACGACGTGCCCTCCTCTCCCGACGCGTATGTCCACCGCATCGGCCGCACGGGCCGCGCAGGGCGCGCAGGCGTCGCGATCACGTTTGCGGAGCCGCGCGAGCATCGCTATCTGGGGAACATCGAGCGCCTCACCAAGCAGAAAATCGAACGAGAGCAGCTTCCCACGATCGTCGACCTGCGCGCGCGCAAGCTGGACCTCACACGCGCCGCCATCGAGCAAGCGATCGAGGCCGGCGAGGTCGAGGACTACCGAGTCGTCGTCGAGACCCTGAGCTCGGAGCACGACGTCGTGGACGTCGCGATGGCAGCGGTGAAGCTGCTGCACGAAGCGGGGGGACGCGGCAAAGCGACGAGCGAAACGGAGATCCCAGCTCCGCAGCATGCGCCAGAGAGAAGGGAACGGGAGGGGCGGGGAGCGCGCGATGTCGAGCCGATCCGGCACAAGAGGAAACGCAAGGAACCGCGCGCAGCACGCCGCCGCTCCGGCGGCGGGGGCGACATCACGCGGCTCTTCATCGGTCTCGGTCGCTCGAGCGGAATGCGCCCGGCGGACATCGTCGGCGCCATCGCCAATGAGGCCGGAGTGAGTCCGGACGGCATCGGTGCGATCGATATAGCGGACAAGTTCTCGATCGTCGAGGTTCCCGACAGCGAAGCCAAGTCGATCATCGCGGCGCTTCGAGGAACGAAGCTACGCGGGAAGAAGGTACTGGTGCGAGAGGATCGCGATTGAGCTGCTATTGTTTGCTAAATGCAGGCACGGGTGCTCGCGAACTCTGTTACCCATCATCCCGGCTGCTCAGTTGCGATTCCAATTGGCGCTGCTCATGTCGTCGGGCAAGGCGGACGCTTACGGCGCCCCCGGCCATCAGGCCACCGGCAGCGATCAGCCCGAGCTTCGCCAGCGCGACGTTCACCAGCCATGGGGCACCGGCAAAGCCGAGATGAGCGACCATCGCCACCGCTACAAGAACACCGATGGCTGCGCCGAGCGCCATCAAGAACTGGCCGATGCCGCGCATCAGTTTATCGCTCCTAAAAGGTGTCGTCAGCCAAACTTTGGAGCAGCCAAACGCAAACGCAACGCGTCAGCGCCGCCGAGGCCCAGCTTTCTGCGTTCTGGGCTGGCATCGTCTCCAACCTCGACGCGGCTCGCCGCATGGCGGCCCAATTCGTCTCGCGGCAGAGCGTCGAGGACGTCGTCAATTCTGGCGCCCTCTCTTCATTGAATCGTTGCAGCAGCCTAAGAAGCGTGCCCCGTTGGTTCCTTGCCATCGTCCGGAACGACGACGGCAAGTACGACGCGCCCGCGCCTGCGGAGCAGCGCGCCAAAGACGACACACAGCAGCTCGATCGGATCCTTCGCTGTCATCTGCCCGACCTGCCGTGGATGCAACGTCAGATCATCCTCGAAACCTTCATCGACGAACGCAAACGGGCCGAGGTCGCGCTACGCCTTGGCATCAGTGTGAACACCTACGACGTCCACCTCCAGGCCGCGCTACGCTCGTTGCGCGCCCAGTTGGCGCACGTCGTCGAACTGTTCACCGACGTCGATCGCCCGCTCTGGTACGATTTCATCGAGGAGCTGAGCGAGCGCCACGAGGCCTCGCGCCTGCGCCGCGCTTCCGCCAAGAAAGGAAAACGTTCCACATTGAAGAGCGACCGGTCCAACTTCGGAGGCGACCGGTCCAACTCTGAACGCGACCGCGGCAATAACTCGCGCGCCGGTGCCGCATAGGTAGCGGTCGCTACCAAATCGTGAGCCGCCCGCGACAAAATAGAGCGCGACCGGAACACTTCGTTAGGCGACGCGCGCAAAACTGAAGGCGACGTCGGCTCAGAGCGAGTGCACCGCGGCAATGTGTGACACGACCGCGCCCATGCATGAGGCGACCGCGATTGCACACGACACGACCGCGGCTTCGCATGACACGACCGCGGCTTCGCATGACACGACCGTGGCTTCGCATGACACGACCGTGGCTTCGCATGACACGACCGTGGCTTCGCATGACACGACCGAGGCTTCGCATGACACGACCGAGGCTTCGCACGACACGACCGTGGCTTCGCACGACACGACCGTGGCTTCATACGACACGAACGCCGTTTCGCTCAACAGAAACGCGCCCGGCTCCCGCCACGCGCCGGTCAGACCGGCGATGCCCGCTCTTGAATCCCGCCCACGTGAGGCGATACTTTACATCACAAAGAGCTTTTGCACTCGTCCGAATGCGGAGGCCGCGAAGGTGTGAGACTCTAAGGTCGGAGTTGATAATGCAGAACTGGATACGACGCATTCGCGGTGCAATCGGGATGGGCTTCACTTGGGGAGCAGCGTGGTCCGGTGCGGGCTTCGTGCTGGCGGTGGTGACTCGCTTCCAGGCCGACGCGCCGTTTCCGCTCATCTTTGGAGTACTCGGTTTCATGGCCGGGGTCATATTCTCCGTGTTCCTCGCGCTGACCGAGCGCCGTCGCAGGTTTGATCAGATGTCGCTTCGGCGCTTTGCGGTGTGGGGTGCCATGGGCGGCCTTCTGCTCTCGGCCCTCTTCGCCAAGGCCGCGTCCCTTGGCTGGGGCGACGTGCTAGCGATCGCCCCTACGTTCGCCCTTGCTTGCGCGGTCTGCGCCTCTGGTTCGCTCGCTGTGGCCAGGCGAGCGGCAAGGCGGGAATTGCCCGACAGCCCTGGGCATGCCGCCGAGGCCGAACTCACCGACCATGAGAAGCGGAAACTGCTTTGAGGCGGCGATTGACATCGGCGCTCGGCAGAAGCAACGCCACGTTAGGCGTCAGGATCGCGATACTGGCCCGCGTCAACTGCGATCGCTCGCATGTAGTCGAGACATGCGGTACAAACCGCCGTCGGGCCAAGCGCCAGCAGTTGCGTGGACAATCGCGGGGCTCGGCACCAGTCGCAGCGAACCCTCTGCCCCGAATGAATGGGTGGCGCCGGTCCGGAAACGAGGCGACGTGCACGGGTGCGAGCACGCCCGCACACGAGACACTGAATTGGCGACGCGAACGCAGGCACGAAGCGGGTGGCGGTTCGACAGAGCACGTTATGCAGGTTCATGACCTGTCCTCCTTCTGTCAGCACCTCGACAAGACGTTCGTTAGCGGGCAGGATCAGCGACGTCCGCCGGGGGCGCGCTCGGTGAGCGTGGGCGTGGGGCCACGCCGAGCGACGCTACTTCAAGAGATGCGCCGTCGACGAGCCCATAGGTTGCCCGCAGATTGACGGCCGCAATTATTTCGATGACCCACGGATCTGGCCGATCTCGCGCCGCTGTCGTCGGCGTCCAGAGCCAATCATGCTCGTTCGCCAAATTCGACGCGTCTCCCTTGCCTGGCTGCACACGGCCGATAAGTCGAATGGTCATGACTTAGAAAGCTGTACTGGCCGGCTACCGCGCCAGTTCTGCTTCAAGTGGAACGCAATCAGAGTGCACGCGCAGCGCACATTTCAATGAATCGCTAGTCAGCAGCAACGTTCGCGTTAGGCGGCGAGGGTCGCGTTTGTCTGTCGCGGAAGAGCGGTGCAGCTGCTACGAAGACTAGGATCATGGCCACCAGGCCCACTAGCAGCAGGCCGGCAAAATGCAGTACGAGCCCCGTCCAGCGGGGAGTCCAGGGACGCGTACTATTCGCGCGTGCCGCAAGTAGAAGGACGGCAACGATTGGGACGAGCACGACCACGGCGAACGCCTGTTCGTAGACGCCCGAATCAACATTGTAGCCATTGGCGGCAACCGCGGCACGCGCCGCGAGGGCGCCATCGACACAGAGTCCGATTGCAAGTACGAGCATCGCAAGGGCGAGGGTGAGATCGAGCTTTGCGACCGTGGGCCGCCGGCGCCACCCCGAAGGCGTTCGCAATTCAATAAACCCCGTGGCCAGCGTCAGCGTTCGTCAGATGGACTCTTCGGGAGCGGGACACGAAGGATGTCAGACGCGGGCGGCTGGTTCGGCGGGCACTCGCGAGAAGTAGTTAGAGTGCGCCCCCTGGTCACATCGTTAGCTGGGCGTGAAAGTCCTGCGAGCCGAGCAAGGACGGGAAACCAGTGGCCGAAGGCGAGAATCATACAGGCGCCGACAAAGCCGATGGCGGCTCCGAACGCCGTCGACATACCGCACTGGCCGTCGATTTCGCGTCGAGCACAATCGCCGAGCCAGCCCCAAAGCGTGGATACGACGGCGAATGTGGTTGCGACGCCGTAGAGTATGAGAAGGTAGCGTTGGCGCGGCGTGAGCGTGTTTGAAATCCTCAACGTCATGAGCGAGTCGTGTCCATCGAACGCCCGAGCTAAGCGGCAACGAAATTCAATAAGAGTTTACGGCGGAGCCGCAAACAATTCAATGGATCCTCTGGCAGCTTCGGCGTTCGTTAGGCAGGCCGCGCATAGAACTCGACATAGCCGCACGTCGGACAGCGATACCCCGTCAGTGGAATCACCTCGTCCGCATGGTACTTGATTCCGCGGAGAAACCGTCGCGGCTCCGGCTCGCCCGGTGCCCAGCATGCTCAGTCCATCAGGCGCTTCACCGACACCAGGGTCTCCGGAGCATCCGACTCCGCGAGCGGCTCCGGAGCGGTGCTCGCAACCGCCCGCCACCACGGATCCACGCCATTCGGCTCGCTCGGTTCGGTGGGCGCGCCGAGCCTCGGCATGATCAACGGCACACCCGCCCCGAGCCGATATACGGTCTCCGCCGGCTCACTCCAGGGGTGAATCGCGAGATTGAACGTTCCCCAGTGAATCGGCAGAAAGTCGCCGCTTCCCAGCAGCTCATACGCTTTCAGTGCGTTGACGGGACCCATGTGGATGTCGCCCCACGACGGGTGATACGCGCCAATCTCCAGGGCGACCATGTCGAATGGGCCGAGGCGCCGCGCGATGTCCGAGTATTCCGGCGTGAGGCCGCTGTCCGCGCCGAAGAAGAAGGAGTGCCTCGCGCCGCGCAGGTGGAACGACGACCAGAGCGTCATGTTGCGGTCCCGGATGCCTCGCCCGGAGAAATGCTGCGCCGGCGCCGCGGTAATCGTTAGGCCCTTCACCTCGGCCGTCTCCCACCAGTCCAACTCCGTGACGCGCTTCGCCGGGACGCCCCAGCGCTCGAGGCGCTCGCCGACTCCGAGCGAGGTGATGAACGGCGTGGCGCCGCGCGTCCTGGCCAACTTGCGAATGGTCGAACTATCGAGATGGTCGTAATGGTCGTGCGACAAGATTATGGCGTCGAGCGGCGGCAGCGCGGCGAGAGCCGCTGGAGGAGGATGAAATCGCTTGGGTCCAGCGAAGGACAGCGGCGAGGCTCGGTCACTCCAAACCGGATCCGTGAGGACGCGCACGCCGTCGATCTCGATGAGCAGAGTCGAATGTCCGAGCCACGTGACGCGAAGGCCGGACGCCGGTCGCTTTGCCCAGAACCCGACTGGGTCGACGAGCGGGAGCGGCGCCGAGGGCACACGCTCTTCGTCGGGACAGAGGAAGTCGCGCATCGTCGGACGCTCGACGCCCGCCTTGAGCCCTGTCGAGACGGGGTACGTATTGCGAAACACTCGGCCGTCGAAGCGCGGGGACGCCCGCAGTCGCTCGCGGCGAAGACCGTTCGTTGGAGCCCGATGTGACTTCATGGCTATCGTCGGATCGAAGGCGAAGCTCATATTCTATGCAACCCTATCCCCGGCCGGCGCCGCCCATGCCCCCCTTTACCAAATCCGACCTCATTTGGTTCAACGGCGAACTGACACCCTGGGACGACGCCCGTATACACGTCAGTGCGCACGCGCTGCAATACGGTACCGGCGTCTTCGAGGGGATGCGCTCCTACGACACCGCCGATGGCCCGGCGATCTTTCGCCTCGACGCCCACATGCGTCGATTCGCGGCGTCTGCGTCGTACTACGAAATCGCGTGGCCCTACTCCTTCGAGCAACTCTGCGCCGCGTCGCTCGACGTCATCCGAGCGAACTCGCTGGATAACGCGTATCTCCGCCCACTCGCCTTCTTCGACTCGTACAGCTTCAACGTCTGGCCCAAGGGGTGCCCGGTCTCCGTCGCCATCATCGCCGTGCCCGGTCGGCCGTACATCCAGGGCGGCCCGGAGCGCGGCGTGCGCGTCACCGTCTCGAGCGTGCGCCGCATCGATGCCGCCTCGCTCCCGCCGTTCGTGAAAGCATGCGGCCACTACACCAACTCGGTGCGCGCCGTGCAAGATGCCAACAAGCGCGGCTTCGACGATGCGCTGATGCTGAACTACAAGGGAGACGTTGCCGAAGGCTCCGGCGCCAACCTCTTTCTCGTGAAGGACGGGCGCGTCATCACCAACGACGCCGACGCGTCCATCGTCCTCGGCATCACGCGCGACAGCGTCCTCCAGATCGCGCCCGACCTTGGCGTCCCCGTCGACGTTCGCCCACTCACGCTCGACGACGTCGCCGGCGCCGACGAGGCGTTCTTCACTGGCACTGCCATCGAGGTCACGCCGATCACCGAGGTGGACGGCAGTCCGGTGGGCGACGGCAAGCCGGGACCGATCACGCGTCGCATCCAGCAGACATACTTCGACGCTGTGCACGGCCGCCTGCCGCAGTACCACGCGTGGCTCGCGTACACGACTCAGGTGCAGACGGCGTAGGTCAACGGCTCGATGAACGTAGTGGACCCCTGACAGCTGTCCGCCGGCCGTCAGACCTTCGCCGCGACCTTCTGCGCGATCGGCTTCTGGATAGCTAGCTGCCGACCGAGATCGGGCACGCCGTATACGCGCACCATGAAGGTCGTGCTTCCCTTCTTCACATAGAGCGTCGAGAAATTACCGGCCGTCTCGGTGAACGCCTCGTCGCCGACGCCGCTTACGCTCGTCTTCGTGATGCCGGGCATCGGCCGCGTCTTGCGCGTCTGCCAGTCGCCAGGTGGCGAGTACATGAGGGAGACGACTTGATGCGTCGGCTTGTTGGCCGACCACGAGCACGTCTTCGTGCCAGCCTGTTGTCCCGCCGCGACGGTCTCGCCGAGCGCGGCGCTCACCTCGGCCACCGTGACCTGTGCGCAGGGATTGCTCGGCGCCTGGGCGCCGGCGGCCCGCAGGCCGGACGCGACGAGCAGGGAAGCGACCACCGGTACGAGCACTGAGACGAAACGAGCGGCGACTGCGGTCTGCTTCGAGCCACGCATTGTGTGTTCCTCCATGATCGAGCTCAGCTCTCACCTTCACAATCATGCGGCAAAGCCGCACGCAATGATCGCTTGTCACGTTCGGCGTTCGTCAGCTCGCAGGCGCGAGGAGCTCAAAGGTCCTCAAGCTCGTACGGCGCGTCAATAACGTCCTCCACCATCGTGTGAACTCGGACGTCAAACCATTCGCGAAACAGGCGACGGGTCCGGCGTGCCGGCCACTGAGTCTCGTCCGTGGACCAGCCGAAGAGCCAGTGTTCGAAGAAGAAGTCGAAATGCTTGGTGACAAACGCCTCGACTTCCTCGACAGTATCGAGCTCTGGACCGAGGAAGACGGTGAGTTCATCGCTCTCCTCTGAGAGCTTGAACCGCGGGCCATGGTCATCGAGCGAGTTAGCCCAGTCGGCGTATGGCTGCTTCGGGATGACGAGGATCGCTGACCGATTGAGACTTGCGATTCAACCCCCTGTTGCGAACTAACGCCCCTGCCAAGCTGCAAGCACTCCATGCGCAATATCAAAGACTAAATCGAGATGTTGGCCGGCGCCATTCCGCCGAGATGCAGAACTCCTCAGCCTCAGTGTTCGTTAGGCAACCTGCGCGATGAACTCGAGTTGGTAGTTGCGGACAGGCGTCCGGGAAACAACACGGTGGCTGCCAGCTGCAACGCAACGTTAGATGGGCACGACATCGCGAGCCCAGAACCGTAACGAGCCGGAACGCCCTTCGTAGTCATCAACGCGCACGCCCAGCCGATCGAGCTGACGTTCTGACACGTCCAAAATCTTCAATCCGCCGCTCACAGGCCCCCCTTCCTCAATCTCGATCGACTGCGGACTGAAAAAGCGCAATGTGCGGCGGCTGCCGTCGAGGTCCACAGTGAGATCGAGGAATGGCTCAGCGCTGTTCTCGGGTTTGAGTTCAAGTCGAAGGCCGACGATCTCATAGCGCCAAGCATCGGACAGCACTGGATGGTCGGGGTCATCGGAGCTCATGAGAACTTCCTCACCTGGATGCTCGTGCCCATCTCACGCGTTAGCCAGCTGCAAGGGAGATACAAAGATGCGCGCGAAGCACGCATCATCGATAGCTCCATTGTCAGCTTCAGCGTTCGTTAGCCTACAGCCACTACGAAAATCGAATCCGAAACCGAAGACTTTCACCACCGCCGTGGCCCACCGGCTTGATGAAGCGCTCAATCAGCTCACCACCGTTACTAATGATCACGCGCTGTGAGGCGACGTTATCCGGATCGGCGGTGAGCTCAACAAACGGCAACCCTTGGGCGCGCGCGAGCGGGAGTATGAGGCTCAGCGCGCGCGTCGCGTAGCCGCGTTGGCGCTTCCACGGCACAACGCTGTATCCGATGTGGCCCAGGCAATGCGGCGGAAGCACCGTGGTTCCGGGTTGCCAACGGAACGAGATACTGCCGCTGAACGCGCCATCCCACATCCAAAGCCGATAGCTCGGAAGGCGCGGAACGATGGACCCGTCGGAAAGCGTGATCGGCGGCCCGCGGCCCTCGGGGTCGATTTGCTCGGTGAGAAAGGTTTCCGGCTCCGCAGCGATGCGCTGGAGTTCATCGAGCCGAGCCTCAACTCGCTGCGTGTCCGCCGACCAACCGCGATCGAGCGCATCCGCGTAGCTCGCCAGGTGTTCGCGCGTCGGCCGCACGAGATCCATGTTCTGACCGATGATCTGGATGCGTGTGCAGCCTAGAAAATATGACTGGGCTGGCCCCCGGTTCTCACGTGGATTAGCTCCTCGGTGCGAACCGGAGTTGCCAGAGCCACCTGCGACGATCGAACTGTCGCACTCATCACGGAGACCAGCCCATGTCATCTGCTGCCCTTATCATCTATCTCGGCATGGATGTCCACAAGGACTCCATCACGATCGCGGTGCTGCCGGTCGGCGCGAAGACGCCGAGGCACGTCGACCGGCTTCCTAACGAGTTGCCGAAGCTCAAACGGTATCTTGATCGACTCGCCCGGCAGGGTGAGTTGCGCAGTTGCTATGAGGCGAGTGGCGCTGGCTACGTCCTCCACCGCGCGCTGCGCGACTGGGGCGACGCGTGTGAGGTGATCGCGCCGTCGCTTATCCCGCAACGCCCCGGCGTCCAGCGGAAGCACGACAAGCGAGACGCCTGCGAGCTGGCTCGGCTCTATCGCGCCGGCGAGCTCACGGCGATTCGCATCCCCACCGAGGCCGAGGAACGCGTGCGCGACGTCGTGCGGTGTCGCGAGACCTTCCAGCGCGAGATCCTGAAGTCGCGGCACTACATTCTCAAGTTCCTCGCCCGCCGTGGCTTCGTCTTTCGCGACGGGACGAACTGGTGTACGCCGCATCTCCGCTGGCTCGAGCACCTCACGAGTGAGCAATCGCCGCTCGCGCCCGCCGATCGGCTCGTGTTCCGGGAGTACCATGCGCTGCTCGCGTACAAGTTGCAGCGGCGCGACGAGCTCGATCGCCAGATCGAGCAGCTCGCGCTCCTCCCGACGCTCGCTCCCGCGGTCGCGCGGTTACCGTGCTTCCGCGGGATCGGGCTTCGTGCGGCGATGGTGTTGGCGACGGAGATCGGCGACTGGCGGCGCTTCGAACGGCCGGGCCAGCTCGCGGCCTACCTCGGTCTCGTCTGTCGTGAGGACTCGAGTGGCCCGCGCGAGCGGAAAGGCTCGATCACGAAAGCGGGGAACAGCCACTGCCGGCACGTGCTCGTGCAGGCGGCGTGGTGCTATCACTATCGCCCCAACCTGAGCGTCGAGATTCGTCGGCGGCAACAGGGCCAACCGGCCACGGTCATCGCCCACGCGTGGAAGGCGCAGCAGCGATTACACCAACGGTATCAACATCTCGCGTATCGGAAGGTGCCGCAGATCGCGGTCGTGGCGGTGGCGCGAGAGTTGGTCGGCTTCTTGTGGGCCGTGATGCGGGACCTGCCGGCGCCGGAGGTCGCGCTCGTCGCCTAACGAATTGATGAAGATGTGGTCGCGTGCGCCTGGGGCTCGAAGGGCGAGCACTCCCGATGGCGTTATGCGGCTCGCGGGTAAGACGCGAGATCCCCGAGTCTAGAAGGGGCCAGCTCCCGACGAATCCAATTCTTGTGGCTCCGGCATGGCGACGTGCTGACCGGCGTATATCAGCAGGATTCACCGTCGATGCTGCTCCAGACCACGCGACCTCATTCGCTCCTTGACAGCAGCCCAGTCATATCAACGCCAGAGTTAACCTGCGAGCGCATAACCCAACCGGTTCGCGATGCTAAAGGGAAGATACCGGATGCCACCTCCCCACCGGATGCTCCCAGCGCTCGGCGGGTTCAACGGACGTTAGGTAGCGCGGTCCACGAGTCTTAGAATCCACGCGACCAGAACGGCGAACGGTCCGTTAAGCGCGATCGTTGTCGCCAGGGCAGGCCACACGGCGCGGGTGACCAGGGGCCGGCCAGTGCTGCGGCGCCACCAGACGGCGTAGACGCTGAGCACGATCGAAGCGCCCGCCACCGCAACACCGGCCCACTCCAACGCTGGCGCGGCGGGATGCCGCCGCGAGAACGTCCAGCCGACTGCGCCACCGACGACCCAGGATAGCAGAGACGCCACGGCCGCAACGCTCGGCGGTGCAGCGCGTGTGGTGTTCGCGGGGCGTGCCTCGGACGCATCGCCGATAGGCATATCTGTATCGCCCCGGAGAATTGGGCGCTACCTAACGCAGTAGAGATTCTTGCCGCGCGAAGCCGCGGATAAGAATCTCCTGTTGAACTCGATCCGCCGTGAATGGTGCGACGGACCTACACTTGGAATTTGATCGAAATCGAAGAGCGCGTGGACGACCGTTCCGCTGGTGCGAAGATGCCGGCTGGCCAGAGTCGAAGCAAGTCTGAGCGTCGCACGTGGTCGGCGTGAGCGCGATCGCGGTGCACGACAGGGACGTGGGCACAGCCCGGCTGGGCAGTCCGCGTGGTGAGCGGAGCGCCGGCCGCTGCGCAGGTGGCTACGCGACGCGCGAGCATAGCGGCGGAGCGCGCGAAGGGAGGTAGCGTTGCACGAGCACACGGTGACCGCGAGAGCACACGGGGCATCGGTTCGCGAGCGGCACGAACGAAGGGGGTGACTGATCGTCGCGTGTCGAGGTCGCGGCGGCGGCGGTGGAGGGCGACGCTCCGCGCGCACTGGATGAAGCATGATGCGCGATGAGATGGCGAGCGCGTTCGAGATCCGCGCGATGACTGGGGCTCAGGAGCCCGTACCAGCGGACCTTGGTGAAGCCTCGTGGTAAGACGTGGTGCAGAAATCGAGTCAGGAAGACGTCGACTGGCAGCGTGAGCGAGCGTGTTGTGTGCGTCCGCGCGTCCGTGTACTGAAACGTGACGCGCCCGTCGGCGAAGCGTTCGAGTCGTTGATTCGTGAGCGCGACGCGATAGACATAGCGCGAGAGGTATAGCGTCGCGTGTGCACCAGTACCAGCTTGCTCAACATGGACGGTCCAGCGGCGGTGCCATACGCGGGCATCGATATTCGAGACAACACCAGCGCGTGTCAGCGCATCGCGCATCTTCGCGCGAAAGATCCGGGAGAGCACATAGCCTGGCAAAAGGAACCGAGGGTGTGCTGGCCGAATCCACGCCGCTCCATCCGCGGTCAGACCACCTGCGCTCACCAGGAGATGCACGTGCGGATGGTAGTCGAGCGTGCGTGACCACGTATGGAGCACGGCGAGGATGCCAGGCGTCCCGCCGATCCAGGCGCGATCGGCGGCGACGCGTTGTACGGTGGCAGCTGCCTCGCGGAGCAACGCCCCATAAACCGAGCGCTGATGACGATGCGCCACTGTCCGCAGCTGCGCGGGCAAGGTAAAAGTGAGCAAATAGTAATCGCACGGAAGCAAGCGCTCCTGGACTCGATCGAGCCACCGCTGGGCACGATCGGTCTGGCACTTTGGACAATGGCGACTGCGACAGGAGTGATAGCGGTAGTCGAGCGCGCCGCAATCGTCACAGCGATACAGCGAGCCGCCGAGGGCTGCAGTGCGACACTGGATGATGTCATGGAGTGCCCGGCGCTGGGACGGCAGAAGCGTGCCGGCGTGCGTAGCGACGTACGCCGGTCCTGCTGCGCGGATGATGTCCGCCAGCTCGAGCACGAGACGCGGCCGACGCGAGCTACGGGGCCGGCATCAACTCATTTATCGGATCGATGGCCGCGTCGCGCAGCTCGCGGGTCACGTGCGTGTAGATCGACGTTGTACTGGGACTGCTATGCCCCAGGTATTCCTGAATGAGCGCGAGTGGCACGCCGGCTTCGAGCAGATGTGTCGCGTAGCTGTGCCGAAGCGTGTGCACGTGCGCCCGTTTCTGGACGCCGCTATCGGTCACCGCCCGGGTGAACGCGCGCTGCAGAACGGTGGCATCGATTGGCCCAATCGTCGGATCCGAGACGGCGCGTGGGGGCCGCCGACGCGGCGCGGGAAAGACCCACACCGGATTGCGATGCGTGCGCCAGTGGGCGCGGAGCACCGTGAGCAAGGCGTGCGGTATCGGCACCATCCGGTCGACGCCCCCCTTGCCGCGCCGGATGTGGAAGAGCAAGCGGTCACTGTCGATCTGCTCGACGTGAAGATCGAGCGCCTCGCACAAGCGGAGGCCACACGAGTAGATGGTCGTGAGGCAGGTGCGATACATCGGCGTGCGCACCGCTCCGAGCACGCGCCAGACTTCGTCCCGGCTGAGGACGACCGGAAGTTTTCGGTCCCGTTTCGGCCGCGCCACGTCGAGGATGGTCCAGTGGCGACCGAGTGTCTGTTCGTAGAAGAAGCGCAGCCCGCACAAGGTCTGCGTGAAACTCGCGCGACAGAGTTTACGCTCGCACGTGAGATAGAGCAGATACGCGCGCAGCTCGGCTTCCGTCAGTTGGTCAGGTGCACGCCGATAGTGCTGCGCCAGGCGAGCGACGACCGCGACGTATGATTCGACCGTCCGCTCAGCATAGCCTCGGAGCTGGAGGTTCTCGGTGAGGCGCCGGCGTAGAGCCGTCATATGATCCTCTCAGGGAAAGGGAGGAGAGGATCAGATCAGCGCGACCGCGGAACATCAACCGCGCGCTAAGGGTGGCCACTGCGCAACGTCCATCCGCCGCAGGCGGATTGAGTTCAACGCTAATTAGATAGCGGGATTCACAAACTCGAAAATACGTAACCCATCACTGCTCGCAATCTAAGCTACGAGCTGGATTGCTCCCTCTTTGTTTAACTGCTGACAACACTGACTGATCGGCCTCGCATTCCCGAAGCGCCTGCAGTCTAATGTCGCGCGCTTGCAATGTAAGGTGTACGGCGGCATCGCCCGAGGCCGAGCACGCGGCAGGGACCCCCAGTCCCCGCCCCGACCACGTTCGCCGCGCTGTCGGACGCGCCAATACTCACAGCAGATCGGCGGGACTCGTCACACCGAGCCCGCCCCGGTTGAGCACCTGCGTATAGATCATCGTTTTCCGTACATCCGAGTGGCCCAGCAATTCCTGTATCGTGCGGATATCGGCGCCCGCCTCGAGGAGATGCGTCGCGAACGAATGGCGAAAGGCGTGACACGTCACCCGCTTCGTTAGGCCGGCACCGCGCGCGGCGCGGGCAATGGCGCGATGGATGACCGTCATGTGAAGATGATGACGCCGGCGAACGCCGAGTGTGTCCACAAAAGTCCGTGTCGCCGCGAAGAGGTAGGCCCACGGCCAACTGATGCTCGCCCTGGGATACTTCCGCTCGAGAGCCACGGTGAGTCCCGTGCAGCGAACGCTCAGCTTCAGGTCACGATAATACTGGCGCTGCCGCTCGCGCAAATGACGTCGCAACGCGGGCAGCGCCGCCACCGCAATCGGTGCGCGCCGGTCCTTCCCACCCTTCCCATTCCCCAACACGATCTCGCGTCGATCGAGATCGATGTCATTCGCGCGCAACGTTAGGCACTCGAGCACCCGCAGACCGCTGCCGTACATCAGTAATACGGCGAGCCGCGGAACCGGCTCGAGTTGCTCGAGCAGACGTCCGATCTCGCGCTGCGACAGGACGATCGGAACGCCCCGCTGCTGACGCGCCGGCGTGATCCCTGGTATTCGATCGAACGGCGCATGGAGCACGCCTGCGTACAGAAAGGTCAACGCCGCCAATGCCTGATTCTGAGTCGACGGCGCCGCTCGCCCTTCCACACACATGTGCGCAAGAAACTCACGCACGTGCAGCGGCCCGAGCTCTCGCGGATGCCGCCGGCCAAAATGAACCACGAACCGGCGAATCCAATGCACGTACGCGGCGATAGTCCGTTCGCTATACCGCCGCTCCCGACCGCATCGACGCACCTGTTCGAGCAGACGAAACCGTCGTACCGGATCAGGCGCTCCAACGAGATGCGCTTTGGGAATGAGCACGACTCCAGTCTGCGGTGCGACCGGCAGCGCGCACCATCGTTTCACCGCATGGCGAAGCCGCCTCATCCCAATTCCTTGCCCCGCGCGCGCGCACCAGATAAGCTCGTGCTTCCCGTACCACACTGACCATGCATCCATATCGCATCCTTGCCGCACTATTCGTGGCGGTACCGCTCGCCGCGCAGCAGCCCCAGCTCGGCTACTACCGCTTCCCGACGATCTCAGGCAATTCCATCGTCTTCACCGCCGAAGGCGACCTCTGGCGCATCCCCATCGCCGGCGGCGTCGCCCAGCGACTAACGACCGCACAGGGCGAAGAATCACACGCCGCCATCTCGCCCGACGGCAAAACCATCGCCTTCTCGGCGTCCTACGAAGGACCGACTGAGGTCTACACGATGCCGATCGACGGCGGCGCGCCGACGCGACGCACATTCGAGGGCGGTGCCGCCATCGTCACCGGGTGGACGCCCGACGGCAAGGTCCTCTACTCGACGCGCCACTTCTCGACGCTCCCCAACAACGAGCTCGCGACCGTCGATCCGCGCTCCAATGCCACTGCGGTCGTGCCTCTCGCGCAGGCAAGCGACGGCTCGTATGACAACGCCACGCTCTTCTTCACGCGCTTTGCCTGGCAGGGCAGCAACACCAAGCGCTATCGCGGCGGCACCGCGCAGAATATCTGGCGCTTCGCCTCGAACGCCGAGCACGCGCAGCCGCTCACCGGAGACTACGAAGGCACCAGCCGCTCGCCGATGGTGTGGAAGGGACGCGTCTACTTCGCCTCGGACCGCGACGGGACGATGAACCTCTGGTCGATGGACGAGAATGGCAAAGACCTCAAACAGCTCACGCGCCACGCAAACTTCGACGTCCAATCTCCCTCGTTAGGCGACGGAAAGATTGTGTATCAACTGGGGGCAGACCTCCGTGTCTACGACATCGCGTCGAACAACGACTCGCAGGTGCCGATCACCCTCGTCTCCGATTTCGACCAGACGCGCGAGAAGTGGATCAAGAATCCCGTCGAATGGATCTCCGACGTTCACCTCTCGCCGAACGGCGATCGCGTCGTCCTCACCGCGCGCGGCCAGCTCTTCGTCGCGCCGGTGCAGCAAGGCCGCCTCGTCGAAGCATTCCGCGACAAGAAGGTCCGCGTCCGCGACGCGCGCTTCATGCCCGACGGCAAAGGACTCCTCGCGCTCACCGACCAGAGTGGCGAAGTCGAGTTCTGGCGCGTCTCGGCGAATGGCATCGGCACGCCGACGCAGATCACGAACGACGCGAAGGTGCTGCGCTGGGACGGCATCCCGTCGGCCGACGGACGCTACATCGCGCACACGGACAAAGACCAGCAGCTCTGGCTCTTCGACACGCAGACAAAGAAGAACACGCGCCTCGCGGTGAACAAGGACGGCGGTTTCAGCGGCGTCCGCTGGTCGCCCGACGGAAAGTGGCTGGCCTACGCCGCGCCGGCCGACAACCAGTTCGATCAGATCTTCCTCTACTCTGTCGAGACTGGAAAGGCGACGGCAGTCACGTCCGACCGCTACGACAGCGAGAGTCCGACGTGGAGTCCCGACGGCAAGTGGCTGTATTTCCTGTCCGATCGGAACCTGCAATCGCTCGTCGGCGGGCCGTGGGGCGCCCGTGCGCCGGAGCCCTATTTCGATAAGCAGACGCTCATCTACGCTTTGGCACTCGCGCCCAACGAGCGCAACCCCTTCCAGCCGGACGACGAGCTCGGATCGGGAAAGCCAGTCGCGATCAAGACAGACAGCACGGCGAAGTCGCCGGCACCGGACAGCATCAAGCCGCCCGCCACGCGCCAGGGCGTGCCGCCATCGCCGCGCCTAACGGTCGACCTCGACGGCATCGACCGCCGCATCATCGAAGTCCCCGCACCCTCCGGCAACTACGGCCTCCTCTCGACCGACGGCAAGCGTCTGTACTATCTCTCGCGCGACGCGGGCTTCACCGCGCGGCCGCAGCTCATGACCTTCCCGATCGAGAACAAGGAGCCGAAGCCAGAGACGTTCATGGCCGACGTCCGCGGTTACGAGCTCTCCCTCGACGGCAAGAAAGTCCTCGTCAGGCGCGGCAATGACATCTACGTCGTCGACGCCGGCGCGAAGGCGCCGACCGACCTCTCCAAGGCGGGAGTCAATCTGCAGAACTGGGTGTTGCACTTCGAACCGCGCGACGAGTGGCGGCAGGAGTTCGCCGACGCGTGGCGACTCGAGCGCGACTACTTCTACGATCGCGGCATGAACGGCGTCGACTGGCCGGCGATGAAAGAACACTATCGGCCGCTCGTCGACCGCGTCACCGACCGCGCCGAGCTGAGCGACATCCTCGCGCAGATGGTCGGCGAGCTCTCGGCGCTCCACATCTTTGTCTACGGCGGCGACTTCCGCCGCGGTTCCGAAGCCATCGCTCCCGCGTCACTCGGCGCACGCCTGACGCGTGACGAGAGCGGCGGCGGCTATCGCGTCGACCACATCTATCAAAACGATCCCGACTCGCCGCGCGATCTGTCGCCGCTCGCGCGCTTCGGTGTGAACGTGAACGAAGGCGATATCATTGAAGCCGTCAACGGCATTCCGACACTCAGCGCTGACATCGGCTCGCTCCTGCGCGACGAAGCAGATCGACAGGTGCTGCTCCGCGTCAAGCCGAAGACCGGTGGCGAACGAGAAGTCATCGTCACGCCGATCAGCCAGCAGCGCGAGCAGGGACTTCGATACTCGGAGTGGGAGTACACGCGCCGCGTCGAGGTCGAGAAGAAGAGCGCCGAACAGATCGGTTACGTGCATCTCCGCGCGATGGGACAGAACGACATCGCGGAGTTCGCCCGCGATTATTACCCCGCCTTCAACCGCCAGGGTTTGATCATCGACGTTAGGCACAACAACGGCGGCAACATCGACAGCTGGCTTCTCGAGCGGCTGATGCGCAAGGCGTGGTTCTTCTGGCAGGCCCGCACCGGAAATCCGTACTGGAACATGCAGTACGCTTTTCGCGGACACATGGTTGTGCTCACCGACGAGAATACTGCTTCCGACGGTGAAGCGTTCAGCGAAGGCTTCCGCCGGCTTGGCCTCGGAAAGCTGATCGGCACCCGCACGTGGGGCGGCGAGATCTGGCTCTCGTCGAGCAACAACCTCGTCGATCGCGGCATCGCGACGGCGGCGGAGATGGGCGTCTACGGTCCCGAGCGGCAGTGGCTCATCGAGGGCCACGGCGTCGATCCGGACATGGTCGTCGACAACGAACCACACGCGACGTTCAAAGGTCAGGACGCGCAGCTCGACGCGGCGATCGCGTATCTGCAGGGCGAGATCAAGGCGCATCCGGTGCCGGTGCCGGCCGCGCCTGCGTATCCGAACAAGTCGCTCAAAGCAGCGGTGCAGGCGGGGAACACCAAGGCAGGCGCGCCGAAGCGGAATGACCAGCGATGACGCGCGGCCACTCGTTCTCTTTGCGACGTACGCCGAGCGGCCCGGGCTGAGCGAGGACGACCAGTTGTTCGCGCGCGCGGTCGAGCTTCGCGGCGCGCGCGTGAAGGCAGTGGTGTGGGACGATTCGGCGGCGGCTTGGTCCAGCGGCGCCGCCGTCGTCATTCGGTCGACGTGGGACTATCACCTGCGTCGGCCGGATTTTCTCCGGTGGATCGATCGCGTCGGCAGCGAGACCGTGCTGCATAACGACGCACGCGTCGTCCGCTGGAACTCGCACAAGCGCTATCTCGGCGCAATCGCGGAACGCGGCGTCCCGGTGATCGACACGGTGTTCGTCGACGGGGGGGCGAGTCTCGACCTGAGCGACGTCGCTCGCGCCCACGGTTGGACCGACATCGTCGTGAAGCCCGCGGTCTCCGCGTCGGCACACGAGACGCGCCGCTTCGATGCGAACGAAACCGCGCAAGGTCAGGTGCATCTCGATCGCCTGCTCGCGACGCGCGACGTGATGATTCAACCACACCTCTCGGCGCTCGCCGAGGAGGGCGAATTGTCGCTGCTCTTCGCGCGGGGCCAGTTCACGCACGCGGTGCGGCGTCGCTCGGCGCTGGTCGAAGGACATTTGATGCCGAAGTCGGCTCCGGCCGAGGCGCCGGCGAGCGCTCGCCGGTGTGCGGAGCGCGTCCTCGAGGCCGCCGGAGCGATCACCGGCGTCCCGCCTAACGAACTGCTCTACTCGCGCGTCGACCTCGCACCCGCTGGCGATGAGTATCTGCTGCTCGAGCTCGAGCTGATCGAGCCGTCGCTGTTCTTGCTACACGCACCTGACGCGGCAGAACGCTTTGCCGCGGCTCTCCTCTTGTCATCCTGAGCGACGGCGCACGTACCAAACCCCAATCGCGGTCATCACTGCGATCGATCCGGCTCCGCTCCACAGCCCTTTCTGCGCCACCGGATCCAGCGCCAGCAACGGACCGAGACTAAACACGAGGAGCGCGGTCGCGCCGCCGGCAACGGCAAGCGCCCATGGCGCCCACCGTTTGCCGGTCCACAGCGCGTATGCGGCGACGAACGAAAAAATGGCGACGTCGAGGTGCTCGAGTGCGAGAAGGCGGGGGTCGCCATTTCCTCGCATGCCGAGCACCGCCTGCGCCACGTGCGGCACGCCGAGCACGCCGACGAAGACCGCAATGATGCGGACAATGATCGACGAACGCCGTTCGACGTTCAGCAACGGCTCAACTCGCGGCGAGACTATGGTACGGGCCTGAGATCGCTCACGACCGGCAGCACGAGATGCGACGCCGCCTGAGGCGTGCGATACACCTTGATTGTCGCCGGACGGTAATCCGACGCCTTGGCCTCGAAGATGTTCGGGACGAACGTCTGCGGGTTCCGATCGATGATCGGGAACCACGTACTCTGCACCTGCACCATGATCCGATGTCCCTTCTGGAACCGGTAGCTCTGGCCGTGCAGGCTGTACTTGAACTCCGTCGTCTGATTGGGCGTGATCGCTTCCGGGCGCTCGTAGCTCTTGCGGTACCGCCCGCGCAGTACCTCGTTCGCGACCATGAACTCGTACCCGCCCATCTTTGCATCGTTAGGCATCTCCTCCGGGTACACATCGATGAGCTTCACGATCCAGTCGGCATCACTCCCTGATGTTGCCGCGAAAAGATCGGCGCTGACATCGCCCGCGATCGTCACGTCCTGCGTCAACACCGGCGTCTCCCACGTCAGGACATCGGGACGGTCCCGCACGAACCGCTGATCCTCGGTGAGCCAGGTGTACCAGCCGGAGCCCCGCGGATCGTACGTCGCCTGGATCGGCCGATGCCGGTATGGCACCGGATGCGCGGGATCGGAGACGTACGAGTCATAAGCCAGCGCGCCCTGCTGCACCACGGGCGGGTCGAAGGACAGATCGCCGTTATCGCGGAAGAAGATCGAGCGCGCGGTGACATTGGCCTTCGGCGGCCACGCGTCGTAGTGGCGCCACTGATTCGACCCGGCCTCGAACGTGATCGCCTCGGGTTGATGCAGATTGCCGCGATCCTTCAGGTAGTACGCGAAGAACGGAGCCTGAATGCTATCGCGGAAATACTTCGACGTCGGGCTGCCAAAGTCGATGTTGCCGAGCTTCTGTCCCGACTGCGCATTCCATCCGCCGTGATTCCACGGACCGACGACGAGAAAGTTCTTGTTTTGTGTGTCGAACTTCTCGAGTCGCTCGTAGATCTGCACCGGGCCGTAGAAATCCTCCTGGTCCCACCATCCGGCGACGTTGAGCGTGGGCACGGTGACCTGCGTCAACGCCGGGATCAGCGTTTGTCGCTGCCAGAAGAGATCGTAATTGGGATGCGCGACGTAGTCGTTCCACGTCGGAATCTTGCCGTGCAGGTACTTCGCGTTGACGTTCGACAACGGGCCTAACGTGAGATACCACTCATAGGTGTCGTACTTGTCGAAATTGAAGTTCTCGACGTCCTTGCCCGCCTCCATCATCGCCGCGTACTCGAAGCCGTAACTGAGGCGGAACGCGCCGTTGTGATGGAAGTCGTCGCCGAGCCACATGTCCGAGGGCGATGCCTGAGGAGACGAAGCGCGCAGCGCAGGATGCGGGTCCGTGAGCGCCATCGCGGTTGTCCATCCATCGTACGAAACGCCTAACATGCCAACGCGGCCGTTGTTCTGGGGCACGTTCTTCACGAGCCAGTCGATCGTGTCGTACGCGTCCGTCGCCTCGTCGATGGCTTTCGGGTTCTTGCGCTGCGCTGCGTCGCGCGCGGGGCGCTGCATTACGAACTGCCCCTCGGACTTGAAGCGCCCGCGAATGTCCTGGAAGACGAAGATGTATCCGTCGTCCGCGAGCTCCTTGTACGAGGCATCGAGCGCGCCGGCGAGGTTGTCGATGCCGTAGGGCGTGCGTCGGAAGATGATTGGCAACTGCCCTGCTTGATCTCGCGGAGCGTAGATGTCGGTATTGAGGCGAACGCCGTCGCGCATCGTGATCATGGCGTTCGTCTTCACGTAGCGCTGTACGTTGTCGGACGCAGGCTGCTGCGCGCCGGCGACATTCGCCGCGAGCGCGAAGACGAGGAAGGCTCGAATTCTCATCGGTTCGTCAGGGTGGTGTTGGAGACGCACGAGCATGGGCCGGGTACGTGGATCGCGCAAGCCTTACGATTGATCGTGGTACAACGGTAGGTCATCTTGAGACGTAGCCTCCAACATCATCTCTCACCGCGATCAGAATGACCACTCGCCGCGATTTCCTGAAAACCACGGCCATTGCTGGCGGCGCCGTTGGCCTCGGCGTCAACCTCGATGGTTGCGCGCATCCAGCGCAGATCCCACCAAACGACCGCGTCGAGTTCACCACCCCACCGCGAGAGAAGGCGCCGCGTCCGCTCCGCATTCTCATCCTCGGCGGCACGGGATTCATCGGGCCCTATCAGGTGCAGTACGCGCTCGATCGCGGTCACACGGTCACGCTCTTCAATCGTGGCAAAACGAACCCGAAACTCTTCCCGACCGTCGAGAAGCTCATCGGCGATCGCAATGGCGACCTCAAGTCGCTCGAGGGGCGCCAATGGGATGCGGTGATCGACAACTCGGTGCAGACCGATCCGCATTGGGTTACGCTGAGCGCCGATCTGCTGAAGAACAGCGTCAAGCAGTACGTCTTCGTGTCGACGCGTTCGGTCTACTCTGACCTGAGCCGCGTGCCGATGACCTCGGACGCACCCGTCTTCACGGAAGAGACGGCGCGTTGGGATCGCAGCAAGCCGATGCCATATGGTCTCGTGAAGGCGCTCGCCGAGAAGGAGGCGCAGAAGTATTTCCCGGGTCGCACGACGATCGTTCGACCAGGGCTCATCATCGGACCGGGTGATCTAACCGACCGCTTCACCTATTGGCCCGTTCGTATCGAGCGGGGTGGAGAAGTGCTCTCGCCTGGCGACGGCAGCGATCCCGTTCAGATCATCGACGCGCGCGATCTCGCGGAATGGATGGTTCGCCTGGTCGAGCAAGATGCCCCTGGTGTGTTCAACGCCGTCGGTCCGAAAAACCCGCGTTCGTTCGCCGAGTTTCTCCATGGCATCAAGGCCGCGACCAGCTCCGAGGCGACATTTACATGGGTCGACGCGGATTTCCTCATCGCCCGTGACGTGCGCGCGTACCGAGAGATGCCCGTCTGGCAGCCCGCGCGCGGTAAGAATCTCGGCTTCGCGCGGTTCGATATCTCGCCCGAGCTCGCGTTAGGCATCACCTTCCGCCCGCTCGCGGTGACGACTCGCGACACGCTCGACTACTATCACTCGCAGCCGCCCGCGCGTCAGGAGACGCTGCGCGCGGGTCTTGCCGCGGACCGCGAGGCGCAAGTGCTTGCTGAATGGCACGCTCGTAAGGCTTGAGCCGCTCAAGTCCTCAACGCAATATTTGGATCGACGTTCGACGCCCGCCGAGCCGGTATCCAGCTCGCCACGAACGACGCCAACAGCACAGTCACTGCGACCGCGAAGTACACCAGCGGGTCCGCAAGACGCCCGCCGTGCATCAGGCCGCCGATCACCGGCGCCGCAAGCGCGGCGGCCGGCAATCCAATCACCAACCCGACCACGACGAGCAGTAACGCGTCGCGCAGAACCATCGCGCGTAGCGTTCCACGAGTTGCACCGAGCGCACCGCGAATTCCTATCTCGCGCGTGCGTCGGCTCACCGTGTAGGCTAGCACGCCGTGAATGCCGACGAGCGAGAGCACAAGGCCGATCAAGGCGAAGGCCATGATCTGAAGCGCGTTCGTTCGCACGCCCGCAAGCTGCAGCGCGACCTGCTCGGCGACGAGCTGTGTGAAGAGCGGCCGATCCGGCACGGCGCGGATCAGCGCCTGACGAGTCGGACGGAGCAGCGCTTGTGGCGCCAGGCCATTCGTGGCCCGAACGACATAAGTCGGAAAGGCCGAGGGCGCCTGCTCATACGGACGATACACTTCGGGTCCATCGATCGCGAGCAACACGTTAGGCTGAGTCGCCTTGTTGTCGCGGACGACGCCGACAACCGTCACCGTTACCCTCACGCGCGGCGCGCTGTCGACGCGGAACATCTGGCCGACTGCGTTCGTCCCGGGCCACCACTTCCGCGCCGCCCACTCGTTCACGATCGCGACGGGCACCGTCGTCTCGCGGTCGGCGTCGTTGAACTCGCGACCGGCAACGAGACGAACGCCGGCCGTCGAGAAATAGGAAGAGCTCACCGAGATGACGTTCTTCGGCGTCAGCGACGGCGCGAGCGGAGACGCGTCTCCCGCGAGGCGGATCTCACCGGGCGCGCCGCGTATGCCGAGCGAGTTCGACGCCCGCATCGCCGCCGACGCCGCCCCAGGCAGCGCTCCCATATCCACGAGGATCCGTTTCGCCACCGGCACGTACGTCTCCTTCACGCGCCAGCTGTGCGGGAAGCTCGGCGTCCCCTGGACCAATCGCGCGGCGTCGAAGCCGACGTCGACTTGCGTTAGGCGGAGCACCGTTCGCGCCATGAGCGCCGCGCCGACGAGCAGCACGACGGCGCCCGCCGTTTCGGCGACGACAAAAGCCCGCTGGGTGAGGCTGCGCCGTCCACCACCCGCACCGCTCGCGCTCTCACGCAGGACACGCTGCACATCCATCCGGCGCACCGCGCGTACGGGCAAGAGGCCGAGCACGAGCGCGATGCCGAGCGAGAGCGCAATGGCAAAGGCGGCGACAGTGCCGTCGATTCGATACTCCATGCCGAGCGGCCGTATCGAGTCGAGCACCGCGAGCGACCGCAAACCGCGCAGCAGCCAACTCGCAAGGAGGAGCCCGAGCACGGCACCGGCGGCGACCAGCATCGCCTGCTGTGCGACAAGATATCTCGTTAGGTTGCCGGTTCCGCCGCCGAGGGCGGTTCGCACCGCGAGCTCGCGCTCCTGGTGCGCCGTGCGAACGAGCAGCAATGTCGCGACGTTGGCGACGGCGATCAGCAACACGCACGCGACGACGCCGGCAAAAATCACGTCGTGCGATTGCGTCGACGCGACATAGCGCTCGCGAAGCGGTTGGGCCGCGAGCTTCGTCGACACCGGCTGGCCGCGCGCGGTCATCTGCACCGCGGGCGCGATCGTCGTCAGCTCGCTCCGAAGCATGCTGATGGTCGCGTTAGGTGCGAGTCGGCCGACAACCGTCATATTTCGAATCGACGGACGCGTGCTCGGATCGAGCGTCGGCACCACGGGCAGCCAGAACTGCGAGCCAGACTCGAACTCGAAACCCGCCGGCATGACCCCTACTACCGTGTAGCGCGTGTCGCTGAGCTTCACGATCTTTCCGAGGATGTCGGGATCCTGCGCGAAGCGCCCGGTCCAGAGTGCGTAGCTCAGGACCACGACCGGCGTCGTGCCGAGGCGGTCATCCTCGGAGCTGAAGGTGCGACCGAGCGTCGCTCGTGCGTTCAGAAGCGGAAAGACGTTAGGCGACACGACGCCGCCGAGGATTGGGACGATTTCGTCGCCCAAGACCAGACCCTTGGCGCCGGAGGTGAACGCGGCGACGGCGTCGAGCGAATGGAAGGGACGGTTGCGCAGCACCTGGGCAAACGTCTCGTACGACGGATCGCAGCCGATCGGGCAGGCCGCCGCGCTGCCGTTCGCCGAGAGCGGCACTTCCTGAATGACGACGAGGCGGTCGCCATTGGGGAAGGGAAGCGCGCGAAAGCGGACGGCCTCGAGCACGCTGAATGCCGCCGCGCTCGCGCCAATGCCAAGCGCGAGCGACAACACAGTCGTCGCGACGAACACTGGGCTCCGCGACAAGGAACGCGCGGCGAGCCGTAGGTCGTGGCGCAACAGATCGAGTCGGTCGAAGACGCTAAGCGTCACGAGCACACCTCCAGGGCGTTCACTGCCTCGATCTTCAACGCGTCGATAAAGCAGTACAGCCCGCAGTGTGTCAAACCCGCGTTTCGAAACTCCCGCCGGTACGTTGCAGCCGAGCGGTAGATCCAGCCGTCCATGTCACCCTCCATGTCGTCCTCGCGGGCGTAGGCCTCGATGTAGGCAACGCCGCCTAACAAGCGGCGAATCTCGCGGAGCCCCCGGCCCAGGTCGGGCCTCGACACATACTGCAGCACGTCGGCGCAGACGACGAGATCGAACGGACCGCGCAGCTTCAGCGAACGGAGCGTGCCGAAACTTCCCTGCCTAACGTTTCGGCTCGCACCAAAGGTTCGCACCGCGTACTCGCTCGATTCGACGCCGATGTACCCGACGCCGGGCCGCATACGCCGGAGCGCGACGCACCATCGCGCCTCCCCGCATCCGACGTCGAGCACCGTTCGCACGCGGCGGCCAAGCATATACTCGGCGGCCGATACCGCGAGATGCACCTTCCGCTCGAGCGTGCGTTCCGACGTCACGCGCGTGTGTGGATCGCGATACCAGCGGTGGAAGTACGAGGAATCGTAAGCTTTCACGAGGAGCTAGAGGCTAGGGCCCAGGGGTTAGGGTGAAGTGAAAGAAGCAATGCATAATGCCACTCCCTGGCTCCTATCCCCTAGCCCCTAGCCCTTTTGGGTGTTGCAGGCCGGCATCGCTGCTCGTCCATCTTCCGCATGCGACCTTCTCTCGACAACCCGGCCATCCGCCAGACGGCGCTCAATCGCGCCAGATGGTTCGTGTTCGAGCATTTCGAGCTGGTGCTCGTGCTCCTGCTCGTGAGCAGCATGCTCGCGATCCACTGGTTCATCGACGAGAAGATCGCCTTTCTCAACTTCTACTACCTCCCTGTCATCGCCGCGGGGTTCTACCTCGGCCGGCGCAGCGCCGTTTGGTCTTCGGTATTCATCGTCGCCCTGGTTGCCTTCTTTGAAGCGTTCGTGGGCCTCAATGGCTCGGCCGCGCTCGAAAGCGGGCTGAATATCCGGCTCCTCTTCACGATGATCCCATGGGCAGGATTCCTCATCCTTACCGGGTACGCCGTCGGCACGCTTGCCGATCAGCGGCGTGCGCGGCTCGAGGATCTCAAGGGCGCGTACATGACCATGCTGGAGCTGCTGACGTTCCATCTCGAGTCCAGCGAACGGCACAATACCGGTCACAGCTTCCGCGTCGCCGCACGCGCGGTCACGCTCGGCCGCGAACTCGGTATGCGCAGTGAGGAGCTGGAAGACCTTCGTGTCGCGGCACTCCTCCATGAGCTGGGGCCGCAGGACCCACGGCTGCTGCGACTCTTCGAGCAGTTCCCTGGCGATGTTCGCCAGTTGCCAATCGCGACGTCGATGCGCGCGGCGCTCGACCTCGTGAGCGAGTACAGCCATTACCACGAGCACGTCGGTGCTGATTGGCCCGTCGATCTCGTTCGCAGCTCCCTCGGCGTGAAAGTGCTCGCCGTCGCCGACGCATTCGAGACGCTGCAGATGCCAAGCCCAAACCGGCCGCCATTCTCGCCGTGGGGCGCCGTCGAGGAGATCGAGCGTGGTGCGGGTCAGATCTTCGCCACCGACGTCGTACGTGCGCTTCGCAAGCTCGCCGCGGCGCCGGAGCCGGTCGACCAGATTCCGCGCGCGTTGAGCGTGGTGCGCGGCGCATAGCCATCAGGTCTTCAGCACGACCAATGGGTCGACGCGTGCCGCACGCCGCGCCGGAACATAACAAGCAATGATTCCTACAAGCGCCTCGCCCGGTGCCCTCGCCTGCACGCTCCGACTGGCTTACAATCGATCTCTCGAGACTTCCGAGACGACTGATCACAATGCCACGCACGAAGAAAACGGCGACCAGGAAATCCTCGCGAGCGATGCGCGCGAAGTCGCGCTCCCGCTCCGGCCCCGCGACACTCGCCGTCGACATTGGCGGCTCTCACGTCAAAGCGTCGGTGCTCGACGCGCGCGGTCGCATGATTCACGACCGGGTGCGTATCGAGACACCGAAGCGGGTGACGCCACAGGAACTCGTGACGCTGATTTCGCAGCTGGTGCCATCACTGCCGCGATTCGATCGCGTATCTGTCGGCTTTCCGGGCGTCGTCCGGAACGGTGTCATTCGTACCGCGCCGAACCTCGGCACCGAGCGCTTTCAGGGCTTCAATCTGGCTCGGGCCCTCGAGCGACGATTGCATAAGCCGGTTCGCGTCGAGAACGATGCCGACGTGCAGGGACTTGCCGCGGTGAAGGGGAAGGGCGTCGAGATGGTGATTACGCTCGGCACCGGCTTCGGCTCGTCGATCTTCGTCGATGGACATCTCGGTCCACACCTCGAGCTTGCTCATCACAACTTCCGCAAAGACAAGACGTACGAGGACGAGCTTGGCGAGGCTGCGCGCCAGCGTGACGGCGACAACTCCTGGCAGCGCCACGTGCTGGAAGCGATCGACTCGTTACGCAATCTTACGAACTTCGACCATCTCTACATCGGCGGCGGCAATTCGCGTTTGCTCGACGTCGTTCTGCCTCGCGACGTGAGCGTCGTGTCGAACACCGCTGGCATACTTGGCGGCGTTCGACTCTGGGCGTAACGCTAGGGGCTAGGGGCTAGTAGGTGCTAAGCGCAAGAATTTCGTGGTTGGCACACGCATCCGGCACATCGCCTGCGGAACTGAAAAGGTCCCCGAGAGTCGAGGAGCTGGAGAGCCATGGACGACCGGACACACCGGGATCGTGACACCGCGCCGCCGAATCGTTCAGCGCCGAGCGGGCCGAATCCGGAGGATGATTCGTACCGCAACGGGCGCCACAGTTCGAGTGGCGGCGAGCGGACGAGCACCGATCGGTCGTCGTCCGGCAAACCGGCTCTCACCGACCGCGAACGCCGCGAGCGCTGGCCGGTCGATTGAGTCGATGGGACGCTAGCGCCCCTTTCGCACGAAGCCGATGTAATCCGTATACACTGGCTCACGGCCCGCGGCTCGCATCACGCGCGCGATCTGTCCGCGATGGTAATGGCCGTGCAGCGCGACGTGCGTGAGAATCTCGCGGACACTGTTGTCGAACGCGTTGCCGGCGCTGTTCCGGTAGCGCACGCGTTGTTCACGCGTGTCGTCGCGCCGGCCGATCAGTTCGCGAAAGCGCGCGCGGTTCTCGCTCTCGAGTTGCGCGACGTCGTCGAGCGACAGTGTCGGCCACACGGCGACTCTTGCCTTGGTGAGATCGATGCGACCGAGCCACAAATGCTCTGCTGCAACGACGTGTGCAAGGAGCCGGAGCGTCTCCGCGTCCGGCGGCTCCTTACGAAGCTCCGCGAACAACTCGTCATGCGCCCACCACATGTGAGCGAAGAGATTCTCGAGAAGGTCGGCCATGCTTTCTACATCCTCAGCAGATAACTCGCCTTCACGAAGAACGCATCGTTGACGCGCCGTAGCCGCGAGAATGCCAACGGATCATCCTCCGTCAAGCTACTTCCGTAGCCCACGAAGAACACCGTGCCCGGCGTCGGTCGATAGGAGAACAGCCAATCGACGCGGAATGCCGTCGATGGAAGCCGCTCGACGTTCTGCGGACCTAACGAGCCGATCGTCGTCAGCGGCAGCCCCGTGCGTGGGTCGCGCACGAGCGTATCGCCAGTCGTGGTAGCAGTGTACTGGCCGACGAATCGCACGAACACGGGCCGCGCGAGCTGATACTCTACCTTGATCCGAGGAATGCGGATGAATGTGGTGATCCGGTCGTCGGCGCGGCGGGTCAGCATCGAGCTCACGTAGGATGCATTCACTCGGACCTTTTCCGTCGGCCGCCAGTTGGCCGTTGCGCCCGCGTCGAAGCGGTGGACGCGCGACGTCTCGCTGAAGTCGACGTCGTTACCTCCCGTCGCGCTCACCGAGGCGTCGAATTCCTGATAGATCGGTGTATTCACGCTCGTGCCGATGACGAATGTGGTTATGCGCGGAGATGGCACGAACGGTGTAAGCTGAGGCGAGCCCGGACCGGGCGGAGCGACGGTCACCAGTCCTGCGTACTGAGCCGGATCAAAAGCGAAGCTCGCCAGCGTCGGATTCAGGTTGAGCGACCAACCGCCATGCAGGAGGAATTGGTTGCTCGCCGACGCCTTGCTCTCGAGCAGACTTTTTCCCGAGAAGAAGTCGTCGTAGCGCCAGAGCGCGTTCGTCGTGATGAAAACGTTGTAGCGCTCGAAGACCGAACCGGGCCGGCCATAGATCGTGAAGCGGTTGGAGACGCTGGGCTGCACATATCCCGTTCTCGGCACGAAGCCGTTCCACGCCGCGAAATCGGGATGAATACCGATGATGTTGTAGTGGAATCCAAACGCGCGTCCCGTTCGATCGAGCACCGCCTCCCACATCGGGCCGGTGCGCGTCGTATCGCTGAGACGCGTCGTGCTTGCGACCGCCTGAAATTGCGCGAAATAAAGCCGGCCGAAGACGAAGCGGACGTCGCCACCAGCGAGGCGATTGAACGCCGATCCCTCCTCGCGATCGCTCACGAGAACGCCCGCCGTCGATTGCCCGGAGAAGTCGCGCCTAACGCGAAGGATCGTTGCGATGGGATTGCTGCCGGGCGTTCGCGACACTTGCGGGTCGTCGACGGCCGAAAGGAGGGCGAGATCCGTTCCGCCCACCTTTCCCGTAATCTTCGCCGCGTCCGTCGGATGCACGATCTGGCGCGTGTAGACCAGCGTGTTCGGAACGTTGAACTGATCGCTGCCTTCGACGAAGAAAGGCCGCTTCTCCGGGTAGAATAACGCGAAGCGCAGATCGCTCGCGATCTGTGTCGCGTCCGCTTCGACCTGGGAGAAATCGGGCTTGATCGTGCCGTTGAGCACGAAGTTGCTCGTCATTCCCCACTTCACGTTGCCGCCTAACGTGGCGGACTGCTCGTAGCCCCACGCACCGGCCGCACCGTTCGCGAGCGTCTGGGGCGCGCCGGCGGTTGTCGACGTCAGCTCCGGATTCAGCTCGAGCACCTCACCGTGATGCATGCCGGTGAGCCCGACGATCGTCCCCTCTTGCGCGAGGAACGATGCCGATGCCTTACGAGCGGGCGTCCATGTCTCCTGATATCCGGAGTGTTGGACGTTGCGCTGGATCTGAAGTCCCCAATCCTGCACGTCGCGTGCGGCGAACCGCAGCGACTTGAGCGGAATGCGAATCTCGACCTGGAATCCCCATGGCGTGACGCGCCCCTTCGATTGCCAGATGAAATCGGCACTGAGATCGTTCTGTCCGGGCATGACATTCGAGCCGGGAATGAAGCCGCCGGCCTCGCTTTTCATCCCGTCAGCTTGAACGCCGAGGGGATTCACTATAAAAACGAATGCGCGGCGCTGGTCGTGGAACGTATCGAGATGAATCTCGACGTTGTCGTCTCCACTGATGCGATCGCGATCGGCCAGCGTCGCATGAACGGCGTCGCCGCCGCCGTGCGGCTCGAACCCGCGGATGCCGAAGTAGATCGCGGTCGACGAATACCAGACCAGCACCTCGGTCGAATCCGGCGCGGGTCGTTGATCGATCGGCGCATAGAGTGAAAAGCCAGTGAGTACTGCCGCATCGCGCCAGATGGGTTCGTCGAGCGACCCATCAATGGTGACCTCGGCGTCGCGTCCGTCGGCCTTTGGCGCGCGAAGCGACGTCTGGTTAGCGCGGCCGTCGTACGTCGCGTGTCGCGCCACTGGGCGCGCCTGCGATTGTTCGACTGACGTTTGGGCTTGAAGGAGTGCGAGGAGGGAAATTGCGGCGAACATCTGAGCGGAACGCGTGATGCGGGGAGCGGGGCGGGGGGCGCGTGGAAGATAGCGCCGTGACCGGCCTCAGCGCTCCACGCGCCGCGAAAACCGTTCGCCTAACAGACCGATTGCAATGCCAAGCGGAATATTGAGTGCCGCGACGAGCACGATCAGCATTTCGATTCCGAGCGTGAGTGGCCGTGGCGCGCGAACGAAGTTGATGCCCGTGGCAACGATTGCGGCGACACACCCCATTGCGAATCCGATGCGTCCCGCTGCCTGCTTGCGCTCCTTGAACTTGTCTCCCACTGCTTTGCGTGAACTCGTCATCGACGCTCGATCGCGCGGGGACGCGCAGTCGCTCGGTGCACGGCCCACGCCAACGCCAGCATCGGCGGCAAGACAAAAGCGATAATCGGCCCATTCGACTCGCGCGATAGTCCAATGAGATGGAGCAAGAGCGCAATCACTCCGAGCGCGGCCAGCAGGAAGGTCAGCCAGCGCGTCGTTCGTGCGAGCCCGCCCTTCACCGCGGTCATCGGCGCAAATACCGAGAGCAGCAGCCAGAGTGGATTGAAGAGGAGAAGGTTCTCGTTGCGATGGGCGAAGTGGTGATCGGTCACTCCCCACAGAAGCGCGAGGATGAGACCAAGAATACCCGCGCCGAATGCCCAGGTCGCGAACAGGACACCAGCACCAATTCTCGCCCGCGCGCTTCCACGCGCGCCGCGCCACCCAATCACCGCGAAGAGCGCTGCGATGAGAATACCGAGTGTCAGGAAGACGGGCAGCCAGTTGGGAGGCGCGGTCGCTTCAGGGTGTCGCACCGTGCCGAGCAGCATGCGTTCGCTCTTCACGAGCGGACGCGTCCCGCCATGCCCGTCGTCGATACGAAGCTCGCGGATGTAGTCGCGCAGCCGCATTGGCAGGAACATCTCGTCGTACGCCGAAAGGTCGCGATCGGCGGGACGTCCCAGGCCGAGATCGATGCCGGACGCGAGGAGAGCCTCGCGTTGCGTGAGCCTCAGCGTCTCGGACCGATAGGTGTAGTTCGTCTTCCGGCCGGAGAACGTCGCGCGGATCACGCCGCCGAGCACGCGATCGAGCGCGTCGCGCACGCGCGTTGAGCAGTTGTCGAGGTAGTAGTCGTACCGATAGTTCCTGTTCTGGGGTTGCGAGTTCCAGACGACGAAATCGCGCAGCGCAATCTTCTGCGCGTTGGTCAGGTCGAGCTGCTGCGCCCACACGGCCCGGTCCCGCTCGCGATAGTCGATGAGGGTTTCCTCAAGCGGATAGCCTCCCATCGAGTACAGCATCCGACCCTGAAGGAAATGCGGTATGAAGTATGGCTGGCTCGAGTCGAAGATTCCCCAGTTGTAGACCACATCGACGGGACCGCCCTGGGAGGGCGCTCGCTCGAGGTGGAACCAGAGCGCGTTGTGGCCGAATTGCTCCCAGACCTGCTCGCCGACACCCATGGTGAGCAGCGTGACGGTCAGCTCGCTCCCAGGCTCGCTAGGCGGCGTGACGCGCGGACCCGGAGGTTTCTGGGCGCTCGGCGGCCGCACCTGAGCGACGGCGAGCATCGGTGAAAGCAAGAGAAGCAGAGCGACTCGGCGAAGCGTCATCGAGAGTCGGAACCGGAGGCGTTGGATTGCGATCAGAAGCAAGCGCGCCTAAGAAGGTAACGACCGATTGAACGCCCGCCATTTTCGCGCGTCCGCGCGGCACGCAGCGTGCGCGCGATGCCGATGTCTTTCACCCGAGGATCAACATGCCGAAACGGAGCAGCGGTGGTACGAGCGCGAGCGGTGGAAAGGGCGGCTCGAGTAAAGGCAGCAGCAAGTCGCAAGGCAAGAACGTCAGCAGCGCACGCAGCGCCTCCAGCTCGTCGCGCACCAGTAGCTCGCGGAGTGCCTCCTCCAGTTCCACGACGGGCCGTCGCGTGATCGGTCGAGGAATGACGTCACTCGACTCGACGCAGGCCGCACTGGATTCTCGTACCGGTGAAGTCGACGAGAGGACCCGAAAAAAATCCTGAAGACGCAGGGCGCGACTGCCGGACGACGCGTCATCAGTTGCGTCTTCAGCAGTTGCGCCTTTCGGCGCCGGCTTCAGTTCTCTCCCACGCCCATGTTCTCTACTAGGACAAAGTCGTTCGCTGAGGGCGGCTTGAGCTTGTACCACTCCGTCGAGTAGACCGCCTCGCGCGCGAAGTCGACATCGGTCGTCCAGGTGAGATCGTCTGCGGGAATGCCGGCGTCCGAGCGCACCACCAGGACCGGAAGGGGAGGCAGCTGCTTCAGCGAGCAGTACCGGCTCACCATTCCGAGCGCCTGGCTCAAAGCACCGCCGTCGAGACCGATCCGATCGGCGAGAAGGGTGTATGTGAGTGTCTGACGGTAGAAGGCGGCACTCACGAGCACCTGCCAGACCTGAACTGCCTGCTCCGAGCGCGTCATTTCCTGGTCTCCTCACACTCGAAATCGATGATAACCGAGCGTCCAAATTCGTCTGACGTTAGGCAGAAACGCTGGAAACCGGTGCAGCGCAGTGTGATGCACGTCACGACACGATTTCGTGCAATCATTACTCTTGCCGGTGCACAGGCACCATTCTCGCTGCCCTGCATACTGTAGCCGAGTCTTCGCTGTTCTTTGATGCCCAATCCGACGGAAGTCCCAACTCCGGCAGCGCTGGCTGACCTCGTTGCGAGGTGCAGCGAGATGACACGATACTCTACCGAGCTCACCGCCGCCGAAGAATCGCGCGTCGCGGCGCTTGCGTCCGCGATCGTTACCATGCGGCAGGTCCTCGAGCTCGCAACGATCCCGAGCGACCGCCTGCCACTGCGTCAGTCTCGAATGGAGCATTGGGCGCTCACCGGTCGCTCGATCGAGGATGCCGAAACCCTTGCGATTCGGAATCTCCATGGCGCTCTCGTGCTCGACGAGCATGGCCAGATCAAAGTTCTGACAAATCGAACGTGGCGCGGAGCATGGCGGAACATCACGCTCTGGCGTGATGGCGTGGGCGGCCTTCGCGCGAACGCCTTGATGGATTACCTGGCGCGCCTCGTCGCGCTCGCCCAGGGCCGCGCACCAGACGTCGCGCGTCAACTCCTCGAGCGAAGCGAGGCGGTGGTTTCGACGTACTCGTTGCTCCCGCCAGGACCGAGATCATCGCAGGCGGACTAGGTGGTAGTTGGTTGCTGGTAGTTGGTTGCCTACCCACCTCTACCCTCTACCAACCTCACGCATTTGCCGCTTGGCGGATGCTCAGCTGCACGGCCGCCGTCGGCGTACCGTCGACGTGAAGCAGAAACGTGTACCGTCCCGCCGTCGCGACATTGAAGAGATCGAACACGAGCGGCAGATCCACGGAGACGGACTCGAGACCCGTGGGCATTGCCGGCAGCGACACCTCGCCGCCCGGCCGTCCGATTTCCTTCCCCGACGGATCGCTCATCGCCACTTCGACCCGGTGGCTTTGCCCAACCTCCTCGCGAGTGAAGAGAATGCGCGCCGCGAACGCCAAACGCGGCAGCGTGAAGGGGATCGTTGGAACCTGGAGATCGTTGAAGACACCGATCAACGAGGGCCGGCCGTCGTTGCCGAGAATGACCGTATCGCAAAGGGCGACGTATTGAACGTGCATTGGGCGATCGAGGGGGATGGAGTTGAGAGAGTAGCTGCTGGTTGGTGGTTGGTGGTTGGCGAAGTCGACTAGCAACCAGCAACCAGCAACCAGCTACGGCACGAGCACGGCGGCACCACGAAGACGTCCCGATCGGTGCGCCTTCACGGCCTCATTCGCTGCGTTCAGCGCAAAACACTGAACCTCCGTGTGTAGAGGCACCCTCGGTGCCAGTGTGAGAAACTCGTCGGCATCCTGCCGAGTGAGATTGGCCACGGACCGGATGGTTCGCTCTCCCCAAAGAATGTCGTAAGGGAATGCTGGGATATCGCTCATGTGAATGCCCGCGCAGACGACAACACCGCCCTTCGCCGTCGCGCGTAGCGCCGTCGGCACGAGCTCACCTGCCGGGGCGAAGATGATTGCTGCGTCGAGCGGTTCGGGATGCTCGTCAGTCGCTCCTGCCCATTCCGCTCCCATCGAGCGGGCGAAGCCTTGTGATGCGTCGTCGCCCCGCCGTGTGAACGCGAATACTCGCTGGCCCCGGGCGACGGCCACCTGAGTAATCAGGTGCGCGGCCGCGCCGAAGCCGTAAATACCGAGGCGCTTCGCGATCGCGGGATCGCCCGCGAGCCGCAGCGACCGATAACCGATCAGTCCCGCGCAGAGTAGCGGCGCGGCGTGTGCGTCGTCGTACTCACCCACGATCGGAAAACAGTATCGCGCGTCGGCCACGCAATACTCCGCATATCCGCCATCGATGTCATAGCCGGTGAAACGCGCGCGATCGCAGAGGTTCTCGCGTCCGGTAGTGCAGTAGACGCAGACGCCACACGTCCAGCCCAGCCACGGTACGCCGACGCGATCGCCGCGATGGAATCGGCTGTCACCGGGCGCCTCGTCCACGACGCCGACGATCTCGTGCCCAAGGACGAGTGGCAGCTTTGGCTGCGTGAGCTCTCCGTCGATGATGTGGAGGTCCGTACGACAGACCGCGCATGCGCGGACGCGAATCAATACCTGTCCCGACGCCGGCGCCGGCCGCGGAATTTCACGTTCTATCAACTCCGACCGCGGCCGCTCCAGCACCATCGCGTGCATCCGAATTCCCTTGCCCCCGGTCGCTTGCCCCTAGCCCCGATCTGCTATCCCCGCTCCGATGATTTTTGCCAGTCCCATGATTGTAATCATCGGGTTCACGCCGGAGGACGCGGGGAAGAGACTCGCGTCGGCGACGAATAGACCGGTGATTCCCCGAACGGCACCTCGCTCGTCGCACACTGCAGTGCGGGGATCGGCGCCCAGGCGGCACGCCCCCATCTGATGCGCACTGAACAGCGTCGACCAGTTGCGGTCGACCGCACTGGTGAGAACGCGCGTGGAGAACTGGTCGACAGCTGCCTTCGACGCCTGCTTCGCCTGCAAGACGTGCGGCCGCGAGTGGAGGGTGATGATCTCTTCCGCGCCCGCCGCGATGTGCGCGCGCACCGCGGCCGCAATCCCGCGCTTGAGGTGCGACAGCTCGCGCCCGCCCGGTCGGTACTCGATCGCGCGACTCTCGCGCCGAACGCGAATGCGGCCCCCTTCGCCATCCCGGACGAGTACGACGGTCGCGCTGACGTGCGCCGCACGCTGCATGCGCCGCCGGTGGTCGCGCGCGCCAAGCCATGGCATCGAGAGTGCCAACATCCCGGGGTGTGCGTCGGCGAGCTCGAGACGGACTCCGAAATTCCCGTCGAGCGCCGCGTGTTCCTCGGACATTATGGTTTGCGGCGGGCCATCCCACGGTCGTATCGGCTCGGCGTACATGCCGAACACCGCGCTCGCGGGGTGGAGGAAGAGATTCCTGCCTAACGATGCATGCCGCATTCCCGAGCGGAGCAGGAGCGCCGGCGTCTCGAGACCGCCCGCGGCGGCGACGACGATCGGCGCACGCACGCCAATCGCAAACTCCCGTCCCATGGACGAATCGGCATCCCGCGCGACCGCGTGCACCCCGGCCACGCGGCCACGATAGTGAGTCACGCGTGTGACGCGACAGTTCGGCATGATCGTCACGTCGCCGAGCCGCTGCGCGTCGGCAAGGAACGTGACCGCCGTCCCCTGCTTGCCGCCATGGCGGCAACCGTACATGCACGACCCGCACTGCGTTGGGTCGCAACCATGCGCATTCCGCGGAACGTGACGCCAGGACCAGCCTAACGCCGTACAGCCGCGCCGCAACGCCTCGTTGTTCGCATTGATCACGCTCTCGACCGTGCCGACGTTGAGCCGCTCACACACGGCGTCCAGCGCCTCCGTGAAGCGCGAGTCCGTGAACATCGCCACGCCGGAAACCGCCGCCCACTCGTCGCGAATCGCGTCCGGCAATGGCAGCGACGTTTGCCAGTTCAGGGATGTTCCACCGCCGACACACGCCCCAGCAAGGATCGTGACGCCCAGATCACGCGACGACGTCGTTGCGCGATCGAGGTAGAGCCGCTGCATACCGACGATCTCGCGTTGATCGAACTGTGCTGCTTGATCGCCCGGACCCTGCTCGAGCAGGACAACCCGCAGTCCAGCGCGTGCGAGCTCGGCCGCGACGACTCCGCCGCCGGCGCCCGAGCCGATGATGCACGCGTCGGCCTCCAGCTGGACCGGACCATCGACGTTCGTCAGTCGGAGCGAGGTATCACGCGCCGCTGCGTTAGGCAGCGGCACGTAACCAATTCCATTCCATGTTGGATTGGCACGCCGTTCGTCCATGAGCGAGTAAAACAGGAACGAGGCCAGCCGCTTCACCGCCTGGAATCCCTTACGTGCCAGCGGGACGGAGCTCGTCGCCATCGAGAGCAGTACGCGCTCCCGTTCTTCTGCGCGCAGCGAACGGAAGGACCGCGGCTTGCCGGCGAGTCCGAGCATGAAGAGAGGGTGGTCGAGCGCGCGGAGCAGGAGCCGAAAGTCTTGCACCTGCTCCGCCGGCACCGCCGCCAGGGCTTCCTCGATTGCCGCTGGAACGCCTAACGAAACACCGTCGGCGGTGAAGAGCTCGGGCTCGTCACCCGGCGCCGGATCGAGCCGAGGGAACAGCGTTCCGCACACCCAGAGAAGCGTGGTCCGCTCGTCAGGCGAAAGAAGCGACGGCGCTAGCGAGCGACTCAGTGGCTCATGTGCGGACAACGTTTGCATGCGTAGTCTTATCGCCTTCCTCGAAGCTATTCTCCCCGGTACGCCGGTCCCCTAACGAGCTTTCCCGGCTTCGCCCCCGTCACCTTTCCGTCACTCACCACGGCCACACCGTTTACGATCACGTACTTCATCCCCACCGACAGCTGGTGCGGCTTCTCGTACGTCGCGCGGTCGATGATCGTGTTGGGGTCGAACACCATTACATCGGCGTACATCCCTTCGCGCAGCTCGCCGCGGTCGCGAATACTCAGCCGGTCGGCGACGGCGCTGGTCATCTTTCGTACGGCATCCTCGAGCGTCAGGATTCGCTGATCCCGTACGAAGCGGCCGAGGATGCGCGGATACGTCCCGTAGGCCCGTGGGTGCGTCGAGATCTTCGCGCTGTCCGGATCAAACGCCTCGGCGTCCGTCCCGAACTTCATCCACGGCTGTCGCACCTGCATCGCCACGTTCGAGTCGGATGCGATGAAGATGACCTGACCAAGCCGATTTTGCTCGGCGATCGTTAGGTCCATCAGCGCCTCCGACCAGTCCTTGTGCATCGCCTGGGCGATCTCATTGAGTCGTTTTCCTTCGTATTTCTTGAGCGAATCCACAGTGAAGCCGACCACCTCGACGCCCTTCGGGGTCGCCGCCATGCACAGACTCTCGAACGACGCGTGCTCGCTCGTCATCTCCGCCTTGATCTTCGCGCGCGTCGGCGCGTCGTGGAGACGGTCGATGAGCTTGCCGTCGGCGTGCGCCCACGGCGGGATGCACGACGAAAGGTTGTTCTGCCCTGCGACATACGGATACTGATCGGTAGCGACGTCCTGTCCTGCGGCGCGCGCCGAGTCGATCTTGGCGACGACCTGCTTCGCTTTCGGCCAGTTGCGTACGCCCGCGGCCTTCAGATGGTAGATCTCTACCGGGACACCACCGTCGTGGCCAATCTTGATCGCCTCATCCACGGCTTCGACCAAGCGATCGCCTTCGGACCGCATGTGCGTGATGTACACGCCGCCGAGGGGCGCCATTGCCTTCGCCTCCTCGATGAGCTCCGTCGTCGACGCGTAGCTCCCGGGTGGGTAGATGAGCGCGCTGCCGACGCCGAACGCGCCATCGAGCATCGCGTCGCGAACGACGAGCCGCATCGTGTCCAATTCCGCCGCGTTCGCTGGGCCCTCTGTCATTCCTTTCGAGTAAGCGCGCACAGTCCCGGCGCCGACGAATGAGCCGACGTTGACGGACATCGTGTGCTTTTCCATTGCGCGGAGCCATGCGTCGAAACCACGCGGACCAGTGAAGCCCTTCAGGACGCGCTGCAGCGACGTATCCATTGCGATCGCGGCCGACGACTGGAAGATCTTGTCGTTGGCTGGCGCCGGCGTGTCGCCTTCGCCGAGGATCATCGTCGTCACGCCCTGCGTGATCATGCTGACGACGCGGCTGTCTCCAGTGAGGAGCTCCGGGTATGACTGCGCCTGTATATCGATGACGCCCGGTGCGACGACGAGTCCCTTCGCGTCGATCTTCTCCTTCGCACCGGCGTCCGCGAGCATGCCGGCCGGGGCGATTCGCGCGATGTGGTCGCCGCTGATGGCAACGTCGCCGTAGAACCACGGATTGCCCGTGCCGTCGACGATCTTGCCGTTCGTGATAACCAGGTCGTACTGCTGAGCGCCGCCCTGCTGCCGGGCCTGTGGCTCGGGGCGTACCGAGCAAGCAGCGAGGATGGCAATGAAGACGATCGAAGATTTGATGCGCATGTCGTTTGGCGGGGAGGGAGATTCGTTAGGCTTGCCGTCGCCGTGCCTGAGGGACGACGCACAGAGGATGTCTCGGAAACCCGTGCTCGTCCAGTATGCGCGCCCCCAATTTGCATCGCGGTTGGGAGGCATCTCATGGGACGAGCGATGTTCCGATCACGCGGCAACATATCGGACGACGGCGGAAAGGGCGGTGCCCTTGCGGCCGAGCTGCGGCAACGCGCTCAGCCGCTCCGCACGGCGGCGGATCTCGACCCGCTGCTCGACCGCATCGGCGACGCGCAATACGTCCTCCTCGGCGAGGCGTCTCACGGCACCTCGGAGTATTACACGTGGCGTGCGGAGCTCTCGAAGCGGCTCGTTCGCGAGAAGGGCTTCTCGTTCATCGCTGTCGAGGGCGACTGGCCCGACTGCTATCGCGTCAATCGCTATGCGAAGAGCTATCCAGCCTCTGGCGCGAGCGCACGCGACGTCTTGCACGCCTTCGAGCGCTGGCCGACGTGGATGTGGGCCAATGATGAGATCGTCGATCTCGTCGAATGGCTGCGGCGCTACAACGGTCAGCGTCGGCTGAGCGACGATCGAAAAGTCGGTTTCTACGGGCTCGACGTGTATTCGCTGTGGGACTCGATGCGAGCGGTCGTCGACTATCTCGAGCGTATCGATCCGAAGCTCGCTGCAGGCGCCAAGCGGGCGTATCGCTGCTTCGAGCCCTATGGCGAAGACGAACAGGAGTACGCTCGAGCGACCTACCTCGTGCCGACGTCGTGCGAGGACGAGGCCGTCTCCGTTCTTCGTTCGCTGCGAGCTCGGCCAGCCGAGTATGATGGCGATGGCCGCGAGGCCCAGTTCAACGCCGAGCAGAATGCGCTCGTCGCGAAGAACGCCGAGCTGTACTATCGCACCATGGTCCGGGGCGGATCGCAATCGTGGAATGTCCGCGATCATCACATGGTCGACACGCTGGACCGTCTGATGACCTACCATCGAGCGGTGAATCCGGACGCAAAGGCGATCGTCTGGGAGCACAACACGCACATCGGTGATGCGCGATTCACCAACATGGCGACGGCCGGGATGGTGAATGTTGGCCAACTCGTGAGGCAGGCGCACGATGGCCAAGGCGTCGTGCTCGTGGGCCTCGGCTCGCATCGCGGAAGCGTGATCGCGGGCGAGGAGTGGGGCGCACCAATGGAACGGATGCGCGTTCCCGAGGCACGCGCCGGGAGCTGGGAGGACGTCATGCACAACGCCGTGGCGAATAGCGATGACGCGACCGGCGCCGCGCTTCTCGTCTTCGACGACGCCAACGATGGCGGCTTACCCGGACTCGACGAGCCGATCGCCCATCGCGCCATTGGCGTCGTCTACGATCCGGATCACGAACGCTGGGGCAACTACGTGCCGACGATCGTCCCTCGCCGGTACGACGCGTTCATCTTCGTCGACGAGACCCACGCCCTATCGCCGCTGCATCTGCCGGTGAGAGTCGGCGAGGTCCCGGAGACCTTCCCGAGCGGGGAATAAGGAACGTGGTTGGTTGCTGGTGGTTGGTGGTTGGAATTCGCTCATCCCCAACAACGAATCACCAATCACCAACTCCCACAATCACTCGTACAGCTTGCCGAGATCCACCTTCGCCAGCTCGATGAAATACTGCGAGATCTGCTGTTCGACAATCTCGAGATAACTCCGTCCCTTCTCGGCCGTCGACTTCTTCGGATTGCCGACGCCGGTATCGGAGGTGATCTGCTTCCAGTCGCGCGGCGCCCACGCCCAACCCTCTCGTAAGCCGCCGATTCGAAAGCGGCGTTCCTTCCCCTCACCCGCCTCGCTCAGTGGCAGCACGGCCTCTGGTGCGAGGTGCATCATCACGCTCGTCTCGACCTCTCCGGCATGATCGCCGAGATCCTCGAAGTGGTCCTTCGGGTTCACGACCTTGTACCAGTTCACGGTCGTCAGGAACACCTTCGTCTTCGGCTGTAGCTCGCGAATCATCTGTCGAAAGTCGTTCGCACCGTGCCCGTTCAGGATGCACAGCTTCAGAATTCCCTGACGCTCGAGCGAGTTGGCGACATCAGCGAGCAGTAACGCCTGGGTGCTGGGGTTCATGTTGATGCACCCCTTGATCTCGATTTGGGTCGTCTGCACGCCGAACGGTACCGCCGGCAAGACGAGCACGCGCGCGCCCGCCGCCCACGCGCGCTGCGCTGCGGCTGCCGCGACGCCCACCGACAGAATCGTGTCGGTTGCGTACGGCAAGTGGAGATTGTGCGCTTCCGTCGCGCCCCATGGCAGGATCGCGAGCTCGTAATGCGTCGGGTCGACGGTCTTCCAGGTTGTCTCGGACAGTATGAAGGGGCGTGTCGTCATGATCGTGGGCCCGAGGTATTGCCTAACGGTTCATGCTACGTCGCCCGCCGATCAGTGCGTCGACGCTCCACGAACCTCCACCGGCGAAGGCGAGATACAGGAAGACGAAACACAGAACCACCGCGAGCTCGCCGCGATTTACGATCGGCAGGAATCCGCGCGGCGCATGGGTCTTGAAGTACGCCACCGCCATCTCGCCACAGACGATGAACGCTACCGGTCGAGTGACTAGGCCGATGAGCAGCAGGAAGCCGCCAAAGAACTCGAGAATCCCCGCAATGCCAGTCTGCGAAAACAAGGTGAATGGAGCGACCGGTCCCGGCGCACCGGCTGGCGGATAGTGAAACAGCTTCTGACTTCCGTGCTGCATGAAGATCAACGCCGCAACAATGCGCAACACACTGAGTACCGTACCGGTCCATCGCTCACGAGCTGGTTCGAACAGACTCACAGACAGACGCCTCGGTGTGGGAAGATGTCGATCGGAACGCAATGAACGATAACCATACCCCGTTCTTATCCTGCTAGAAGGTCGAGTGATCCCCGAAGGAGGCGTGTCGGTCCCGCCGCGTGGCTACAACGTCGATCAATCAGCGTACATTCTCGTTACCCTCTAGCCCAAGCCCTACGTCTTCCTCCTCTCGACGACGCACCGTTCTCAACGCACTCTCGATCTTCGGCGTCTGGACGACGCTCGGGCTCCTGTCGTGCGCGCAGGCCAGCCTCTTTCTTGCGCAGGTGGGCCAGCGCATGACTTGGGGCTCGTTTGGCGCGCGTATGCTCGACTGGTACACGTGCGGCGCATTCACTCCGCTTTTTCTCTGGATGGCCGAGCGCTTTCCGGTCGATCGGCGGCATTGGCGCACGAATATCCTCGTCCAGCTCGCGGGCAGCAGCGTTGCCGTCGTGGTCAAATACGCCGTACTCGTCGAGATCTGGCACGTGATCAGCCTTGACAGGCGGACGACGCTCTCGCGCGCGCTCGCTTCGAATTTCATCATCGAGTCGATGATCTTCTGGGCGGTCATCGGGATCGCGCATGGCATTGTGTTCTATCGGCGATGGCAGGAACGCGAGTGGCTCGCCGCTGAGCTCCGCGGCCGCCTTTCCGAAGCGCAGCTCGAAGTGTTGAGGGGGCAGCTCCGCCCGCATTTTCTTTTCAATACGCTCAACAGCATCTCCACCCTCATTCATAGCGATCCGGCATCGGCGGATCGCATGGTCGTTCAGTTGGCCGACCTACTCCGCGTATCGCTCGAAACGTCTGGAACGCACGAGATTCCGCTCGCCGAAGAGCTCGGGCTTCTCGAGCGTTACATCGACATCATGCGCGCGCGACACGCCGATCGGCTCACGGTCTCGATACGCGTCGCGCCTCGTGTCCGTTCGGCCGTGGTGCCCCATTTCATCTTGCAGCCCCTCGTGGAGAACGCGATCGAGCATGGTGTCGCGCGACGTTCTGGCGCGGGCTGCATCGTGATCGAGGCGGACGACGTGGGCGACACGCTGCAACTCCGCGTCGGCGACGATGGCTGCGGCATCCCATATCGAGCGAACGGGTCGTTCCCGCCTGACGAGGGCGTCGGGCTTGGCAACACGCGGCTTCGATTGCACCAGCTATATGGAGATGCACAATCGCTCGCGATTCGGGCTCGTGAAGATGGCGGCACTCTCGTCACGATCACGATCCCTCTGCGCGGTGAGGTTGCTTCCGAGCGGGAAGGGCCAGTTTCACGTGTGACCGCGAATGTCTGAGGGCCTTGGTGCGTTGCGTCCTGCACGACGCTCGACGCGCGTCGTGATCGCGGACGACGAGCCGCTCGCGCGACAGCGCACTCGTAGCTTCCTCGATAACCGCGGCGATGTGGCGATCGTCGGCGAGGCAGGCGACGGCGCCGAAGCGGTCGACATGATTCTGCGGGAGCGGCCCGACATCGTATTCCTGGACGTGAAGATGCCGGAGCTCGATGGATTCGAGGTCGTTGCCGCGCTCGAGGCGATGGGCGAATCCGACGCGTCGGCGGGGCCGGCTCCAGCAATCATCTTCGTCACCGCGTTCGGCGAGTTCGCCGTCAAGGCATTCGAGGTCCGTGCGCTGGACTATCTGCTCAAGCCATTCGATCGGGCTCGCCTGGATCGCGCCCTCGAGAGCGCGTCGCTTCGGCGCGCGGCGTGGACAGACAAGGGTCCACCCGGAGCCGTGGATCCCGGCGTATGCGAACTGCTGACGCTGCTCCGTTCGCGAGAGCGCCGTGACGAGCGTTTCCTCATTCGCAGCGGCCACCGTATGTATTTCCTGCCCGCCAACGACATCGAATGGGCGGACGCCGCGGGCAACTACGTACGACTGCACGCCAGTGGGCGCACCCACCTCTACCGCGAAACGATGAAGGCGTTCGAGCTTCGACTGGACGCGCGGCGGTTCGTGCGCATTCACCGTTCGGCGATCGTGAACATCGATCGCGTAGCGCAGATCGAGCCATACGTGCACGGCGAATATGTCGTTACGATGCGCGACGGAACGCGGCTCACGTCCAGCCGCGCGCATAGTGCGGGTCTGCGAGGACTGCTGGAGCGCTGAGCAGAGTCATCCCGTGGGACGGCGAGATCGTCACTTCGATTTTGCCAAGGTGGAAGCGCCGGAGGCAGCGTGGGGAGTCCGCTACCCATCGGAGAATTCATGACTACTTGGACTTCCCGCCGCGCTGCTTGGGCGATTGTCGCCGTTGCCGCGTCAGCTCTCACTGCTCGTGCACAGATTGCCACTCAGCAGAGCGCCACCGTCGAGCACATCGCGACCGCGGCCGACAGCACCGGCATTCGCGATGCCGCCATGGATTACATCCAGGGCTGGTACGAGGGGAATGCCGACCGGATGCAGCGGGCGCTGCATCCGGAGCTTGCGAAACGCATCGTGCGCACCGATCCCAAGACCGGTCACAGCATGTTCGGCACGATGGGCGCGCTCACACTGGTCAACAGCACAAAAGCGGGCGGCGGCTCGAATACGCCCGCGAGCCACCGCCGCACCGATTATCGGTTGCTTGACATCTACGAGAACGCGGCCGTTGCGCGCGTCGATGCAGGCGATTGGGTGGACTACCTGCAACTCGCGAAGTGGAATGGCCGCTGGGTGATCGTCAACGTGCTCTGGGAGCTCCGCCCGCAGTCTCCGTGAGTAGAGCCGTCAGGCGCTCCGCTTCGCGGCCTTTCGTGCCTTCTTCTTCACCTTGCCGGGACGCGTCTTGCCGTACGAACCGCGATAGATCTTGCCCTTCCGTGAGCGCTTGTCGCCTCTGCCCATGTCGTCTGCTCCGTGTGTAGGTCGCCCCGCGGCCGGCGCTTGCCTGCCGCGGTCGAAGGCTAACAAGCGCTTGCGGAACGACGCAACTGTGCGTCGTCGATCAGCCGCGCCTTCCAGGCGTCGTGCTCCGCCGCGTCCCAGCGTCAGCCACGGCTCGGTGTCGGACATCAGGCGCGCGCACGCGCGTGCCTCGTCGTCGCGCTCGAGTCGCCTAACGACGACCGGCTCGTCACCGAGATGAAAGCGCTCTTTGTCCACTCGTTGGTTCGCTTTGCGCGTTGTTGGCGGTCGCGAACATCATCCCACCCACGACCGCGGCAATGTACACGATCGTTCCGAGCGCCCAGACGCCGCGGCCAATGCCTTGATCGTGCGCGAGCAATCCGAATCGGCCGAGCAGGTATGCCCAGTCGTGTTCACCGCCGCCGACGAGGGGAAGCTCCTGTGTCCGCGCATCTCGCACGTACACGGAGATGTTCCAAAGGTTCTGCGCGAGCCACCACAGCGGCACGGTGGCCGCGTGGCGATCGCCACGCTTCGCGAAGTACCAGAGGAACGTCGCCGGCACGATCAGCTGGAACAGTGTACCACCCGCGAAGCCGATCACCTCGCCAAGTGGACCAAAGACCAAATGGCCGGTCTCATGAATGGCGAGGTCGAGGCTGTCGAGAAAGCTGCCGGACTCGGGATGCCGCATCAGCGGGATCGCATACAGCGCGAGCACGACCGTGAACCCCAGCCGCGCGTATCCATCAGTTGTTTTTCTTCCCGGCGCACTGAGCGTCGTGTCCGTCATGCGTGCTTGACTGCCCTCGCTGGCGCACCGCAACCGCATTTAGGAAATGCTCTTCTCATCCGTCAGTCGCTCTGGCCCTCGTTACGCAAACTCGGAAAGGGCAGTCATCCTACGACGACGACGTTATGTCTCTTTGAATCTCCTTGTGAGCTTGGTCACGTCAAACGGTCCGTCCACGTCGCGGTGCCCGTTTGCGCTCGCGGTGAATGCTGAGAAAGTGGCAATTCGAGTTGGGCCGCGAACGTCTCTCCGACGCTCGCCGCGCCGCTGGCACACTCTCCGCATTAGGTCCAACCGCAGGTCTCACGAGCGCAGGGTGCGTGGCGGGGACGGCGGTTAGGGGGGAGGGGATGATGATGAGCACTATCGTGCAACGCGCTCGCCTGCGCGCAGAGCTGGGCAGGCATGTTATCGTAGCAGCGATCCTGGTTGGCGCCGCCGGCATGTCGGCGTGCGCATCAGGTGGTGTCGGCGCACGTGCGCAGCAGTACGACGCGTCTCCGACCAGCGTCGTCATCGAGAACAACAGCTGGGATCGCGTCACCGTGTACATCTCTCGGGGTGATCAGCTCTGGCGCCTCGGTGATGTGGGTGCGCTCACCCGTTCGGAATTCCCGATTCAGCGGCTCGGCTTCATGGCTGATGGGCGAAGCACGTATCTGGTCGCGCATCCGCTCGCCGGACAATCGTTCAAATCCGAACAGTTCATGTTTCCGAGCGGTGGCATCGCGATCTGGACGATCGAGAACCAGTCCGGATTGTCGCACGTCAGCGTCCGCTAATTAGCAGACGCTCATCGAGGCTTCGCGCGCTTGGCCTTCACTCTCGGCTCGGCGCGCATGGCTTCGTGTCGCACCTGGTCCATGATCCGCGCCAGGTCCGACTCCGCTTGCGTGCGCGCCTCGGACGTCCAGTTCTCCTCGCTCGCCGCGGCACGGATCTCCAAGAGCATCTCGTCGATCAGTCGGCGTAAGGCGACACGCTTGCGCCGGTCTTCCGGCGGCGCCGACGCAGCTCCGCCGGCGCTGGCTGCCGCGGTGGACGCTACACGCGGTTTCGACTTCTCGGCCATTCACGCTCTCCCAGGCTCTGGTCTCGACCTTCGTTACTCTCTGCACGCACACAGCCTGCGTGCCGAGCAGCTACTCCGCAAGGAGCCGTAACAACTCGCTCACCGACCACCCTTGAAACGGACAGCCCCTCGGCTTCCACGGCTCATCGGCGTCCGCAAGTTCGGAGACGTGGCCGATACCCGCTTCGTCGAGGTGCCTCGCCAGACCGCCGAGGAACCGGCGCTTTGCTTCCGCACGCACCGCCTTTGCCGCCCACGGACCACCACCCGCTGCGCGCGACCGAACCCACGCGTCGACGAACGGCCCCATGAGCCATGGCCACGCCGGCCCGTTGTGATAGGCCCGATCCCGCGTCGTCACGGCACCGGCGCAAGCAGTCGCGTAGTCCGGCTCACCGCGCGCCAGCGTGCGCAGTCCCATCGGTGTCCAAAGCTCATTCTCCACGACCTCGACTACCTGACGCGCCTGCTCGCCAGCCAGCAACGCGATCCGCAGGCCGCCGACCGCCATGATCTGATTTGGCCGAAGCCGGTCGTCTACCGTCCCGCCGACATGGTCAACGTCGACCACGTCGTACAGACAACCGCGTCTGGGATTCCAGAATCGATCTCTGAAGCTCTCCGACGCTTCGTCTGCGAGATCGCCCCAGCGCTCGTTCCAGCGCGAGCCGATCACCAGGGCATTCACCCAGAGGGCCTGGACCTCCACCGGCTTGCCGATCCGCGGCGTGACCGCCGTGCCATCGACCACGGCATCCATCCACGTGAGCGCCATACCGGGCTCGCCCGCGGCAAGGAGCGCGTCGCCATCCATGTGAATGCCGTAGCGCGTGCCGCGGGTGTATGACTCGAGTATTTCCTGTGACGTGTCCGTGAGGCGTTTGGCGACATTCGGTTCGAGCCACCGCCCGCGGCGAGCGCTGGCATCGAGGAATGCCTGCGCAGCGATCACGAACCACAGCGACGCGTCGACCGAGTTGTAGCGCGCTTCCGCATCGCCAGCGGGAAAGGTGTTCGGCATCATGCCGTCGGACAACGTTGCGCACCATGACAGCAGAATGCGCTCGGCCTCCTCCAGCCGGCTTGTCTCGAGGCACAGCCCGCGCACCGCGATGAACGTGTCCCGGCCCCAGTCGGTGAACCACGGATAGCCGGCAATGATCGTGTCGCGTTCGCCGCGCCTAACGAGGTACTCGTCCGCGGAATGGTGCAAACGCGTCCGAAAGGCACCGATGCGTGCTCGCTCGCTGCTCGCCAGCGCCTGGCTCTCGGCAACCACGTTTCCTGCCGTCTCATAGCCGCCCCACTCCTCGGGGATCGTCATCATGAGAACAGCTTCCGAGCTCTCGTTTCCGCTCAATGACCAACTCAACTCACCTGGCGACGCGAGATCCTCGACATCGTCGAGACCACGGTCGCGCTCGTCCAGATATAAGAAATTGCGAAACCAGAGCGGCTCGTGCCGATACACGGCGTTGGCGCGGAGAAGAATCGGCGGCACGCCGGCATATGGCCGCCAGAGCAAGCTCTCCTTGCCAAGTTGTTCGGGTGAGAATCGGAAATCCGGATTCTGGTGGTGCAGCGCGTGAAAGTCGCGGCCTGACATGAGCGGCCGTGCGCGTAGCCTCAGGCCCGCGCGGGCGTCTCCGCCCGCGACGACGCGCCACCGTAGGATCATTGCGCAGCGTCCCGTGGTCCGTGGCGCGAAGAGCTGCTGAACGATCGTGAGTCCCGCATCGAGCTCGAAGCGCCACGTCGGCCATGGTTCGGCATCGAAGCTTGCCAAACGTGTTGCACCATCGGGGTGGACGACGTCCGGTGCATAGCGATGACTGCTGAGCGCTATAGCGCCGGTCGGTGTGTCGATCCAGACCTCGATGTCGTTCAGGAGCGCGAATCGTCGCTCGTCCCGCGGTGCGGCAGCGATCAGGAACGCATGGTAGCGCCGCGAGCGAATACCGTCGGCGCGGCCCATCGCGTAGCCGCCGAGTCCATCCGCAACCAACCACTCCCGTCGGTCAGCCATTACGCGGAGTCAGTCGACAATGGCCTCCATCTGCTCCGACGGCCGCGATATACTCACCCTCCCTGCGGTCTTCTCGAGGCACCGCGTGATGAGTGCCGTCCATCCCGTCTGATGACTCGCTCCAAGTCCGCGTCCCGTCTCGGGATGGAAGTGCTCGTAAAAAAGCACGAGGTCGCGCCAGCCAGCACTTCGCGCATAACGAGGGTCGCCGCCGTGGCACGGCCGATTGCCGTGCGCGTCCGGCACGAACAATCGCGTGAGCCGCGTTGCCAGCTCGTGGGCCACTGCGCCGAGGGTCATCATGCGCCCCGATCCCGTAGGACATTCGACGGTCAGCGAGTCGCCGTAGAAATGGTGATATCGCTCCAGTGCCTCGATCACGAGATAGTTGATCGGGAACCAGATCGGGCCCCGCCAATTTGAATTGCCGCCAAAGATGTACGTGTCGGACTCGGCGGGCGAGTAGCGCACCGTGTACTCGTCGTCACCGACGCGGAGCGTGAAAGGGTGGTCACGGTGCACGCGCGATAGCGACCGGATGCCGAAGGGCGAGAGAAACTCGTTCTCGTCGAGCACATAGCGCAACACGCGTACGAGCCGGTGTCGCGCCGGCATTGCCAACAGCCGCCGCGAGTGTCGAGAGTCTTCTCGCTCCCGCATGTACGAGATATGCGCGGCGAGGTCGTGGCGATTGTTGAGAAACCACTGCATGCGCTTCTTGAAGCCGGGCAGGCGGTCGATCGTCTCCTGGTCGATGCACTCGCACGCGAACAGCGGTACCAGTCCAACGATCGAGCGAATGCGCATCGGCGTCTTCTGCCCGTCGACGCACAGCTGATCGTAGTAGAAGCCGTCCTCCTCGTCCCAGAGGCCGGTCCCTCCCAGCGAGTTCATGGCGTCGGCGATCGACACGAAATGCTCGAAAAACGTGGTCGCCATGTCCTCGTACGATCGGTCGATCATCGCCAGCTCGAGAGTGATCGACAGCATGATCGAGCAGTAGAACGCCATCCACGCCGTACCGTCCGCCTGCTCGAGATACTGCCCGTTAGGCAGCGGCTTGTTGCGGTCGAAGACGCCGATGTTGTCGAGCCCGAGAAATCCGCCGCTGAAGAGATGGTTTCCGTCGGGGTCCTTGCGGTTGACCCACCACGAGAAGTTGATGAGCAACTTGTGAAAAACACGCTCGAGGAACGTGTGGTCGCGTGCTCCCTTCGGGCCGGTCATCTTGTAGACACGCCAGGCGCTCCACGCATGCACCGGCGGATTCACGTCGGAGAATGCGAATTCGTACGCCGGCAGTTGCCCGTTCGCGTGCATGTACCACTCGCGTAACAGCAGGATCAGTTGCTCCTTCGCGAAGTGATGATCGAGACGGGCAAACGGGATCATCTGGAACGCCAGGTCCCACGCCGCATACCAGGGATATTCCCACTTATCCGGCATCGAGATGATGTCCCGATTGTAGATGTGCTGCCAATCGGCGTTGCGTCCCTGCCAGCGCACGGCCGGTGGCGGCGGCGATGCGGGATCTCCCTCGAGCCACTCGCGAACGACGTAGTTGTAGTACTGTTTGGTCCACAGGAGCCCGGCGTACGCTTGTCGCGCGACGCGCGCCTCCTCTGTCGACGCGCCCGCCGTGAGCCCGCGATAGAACTCGTCGGTTTCGCGTTCGCGGAGCTCGAACGTCGCGTCGAACTCCTCGCCAAATGAGTCTGCGGGAGCCTCTTCGTCCGACGACAGCCGCAGCTCGATCCGCACGCTGCCACCTGCCGGGACGAGCCACTTGTAGAGAAACGCAGCCTTGGTGCCGACGCGACGTGGGTTCACCGCATCGACGTCGCGATTCACGACGTAGCGATGAAACGCGTCCTTCACGTACGGTGTGTGGTTGTCGACGTCCCACAGCCGTTTTCGATTCGTGTCGTTGTCGGTGAAGATCGTTTCCGGCGGCGCGCGGTTCAGGTCGAAGCCATTGCGTGCTGTCTGCAGTCGGAACACGCCAAGGCTCGGGTGCTCGGCGACCAGCGTTCGCGAGCCCTCGGCGAAGATCCGCGGGGCCGGCTCATCGCTTCGGCCCCACGACCAGTAATTCCGGAACCAGAGCGTGGGGAGGACCGCGAGCGGCGCCTCGGCGGGACCGTGATTCGTCGCCGTGATTCGAATCAGAATGTCATTCGGTGAGCCCTTCGCATACTCGGCAAAGACGTCGAAATAGCGATCCTCATCGAAGACGTTCGTGTCGACGAGCTCGTATTCCGGATCGAGACGCGTGCGCCGGCGATTCTCCGCCACGAGATCCTCGTAGGGAAACTCGATCTGCGGGTACTTGTACAAGGCCTTCATGTAGGAGTGCGTCGGAGCGCTATCGAGGTAGTAATAGCATTCCTTCACGTCCTCGCTGTGATTGCCCTCGTGTCCGGTGAGACCGAACAGCCGCTCCTTGAGAATCGGATCACGACCGTTCCAGAGAGCGATGGCGAAGCAGAGTCTGCACTCCCGGTCGGTGATGCCGAGGAGTCCATCTTCTCCCCAGCGATAGACGCGACTGCGCGCCATGTCGTGGGTGAAGGCATCCCAGACCTCGCCGGTGGCCGAGTAGTCTTCGCGCACCGTTCCCCACTGGCGCTCGGAGAGGTATGGTCCCCACCGCTTCCAATTCAGTTCCCGAGTGGCGTCTTCTTTTAGACGTATCGATTCGGCGATCGGCATGGCTCGTATCGATACTGCGTCGGTGCGCTTTTGGGTAGACGTGCCCGGCGCCGAGCGCTGGGCGTTACGCGCGGAGCGTGACGCCCGTAACAGCACGGAACGGCACTGCGGCTGATTGTTGGTGAACGATTGCGCCTCAATGCGCTGCGCTCATGGTCTACGCTTATGCCTCTTGCCGAGTTGAGAGTTTTCGAATGGAAGGGGACAGGTCGCGCCGAACAGATCATTCCGCGGCCGCCGCTCAAAACCGTTCTGGCGGCCGTGCGGGCATTGGACGGCGCTGCTCACAACGACCTGTACCTCTATCCGAAGCCTGGCAGCTCTCACCCGTACTTGTGCGTCGGGGGAGGCGCCGGGCGCTACCTCCTCACCGGCGTGTTGCCCGGCGATCGCTTTCCAACGCTAATCGATCCCTCGCGGCCGCAGTTGCCGAAGCAGCCGCTCCGCGTTGGCGGTCAAGAGGGCCTCTACCCGCGCAACTGGATCCATCCGCTCGACGTCGCGCTACGCGCCGTCGAGGAGTTCTGGGCCACGGGTGAGTTCGGTGGCGTCGGCTTTAGCTGGGGCGAGGTCTGACCGGCCCAGCTGTCGACGCCTAACGATTCACCCCGACGACGGTCTCCTTGCCCTGTGCGAGCCTGATCGAGCCGTCGACGCCAATCAGATACTGGAAGTGCCGCGTGACGACGACCTGAGGCGCCCGCGGATGTCGCACGAGCACATGGAATACATCCGAGTCCTCGGGCTCATCGCGCAATGCGGTGCGATAACGTCCGACTGCCAGTCGTGCTTCATCGCTGCGCGCAGTGACTGCTTCCTCGATCAGACCCTTGTGCATCCGCCTCGTCTCGAGGATGCGCTCGCCATCCGCCGAGACGCGATAACGGACATCGTCGCCGTGTGGCCACACGTTTGCCGCGTCGGCAGCCGGCGTGAGATAGACGAACCAATCATCATTGTCGGCCGGAATCGCCGCCGCGCTGTAGGGCCGAGCGGTCGCGCCGAGCGCCAGCACCGCGTTGTCCATCGCCTTCGCCGCGCGCACGAGAAAATCGGTGTCCGGTCCGGGCTCGGCGAAAGTCTCGAACTCGAACAGCGAGTCCACGCGCGTGCCGTTCACTGCGGCGGGAATGCCGATGTGGCTCACGTAGAACGTGTCGCGGCTCGCGTTCAATCGGCCGAATGCGACAACCCAGCCGCTATCTGCGTGATATGCGACGTATCGTTGGACCTTCCACGGGTCTGTATTCTTCGCGAGCAGTTGCATGCTCGCCGTCCACGACGCGCGTTGATATCCTGCTAACGCGCGCCCGCGCGCGCTGATGGCATCGAGCTCACTTTGTGTCGGCGCTTGGGCCAGAACCACTCCAGGCGCGACGACCAGCACGAGCATGCAGACTCTTCGTGACAGCATACGACCCACGACGGTGAGGGGAATGCGCGGCGCAGAATGCGCCGCGTTCGCACTCCAGAGACGATCCTCACCTATGCCTCGTAAACGCGTTGCGAGTCACGCATCCACGCCGCATTTGCCAACAGCCGCGGGGGCGCGTGCGCAGCGCGCCGTCCTCACGGTAAACTCTGGTACGCGATAGTCGCAATATCGCCTAACGCTTGGCCGGCGACGCGCGTCACGTCCTCTGGATCCAGGCCCACCGACACGTTGTTCACATACAACGCGATCGCGTATCGTTTCCCGCTCGGCGTCGTCAGGTAACCCGCGAGTCCTTTCGCCGACAGCAGCATGCGTCGATTGAGCGCATCGTAACCGCCCAGTGTCCCGGTCTTCGCGAAGACGTGCCCTGCGGCGGGAGACGTTGTCTGGATGTTCCACAACGTGCCGTCCTTGCCCAACACTGGCAGCGCGCGCAGAAAGGCCTCGAAGTTCGGCTGCTTCGACATGTACTCCAGGTAGTGCACCATGAAGCTCGGTGAGAATCGTGCATCCCCACCGGCGCCATCCGTCTGTTGCGCGCCGCCAAGATCCAGGCCTGCACGTTGAAGGAAGTCGTGCTCCAGGTCGAATCCGGTCTTCGTGCTGTCGCCGCGCGCAAGAACCGATTTGACGATGAAGGGCGTCATGCTCGCGTGGAGATTCTGGCTCACCTTGAGCGTGACCTTCACATCCTCGCTGAGCGGAGGAGACACATGCTCGGCGACGAGATTCTCCGCCGTGTAGGCCGCGGGCGTGCCGCGGTACTCACGCTGCGCCGCTGCAGACGCGAGATTCACGGTGATACCCTGCGACCGTAACGCATCGGCGAACGCGACCTCCGCGAAGCGGCTTGGCTCCGGCACCGCGTAGCTGAAGAGGATCGGAGCCTTATCAGCGGGGAAGGTGCCGGAGATCGTGACGGTGTGTGCGCCATCAGGATCTGTCACGTCGGACGACCAGCTGATCGTTGGTCGGGCGCCAGCAGGCCCGGTCGTCGACTTGTTGACAAATTTTACGTACGGCGTCGCCGGACTCACCTGAACCGTGGTCGGCGCGCCGCCTTGTGGACCGGCGCCAATCGTTAGGTCCACCAGATTATCGTTGACGACGATCGGCGAAATCACCACGCCCGTACCCAGCTCGCGCTCGCCCTCCTTGAAAAGCGACACGTCGACGAGCACCCGGCCGCTCACGCGCCTGATTCCCTTTGCCGCGACCTGCGACGCGAGCTCACGTATGACTGCCAGCGGATCACCCGGTACGGCGCGCGTATCGGGGCTCGCGTCGTACGCGTGATCGACGTTCTCGAACGCGAGCTGATCGCCGGGTTGGATGCGCCCCGAGAGATTCGGGTCGCCGCTGCCGACGAGCACGAGATCGCCCTCCACTGTGCTGCCGTTCATTCGTCCCGCTCGATACACGCGCGTGTGAAAACGATGGTCGGCGCCGAGGAGCTGAAGCGCCGTTCCCTCGGTGAGGAGCTTCGTGGTCGATGCGGAGACGAAGAGCTTGTCCGCGTTCTGCGACCACATCATGCGCCCGTCACCAAGGGAATACAGCGCGATGCCGAACATCGCGTGCTTGAACTCTGGCCGATCCATCACCTGCTGGATGCGCGACGCAAGCACGCCGGTCGAGTCGGCACTCTGCTTGACTGGAGATGTGCGTTGCCCGCGAGCGGTCGCGGCGAACACGCAGAGGAGAACCAGTGGGACCGATCCTGGTCGCGCTATCTGTGACATGATTGTGGTCGTAGTCGATTGTGTGAGTACGTTCTCGATTCGCTCTTCAACGCGTTTGCTACGGGACCAGCACGATCTTGCCCGTCGTCTTCCTGCTCGAGAGTGCGCGATGCGCGTCCGCGGCGCGGACGAGGGGAAACTCCGCACCGATGCGAACCCTGAGCGAGCCATCCTTCACCCAGCCCAGCAGCTCGTTCGACCGTTGCACGAGCTCGTCGCGCGTCGCGACGTAATCGTTCAGCGTCGGCCGTGTGAGAAAGAGGGAACCCTTGCGGTTGAGTATTTGTGGATCGAAAGCGGGCACGGTTCCGCTCGACTGACCGAAGAGCGCCATCATGCCGCGGCGCCGCAACGCGTTGAGCGAGCCCTCGAACGTCGTACGGCCCACGGAATCGTAGACGACCGCGACGCCCGCGTCGCCGGTGACGCGTTTCACTTCCGTGACGAAGTCCCGCGTCGAGTAGTTGATCGTTTCATCCGCGCCAGCCTCTCGGGCCAGGTCGAGCTTTTCCTGCGTCGACGCCGTTCCGATCACAAAGGCGCCCCGCTTCTTCGCGATCTGACAGAGCAGGAGACCGACGCCGCCGGCTGCTGCGTGCACCAGACAACTATCGCCGTGCTTGAGGGGAAACGTCGACGACGTGAGATAATGCGCCGTGAGCCCTTGGAGAAAGACGGCCGCCGCCACCTTGGTACTCACGCCATCGGGGATCTTCACGACGCGATCCGCGGCGACCAACGCACGCGAGGAGTATGAGCCACGCATCGCCTGGGACACCACGCGATCGCCGACCCGAAAGTCGGTGACGCCGCTGCCTAACGCGCGAACCGTGCCCGCTGCTTCGCTGCCGGGCGTGAAGGGCCGCTGCATCGTGTACAACCCTTCGCGCTGATAGATCTCGATGAAGTTGACGCCGATCGCCTCGATGTTGACGACCAGCTCGCCCGGTCCCGGCACGGGATCCGGCAACTCCTCGATGCGGAGCACGTCCGGCCCACCGGTCTTGTGTACGCTGATGGAGTTCATGCTCGTCGTTCGTGGTTGGTCGCCTGCGATTGGTAGCTACAACGTCGGGGCCCGATTCGGTAGCGATCCGAATCACCAATCAGCAACCACCAACGACCAATCACCGCACCAGCCCCTTCGCTATCGTCTGCAGCTGCATGTTCGACGTCCCTTCGTAGATCGTCCCGATCTTGGCGTCACGGTAGAACTTCTCCACCGGATAGTCCTTCGTGTAGCCATAGCCGCCGTGCAGCTCGAGCGCGAGCGAGGTGACGCGTTCCGCGACCTGCGACGAGATGAGCTTCGCCATCGCACCCTCCATCGCGATGTCCTGCCCCGCGTCCTTGAGGCGCGCTGCATTGTACACGAGCAGCCGCGCGCCTTCGAGCTCCGCGCGTGCCTGCGCAAGCTGGAATTGAACCGCCTGGAAATCGGCGATCGCCTTGCCGAACTGGCGGCGCTCCTTCACGTAGTCGAGCGCGGCACGCAGTGCGCCCTGGGCAACGCCGATCATCTGCGCTCCGATACCCACACGACCGCCATTCAACGTGTCGATCGCGATCTTGTAGCCCTGTCCCACTGGCCCGAGCACGTTTTCGTTAGGCACGGCCACACCGTCGAGGATCAGCTCCGTCGTGCTCGATGCCCGAATACCGAGCTTGTCCTCCTTCTTGCCGACGCCGAACCCGGGAAAGCCACGCTCGACGACGAACGCCGTGATTCCCTTGTATCCGACGGCAGGATTCGCGTTGGCGAAGACCACGTAGATCTCTGCTTCCGCGCCATTCGTGATCCAGAGCTTTCTCCCGGTGAGGATCCAGTCGCCGCCCTGCTGCTCGGCGCGCGACTGCATCCCGAACGCATCCGACCCCGACGCAGGCTCCGATAGCGCATACGCGCCAACTTTCTCAGTCGCGAGCTGCGGAAGATAGGTGGACTTGATATAGTCGCTGCCGTACATGCGAATGGGATAGTTCACCAGAGTGTTCTGTACGTCCATGAGGATGGCGGCCGCCGGATCGATCTTGCTGATCTCTTCGACCGCGAGTGCCACCATCATCAAGGATCCATCGGAGCCGCCGAACCCTTCCGCGACCTCGACGCCCATCAAGCCCATCTCGAAGAACTTTCGGATGAGTGGCGGATCGATCTTGCCGTCGCGCTCCATTTGCTGCACGCGCGGACGTACTTCTTCTTCCGCGAAGCCGGCAACGGCATCGCGGAACATCGTCTCCTCGTCTGAAAGCATGGTCAACGGAGATCGCAGCGCCGACGTGTCGATTGTCATAGTGATCGCTCGTGTTTCGAGCGGGGCGTTCACACCCCGCGATTGCTGTACTCTATCCAGCAGCCAAACGAGCGGCGAGGGGCCGCTTGGGCGACCACCGTCGACCGGTCGTTCTGTCCGCCATCGCAACGTGCGTCAATGCGTCGCAAAACGCGGCTTCCACAGCGCGACGGCGCAGACGCATGATCCACCGATAAGCTCCAGCGAGGCAAGTCGTTAGGCACCGCCCACCGCCTCGTGTGAGTACCCGTCGCGCGCGGTCTCGATGTTGCCCTGTGTCGTGGTGCGGCGCGTCACTGCGTCGCGCCCTCCAGCTCGCGCCGGAGGCCCGAACGACTCCCGTCCTCCCTCCCGACGGGTCAAGCGCGGGATCAAGAGCCGGCGTGAATCGCGGTACCCATGAGACCCCTCGCACTCGGCACCCTCGTGCTGCTCACCGCAGCAACGAGCGCTTCGGCACAATTGGCGTACGTCACTCAGGCGCCGCCGCGCGTCGACGTCATTCCGAGCGATGCGTGGCTCTGTCGCCAGATCGCGACGAACCTCGACGAGAGCACGCTGCTCGGAACCGCCATCCTCGGCCGCCTCGAGAATGCATCGCCGACCGAGTGGAGCGAGCCGATTCGGTTCACCCATTCGGACAATCGACTTGGCGAAGCGATTGCCGCATTCGCCATCGACGGTACCGGCGGCGTGATCTATGTCAGCGACACGCTCGATGGCAGCACGCTGCTGCACGAGGGGACGCACGCCATGATGCTCCGCCTAACGCCGGAGGACGCACGCCGCGAGATGACACGCGTCCTCGCCGCCGACAGCGCGGGCCAGATCGATCCCGACATCGTCGACCTTGCGCGCCGTTCCTTCACGCTGAGCTTCACCGCGAGCGCCAACCCCGATCTCTGGTCGCTCGTACCGATGGTGCTCACGACGGCGGCGTTCAGCGACCGCTCACATGCTGGGACCCTCGCGCGCCTCGTTCACGCGTCCGATAGCGCCGCTGTGCGGCTCGAGGGGAATGTCAGCAAGGGGTGGGGCAGGGCGACGATCGCCGACGCATACGACGTGGCGGCGAGCAGCCATTGGCGATACGCCGGTTTTGCGAGGCCCGCGTCGTGGACCTGGCAGGACGAACGAACCTTCCGCCTCATCGGCGAGGCCGTCGCCTACGAGCGCGCCCGCCATTGCGCGCTTGGCAGTTAGGATCGCGCGCTCGCCCCTTCGACGCTGACGCTTTCGCGAGCCGCCGCTCGCGCGCAGCACGCGTCACCGCACGTGCCGACCTGCCCATCGGGATTCCAACAGTGCGTGCAGTCAGCCTCGGACACGATGTCGACGCCGGCACGCTCGGCGATCACTTCGGCGAGCTTCGCGTGGACTCCGAAGGCGGGCGACACGCGCACTCGTAATCCTGGATGCTTGCGCGTCGCTTCGGCAGCGATTCGGGGAATGTCGCGCGTTGAGTGCTTTCCGGGTGACAGCATGTACGGGAATACGACCAAGTCCGTCGCACCCGCTTCGACGCAGGCATCGACGCCTTGTGGAATCAGCGGCTCCGCGAGCTCCATGTGCGCTGCGCGCACGATGACGTCTGGCCCAACCATCGACTGCAGCATGTTGGCGACGCAGTCGAGCATCTGGTTGGCCTCGGCTTTGACCGAGCCGTGATCGATGAGGAGAATGGCACGCATTTCAGTCAATTGTACTCTAAGGACTGTACGCCGGGAACGGCGAAGGAGGCGCCGCCGTCAGTCCATCGAAAACCTGCAGAGCCAGCTCCACCTTCCCGAACGGTGCCGATACCTGTACACCCTGAACGACGCCCCGTACGCGCTCGAGCATCTCGCGCGCGATCGCGATTCCCTCCATCGTCGCATGCTCCTTCGATTTCTCGCTTGCTCGGCGCATCCGCGCGATCACGCCCTCCGGCACGGACACGCCCGGCACCTCGTTCGCGAGAAACTCTGCGTTCCGAAGTGAGACCAGCGGCCAGATTCCCGCGATGACGGGGATGCGCACGTGCGACACGGCGCTCAGGAACTTCTCCAGCTGCGCGGCGTCAAACACCGGCTGGGTGATCGCGAACTCCGCCCCCGCGTCGACTTTCCACTCGAAGCGGCGGATCTCGTGCGGCGCGTCGAGCGCCGCTGGATTGACGCCGACGCCGATCACGAACCGTGTCGGCTGGCCGATCGCGTTGCCGCCCGGATCGAGGCCGCGGTTGAGATTACGCACGAGGTTCGTTAGGCCGATCGAATCGATATCGAACACTGCCGTCGCATCCGGATACGGGCCCATCTTCGGCGGATCGCCGGTGATGATGAGCAGATTGCGGAGTCCGATCGCGGCGGCGCCTAACAAGTCGCTGAGCATGCCGAGAAGATTGCGGTCGCGGCAGGCGTAGTGAGTCACTGTCTCGATGCCGACCTGTTGTTCGATCAGCACGCTCGTCAGGAGCGCACCCATGCGACTCTGCGCACGCGGCCCGTCCGGTACATTGACCGCATCGACGCCCGCCACTTTCAGCTTGTGGACGTCAGCGATCATTCGGCTCGCATCGACGCCACGCGGCGGCACGATCTCGACCGAGGTCACGAACTCGTGTGCTGCGATGCGTGACGCGAACCGGGAGCGGTCGGCGAATGCGGTAGAGTGCAGAGGGTGGAGGGCAGAGGGTTGCGCGTTCTGCGTTCGTTCGGCTCTCTGCTGTGCGCTCTGTACCCTCTGCCCTCCACCTTCTGCACCCAGCCTTGGGTTCAGGGGCCGTATCCCCTCACAGATCGCTTTGATGTGCTCCGGCGTCGTCCCGCAACAGCCGCCGAGCACTTTGGCGCCGGCATGGATGAGATGCCGCGCATACGTCGCCATGTACTCCGGGCTTGCCATGTACATGCTGCGGCCGCCGACATCCCGCGGCATTCCAGCGTTAGGCTGCGCGCTGAGCTTCCGTCGCGTCACCGGCGCCATTCGTTCGATGCACTCGAGAATGATTTGCGGACCGACAGAGCAGTTCAGCCCGATCACGTCTGCTCCCCACTGATCGAGCGTTCGCGCGACGTCCTCGGCGGTCGCGCCGTACGACGTGTGATGATCGGCGCCGATCGTCATCTGTGCCACGATCGGGATCGCCGGGTCGACCTCGCGCGCCGCGCGGATTGCTTCCTTGATCTCGTGAAGGTCGCTGAACGTTTCCAGAATGAAGAGATCGGCGCCCCCCTCCTTCAGCGCGGCGAGCTGCTCGCGGAACACGGAGCGTGCCTCGTCTTCGCTGGTCGGACCGTACGGCTCGAGGCGCACGCCGAGTGGGCCAACTGCACCCGCGACGAGCACCGGATGACCCGCCTCGTCGGCGACGACTCGCGCGATTGCGGCCGCGCCGCGATTGATCGCGTGTACCTGCGCTTCCAGGCCGTACTGCGCAAGTTTCACGCGATTTGCCCCGAAGCTGTTCGTCTCCAGCACCTCGGCGCCTGCCTTCACATACTGGCGATGAATCTCGGCGACGAGATCCGGTGAGCGAACGCTCAACTCGTCGTAACACTGATTGATGAAGACGCCCTTTTGATACAGCATCGTCCCCATCGCGCCGTCGAAGAGCACGATGCGCTCCGGATCAACCAATCGATCGAGCAACGAACGCTGGGTCATTTGCTCGAGAGGGTGGAGAGCTCGCGCCGCTCGGAGCCCTCGCCGGCCACGGCGCGGACCGCGTAGTACTTCGCCTCGGGATGGTGCACGATGATGGCGGCCGTGCTCTGCTCCGGAACGAATTGAAACGCGCTCGTCAGCTCTATGCCAAGCTCCTCGGCGGCAGGGAGAAGTTTGAAGACTGTCGCGTGGTCATCGAGATCGGGACAGGCGCCGTAACCCCACGAGTATCGCTTGCCCCGGCCACCAGGAATTGCCAGCTCACGGCGTAATCGCCGATGGAGCCATTCGGCGAGCGCCTCCGCCGTCTCGACGGCGAGGCCGTGGACGTAAAATGCCTCGGCGTATTCTCCAGCCGCTTGAAGCGCGTGGAATCTGCGACTCGCTTCGTCGCCGACCGTCACGACCTGCAGTCCGACGACATCCACGTCCGACGAGTCAGTCGATCGAAAGTAGTCGGCGATGCACAAACGCTCACGCCCCTCCTGACGCGGGAAATGGAAGCGGGCGATCTCGCGCGTCGCGCCGTCGCGCGCATACGAGGCGGCATCGTAAATCAGGAGGTCGTTCCCTCGCGACTGCGCCGGGAAAAGCCCGTACACCGCCTCTGGCTCGAGCCATCCCTCCCTCTTCGCTTCAGCCGTTAGGCGCGACAGCACCGGCTCGAACTCGTTCCGTACGGTCGCTTCATACTGCGCACCGGAGCCGCGGGCTCCCCACTGCAGCCGATACAGCTCGTCGAGATCGAGCAGCGCGAAGACCTCGTCGAGTGGGATGTCCCCCTGGCGAAGTGTCCGAACGCCCAGGAAGGGAGCCTTCGGTACAGGGTGATCCTGGGAGACGTTGCTCCGCGCTCCCCCCTGGTCGCCGGCTGCGACGTCCTTGCCAACCGTCGTCCGCAGGAAGACGTCGTTCCGAGCGTCGTCGAGAAGTTTCGTGACAAACGCGGCGCGGCGCGCTGCGTCGTCGTTTTGAAGAACGTCCATCGTCTCGAGCCCCTCGAACGCATCCTTGCAGTAGAAGACGCCTGGACTGTACGCCCGCTCCCCGTCGACGAACAACGCACGCCGTCCGAAGCGTCGATTGATCGCCGCGCCGCCGATCAGTACTGGGATATCGAGTCCGCGCTTGTCGAGCTCCTGAACGCAAAGCGGCATCTGCTTCGACGTCGAGACGAGCAGAGCCGACAACCCAATCGCATCCGCGTCGACCTCGATCGCCTTCTCGATGATCGTATTCACGGGCACCTGCTTGCCCAGGTCGTACACGGTGTAGCCGTTGTTCGAGAGGATCGTGTTCACCAGCGACTTGCCGATGTCGTGAACGTCGCCATACACCGTCGCGAGTACGACTCTGCCCTTCGTATAGCCTTCTGCTTTTTCGAGAAATTGCTCGAGATGCTTAACCGCTCGCTTCATGACCTCCGCACTCTGGAGCACGAACGGCAGAATCAGCTCCCCAGCGCCGAACTTGTCGCCGACTTCCTTCATCGCCGGCAACAGAACATCGTTGAGCACACGCACGGGGTTCGCGCGTACGCCCGCGGCATCGAGTGCCTCCTCGATTCCGTCCTTCTTACGATGCACCACCATATAGTGCACACGCTGCTCCGGTGACATGTCGGAAGTCGGATCTTCGACTACCGCCGCTGTCCCGAGCCCCTGGCCGATGGTCCCCAGCCCCTCGATCAGCCGTTGCAACGCGTCGAGACGCCGGTTGAAGATCAGATCGTCCGCGAGCGCGCGCTCGCTCGCCTCGATCTCGGCGTACGGCTTCACATGCGCGGGGTTGACGATCGCCATGTCGAGCCCGGCCTCGACGCAATGATGCAGGAACACCGAATTGACGACGGCTCGTGCCTCGGGCGCCAGCCCAAAGCTCACATTCGAGACGCCTAACGAAGTAAAAACCCCCGGCAGCTCCCGCTTGATCAGCCGAATTCCTTCGATCGTCTCGACTGCGGAATTCGCCATCTCGGGATCGCCCGTCGCGAGCGTGAAGGTCAGATCGTCATAAATCAGGTCCTCCGCCTGCATGCCGTATTCGCCGACAACGATGTCGTAGATCTTCTGCGCGACCTCCAGCTTTCGGTCGCGCGTTTTCGCCATGCCGATGTCGTCGATGGTGAGTGCGACCAGTGCCGCGCCATGTTTCTTGGCGAGCGGCACCACCGCATCGATGCGCTGACGGCCATTCTCCATGTTGATCGAGTTGATAATGGCGCGTCCGGGAATGTGCTCGAGCGCGCCCTCGATCACATTCGCCTCGGTGGAATCGACCATGATCGGCGTCTCGACGCTCATCGAGAGGAGTTTCACGACCTTGGCCATCTGCTCGGCCTCGTCCGCGCGCTCCGTGAGTGCCACGCAAACGTCGAGCACGTGAGCTCCCGAGTCCACCTGCTCGCGCGCGACGTCGACGATCCCCTCGTAGTCGTCGGCCAGGAGCAAACGCTTAACCTTCCTCGAGCCCTGCGAGTTAACTCGTTCTCCGATCAAGAGCGGCGGCGGATCCTGGCGCAGGTCGGTGGCGCGCATGGCGCTGCTTACGCGGGCAGAGTGTAGGGGGCTGTGGGCGGAGGGTGAAGACGTCGCTCTCGGACCCAATGCCCGCTGTCCTCCACCCTCTGCCGAGCGCACCCGCTCGACGATTGCGTGCAAGTGTTCAGGTCGAGTCCCGCAACAGCCGCCTATAACGCGGACGCCGAACTTCTCGACGAACTCTCCGAGCATCTCTGCCATTGGTCCCGGTTCGAGCGGATAGACTGCGTCACCCGTCCCCGTATTCAACGGAAGTCCCGCGTTCGGAATGCACGATATCGGCCGCAACGCGTGAGTCGTTAGGAACCTGATCGGCTCCCGCATGTGCTCCGGCCCGGTGGAGCAATTCAGCCCGATCACGTCTACTGGAAGCGACTCGAGCGTCGTTAGGGCACTGGCGATATCGGTGCCCAGCAGCATCCGGCCACTCGTGTCGAGCGTCACCTGCGCCTGTACCGGCACGCGGCGGCCGAGCTCCACGAACAAACGCTCGAATCCCGCGAGCGCTGCTTTGACCTCGAGAATGTCCTGCGCCGTCTCGACGAGCAGAACGTCCACGCCACCTTCGACGAGATACTTCGCTTGGGCGTAGTAGGTGTCCGCGAGTTGCGCGAAGGTGATGTTCGAGAGCACGGGATCACTGCTCGATGGCAGCATCCCGGTCGGGCCAATCGAGCCAGCCACGAATCGCGGGCGCTCCGGAGTGCCGAACTTCACGCACGCAGCACGCGCGATGCGCGCCGCTGCGACATTCAGGTCACGCGTCTTGTGCTCGATTCCCCACTCACGCAACCGGTGAGGCGTCGACTGGAAGGTGCAAGTCTCCACGACGTCGCACCCGACCTCCAAGAATGACTCGTGGATGCTCTGGATGATGTCTGGCCGCGTAAGGACCAGATGATCGTTGCACCCTTCCAACGACCTCCCGCCAAAGTCTTCCGTGGTCGGATGGTGCAATTGTATGTTCGTTCCCATCGCACCGTCGAAGATGAGAACTCGCTCGCTCAATGCTTTGAGATATGGATGCAGCTTGGTGTCGGACATGAGACGGAAAGAAAAAGGCCCAAACGCTGTGCGCCGGGCAGGCGCTTTAGCGATTCTTTAACGTGGCCGCAAGTTGCCGTTAAATCGCCACGAGTTCAGTTGTAGCAGCTCTTTCAATATTGTAGGCCGTCGTTGTGCAGGCAATCCCCGCGCCAATGCGGGTTAGGGTGCCGTGCGCTCCGGCGGAGTGTTTCTCCGCCGCCCCGTCGCACGCACGCGCTCGGCGACATGCTGCACCAACGCGACGAGCCGCTGTCGCTCGAGCGGAAGCGTGATGTTCGCGAGCACCGCGCGCTGTAGTGTCGGCGACAGCACGGGCGGTTGACCCATGCCTGTTACGTTGTAGAGAACCAGCGCGCCACCGGCAGCAAGCGGAATTCCAAGAGCGTCCGCATACGACGCCGCCGCCAGGTTCGATTCGACCACGGCGATCAACGGCGCGCGCGTCGTCGCCAGATCGCGTGCGTCTCGCAATTCATGCGTCGCCATCGTCGCATAGCCAAGGGCGCCGAGCGACTGCGATAGCCCCTCGAGCAGCGCGCCGTCCGATCCAACGAGCAGCAGACAGATTGGTTCGGCATTCATCGGCGACGAGTCTATCACGTCTCCCGGCTCGTGACTAGTCGCTGTACATCCTCGACGCTGACATTAGCGACCTCGACCACTTTGCTTCGTGCGTGTTGGCCGCTAACGATCTGCACGTTTCGTCGAGGCACGCCGAGCGCGGCCGCGATGAGCTCAACGAGTGCGTCGTTAGCCGCTCCATCAACGGGAGGCGCCGCGAGTCGCACTTTGAGCGCGTCGCCGTGCAGGCCGCTGATCTCGCTACGTGAAGCGCGCGGTTGAACGTGAACTGCGAATCGCACGGCGCCGTCGCATCGATCGGTTCGCAATGCCAAGCGGGGCATTCGTGATCAGAGCCCCATGACGCTGGCGACAATGCGAATCACCGCTGGCTCGAGGATCCACGCGAGGACCAGGTAGGCGACGATTGGCGTGATGTCCACCATTCCGAGTGTCGGAATGATCCGTCGCAGCGGCACAAGCATCCAATCGGTAAGAGCATACGTCCAGCGGACCCACCGCGAGTATGGCGAGATGGGCAACCAGGATGACAACACTCTGACGATGAGCGCCAACTCGACCAGCTTGAACGCCCAGGCCACGATCATGACCGGCAGCAAGCGCGGATCGCCGACCGCGCTGGCCAGCTGACCAAGGAGCGTCCGAACGATGCCGAGTAGGAAGAGGAGAACGATCCCCCCAAGGACCACGGTCACTAGAGACCACCAGGGTGCTGACGCCGGCTGACCGCCCGCGCGCAGGACCATCCGCTCGACTGGCACCATCAGCGGATCCACGCTTCGTCGAAAAAAGCGAGCGACGCCGTTGAACGGACTGATTCGACGCGTCCGCACCAGCCAATCGACGAGTGCGATCACACCCATGGCTACAGCTGCCGCGAAGATCGCCAGCCGGAGACCGTGGACGACCAGATCGAAATCGGTCAAAAGAGCGTTCATTCGCGCGAAGTATAGAGGATCGATCGCAGCCCCGCTTCGACAGTCACTGTTGCGATCGCGCCTCATTTGTTTGCGGCCGGAACGTCGCGCCTGCTCCAACTCCAAACCCTGAAAGCGCATAGCGATCCGACTCTGGATGGTTTCTCACTTGCGTGGCACCCGCGCGGTGCGCCGCGTCGGCCCGAGAGTCACGGTTCATCGGCATATGCGTAACGAGCATCCTCGAGCAAGACCACCATGAGCGCCATCTGCGGGATCTTCCACCTCGATGGTCAGCCGGCAGCGCGCGACAAGATCGCAGCGATGTCGGCCGCGCTCGCGCACCGGGGACCCGATCGAGATGGCCTGTGGTCTGGAAACGACGTGGCCGTCGCCCATCGATTACTCGTTACGACACTCGAATCGGTGACTGAAGTTCAGCCCGTGGTGCGCTCCCCGGGCCAATTCGTTCTGGTCGCCGACGCCAGAATTGACAATCGGGACGAGCTGCTTTCGACGCTCCGACCTTCACTGTCGTATCGCGCGAGCGACAGCGAGATCATCCTCGCTGCATACGAACGGTGGGGCTGCGAGTGCGTCGATCGTCTCATCGGAGACTTTGCGTTCGCCATTTGGGATAGCCGCGCGGACACGCTCTTCTGCGCGCGCGATCCAATGGGCGTCAAGCCCTTTTACTACTTCCGAAACGATCGGGTATTTGCGTTCGCGACTGAGCTGAAATCCTTGTTCACTCTCGCTGACGTAACGCCGACAATCGATCCCGACGAAGTGTCTCTCTTCATGAGCGGTCGGCACGAAGAGCGAACGCGAACGATGTATCGTGATCTCATGCGGCTGCCGGCGGCGCACACGATGGTCGTCACGCGCGATCGCGTGATCGTGCGACGGTTCTGGAGTCCCGAATCCGCGGCTGACGTGCGTTATCGCACTGACGAGGAATTTGCGGAAGCGTTCCGCGACATATTCGCAAGAGCGGTAAGCGCCAGATCGCGATGCGCGAAAGCTATCGGCGCCACGCTCAGCGGTGGGTTGGACTCCTCGTCGGTGGTGTGCATGGCACGGCACCTCCGATCGCGCACGGCGCCGCCACTGCAGACCTTCTCGGTCATCTTTCCGACTTTACCCGAGCGAGAGCTTCGTCTCATCGATGAGCGCTCATTCGTCGACTCAGTCGTACAGTCTGGGGGCGTGCGTCCGCATTTCGTGCGCGGCGACCAAATCAGCCCATTGCGCGATCTGCGCAAAATCATCTGGCATCTGGACGAGCCATATTTCGCGCCGAATCTGTACCTGCACTGGGGGATGTACGAAGCCGCCGGCGAGACCGGCGTTCGCGTGCTTCTCGATGGCTTCGATGGGGACTCCGCCGTCGGCCATGGATTTGGCCGCCTAACGGGGCTGGCACGTGCCCGCCAATGGGACGCGCTCGAGGCCGAGCTTCTCGCTTTCAGCGCCCACCACGGCAAGTCCGCGCAACGTGCCGTCGATAACTATGTCCTGCCTCACCTGGAGGACTTGGCGAGGGAGGGACACTATGTGTCTTGGCTCGAGGCCGCGCGGAACGTCGGCCGACGCTTTGGTTTGTCCCGCGCTAATCTCGCCCTGACACGCGGTATTCGGCCAATGCTTTCGCGCTCGTTAGGGCGCGCCCGCCCCGCGATTCGTTCAGAGCGAGAAGCCCATGTCGAGGGGCTCTCGCAGCCGCTGTATCAGCTGACACTGGAGATCGCGGATAAATCGGCTGCGGCATTTGGCGTTGAGCCGCGTTACCCCTTCTTCGACCGGCGCCTCATCGAGTTCTGTGTTGGTCTGCCAGAGGAGCAGAAGTTCGGCGGAGGTTGGCCGCGGCTGCTCTTTCGCAGAGCCATGAATGGAGTTCTGCCGCCCGCCATACAGTGGCGAACGACGAAGTCGAACCTCTCCCCGAATTTTCATCGACAGTTCCGTGCGGTCGACGCAAGTATGTCTGAAATGCTCGACGAGGCCGCACTCGCGCCATACGTACGCATCGATCGGCTGTGCGCGCTCCGTAGCCAATATCAGGCGGCGAACGCGCAAGACGCCAGGAATGCGCAGGATCTGACGCTCTTCCGCACCATAGTGCTTGGAGAATGGTTGTCGCAGTTCGCAGACCGCAGTCACCGGGCGCGCTCCGACGTCGGGGCGCTTTCGCCGGAAGCCGCATGAGAATGCGCTGCCGTCGACTCGGGGACCAACAGGACGCGTGTCAGTGGGCGAGGACGATGCGGCCGTGGGCTCGCGTTGCCGTCCGTTCGTCACGCGTAATAACCGCACGCGTTGCGGTCACATCCACCCCTGACGGAGGGTAACAATGGCAGCAGCAGGAAAAAGAAAATGGGCCTCACCTGAGGTCCGACGGTTCGGCACGTTCGAGTCAGCGACCCAAGGAGGCTGCGACAAGACCTTTGGCACGTCTGACGGCTTCACGTTCGAGGGGCAGGCAATCGTCTGCTCCGCGTCGTAGCCGACCTCGAACACCGATAGCAACGCACTCACCGTTATGGCGCGCACAGCGCCGTAACGGTGAGAAGCGGCCCCCCTCGTGATGGGACTCTACAGATCGCACATCAGCGCGATGCTTCGATTGCGAACTATAAGGCAGCTCGAGTTGCGGCAGTGGGGCGCACTGATGCTTGCCGCGCCTCTGGTTGCGGCCATCCGAATCGCGCTCTGGGTTCTGCCCCCGGCAGTAATCGTCCGCCTGGTTGGCCGGCTCGGGCGTCAATCTGGCTCTCGAGTGTCGACGCGCATAACGAGCGACTCGGCGATGATTTGGGCTGTCGAAGCTGTCGCTCGGCGAATTCCGCGCGCGACCTGTCTCACGCAGGCGATCGCCGCGAAGCTCCTACTCGGTTGCATTGGCGACCACGTCCAACTCTGCCTCGGCGTCGCGCGCACCACTGACGGAGCGCTGCGCGCGCATGCATGGGTCGAGCGGGACGGCAAAGCTATCCTCGGCGGGGAGGGCATTCATTCTCTCGTGCGTCTTCCAGAGCTTCCGAGCGACGCGAACGTACACTCCCTATCACACGCTGAACTCCGCTGAGCTGTGACGACTGCCGCCATCTTGCCTCCAGTTGACGCCTCCACGATTCGCGAGCCTGCCGGCATCCGCGACTATTCAGTGTTTGGCGGAACACTGCGCTCCGAGATCGAATTTCCCGAACTGTCGATCTCGACGATTGGCGGGTTGCCCGACTGGTCGGTTGTCGTGGACGACCGCGCACCGTCCACTGAGGAATGGGTTCTAGTCGGTGAACGACAGATTCGCGAAGAGCGATATGAGCTCTGGCGTTCGTGCAACGGGCTGCGACTCGTGTACTCGCACGCCGGGACGTTCGACATCGCTCGCGACGGGTCGAGAATCGTCTGGTACTATCGTGCCGACGCGTTACCCGAGTTGGTGCGGAGCATCATCATCGGTCCCGCAATTTCCCTTGCGCTGGAGCTTGCGGGCTTCCTGTGCTTGCACGGAAGCGCAGTCGCGATTGGCGATTCGGCCGTGGCGTTCGTCGGCCCGAAGCACTTTGGCAAATCCACGCTCGCGGTCGCCCTGACAGCCGCTGGCGCTCGACTCATCGGTGACGATTTGCTTGTCGTGAGCGCCGGTCCACCCGCGACCATTCGCCCTGGCGTCGCGAGCGTACGCCTCTGGGCGGATATGACGACCGCGTTGCCGTTAGGTGCGATCTGCGAAACGCTCATTCCTGGCGTGAAGACCACGGCAACTGGCTTTGCCGGCCATGCCGTGGCGGCCGAACCGACCCCACTTCGCGCGATATACGCTCTCTCACCCGTCCAGGGCGCGCCCGACGTTCCAACCGTGCGTCGCAACTTGCTTTCGCCTAGTGAAGCGACGATCGCGTTGGCCCATCAGACAAAGTTGCCGCCCTCTCTCGTCGGACTTCGCGGCGCGGGCACTCAGCTCGCTGCCTCCGCAGCGTTGGCCGCAACCGTGCCAGTATGGACGCTGTATCCCGTGCGAGATGTCGCCCGATTGGGTCCGCTTGTGAGCCAGATCATCGAGTGGAGCAGCGTAGAATGAGCATAGTGAGCAGCATGCAGAGCCTTGGTCTCGGTCTCGAGACGGTGGTGCGCGCGTCGCCGCAGCAGGTTTTCTGCAACGTGGCGGACGAGGCTGTCCTCCTGAGTATGCGGGACGGAGAGTACTATGGCCTAAATGAAGTCGCAGCCAACATCTGGAGAACTATTCAGGCGCCGTGCACGGTGCTCGAGGTGCGCGACGCGCTGCTCGCCGAATACTGCGACATCCACGAGCCCGAGTGCGAAAGCGCCGTTCTCGCCTTCTTAGGCGAGATGATATCCCTCAAGCTGGTTGACCTTGTATGACGCGGTCTGTGCGGCGAGCGCTCTCGAAATGACCGTTGCGATCGCTGCTGGATGCGTTGCGGTGTTGCCACAGTTCGAACTGCCCTCCATTGCGCCATCTGCTCTCCGGGTTGGTGGACGTGGTCGTCAACTCATCAGTGCGCAACGTCTTCTCGATATCATTCGCCGTTAGGCTCAAGGCAACACGCCTGACCGACCACCGGCACCGTTGCTGCCATCCCCCCGGCAGACTCGCAACGCACCGCGATGCGCGCTCCCACTCAATCCGCTCTCGCGTCCTTCGAGATGACCCGCCGCTTCCCTTGGATTCGCAAGGCTAACGACCCTGACATCGCGGGGCAGCTGACGCCTGCCGGAGCCGAGGACGTCGAGTCGGATCTCGTTTTCCGACTCGCTCAGCCTGGCCGAGGAACACGCCGTTCGATCGATTTCGGCAGCGTAGGAGACTGGAACCGGCTCGTCCAGTTTGCGTCGGAGGAAAATGCGCTCATCGCGCTCCGGAAGTGTCTTGCCGGCGATGCCGGCAAGACGATTCCGGTCAACGTCGAGCGCCAAGTGGCGATTCTTTCGCTCGATCGCGAGTTCCGCATGCGACGTCTGCAGGAGCGACTGGAGCAGTCGGTCGTTGCTTTGAACCGAGCCGGCATCGAGCCGCTACTCCTGAAAGGCGGAGCGCTGGCGTACACCGTTTATTGCTCCTTCGCTGCGCGGCCCATGCGAGATATCGACTTGCTCGTGCCGCCCGATCGCGCTGACGACGCGCGCTCGATCATGCTCCAGTCGGGATGGCAGCTCGATCCGGAACTGCCGGGTGACCGGAGCTACGACGCGCATCATCATCTGCCGCCGTTGAGGGACGCGGTCTCGAGCGGCCTGCGTCTCGAGATTCATCGCGCGCTCATGGCTGCCGGCCATCCTTTTCGATTCACACGCGACGAACTATGGAGTGCCGCCCGTCGCGTGCAGGTGGGTGCCGGTCATGCCCTCGTTATGCACCCATCGCATCATGCCGTCCACATTGCAATTCACTTCGCGTGGGGCCACATGCTGAACCTGGGGGCATGGCATGCGTTCCGGGATCTGGCGGCTCTCGCGACCAAAGGAGTGCTCGACTGGTCCGATTTTGCACGGACTGCGTCGCGCTGGGGTGCTTCAACGTGCTGTTACTGGACTCTACGGCTCGGTCGTGAGTTATCGGCGCTACCAGTACCAGACGGAGTCTTGCATCAATTGCGGCCTCGTTTGCCGGAACTCGTGCGACGCTCTCTGACGCGGCATTTCGTGAGGGAACTGGCGCGCAATGACGCCGGCTGTCCCTCAGCGCGACTCAATCGGGCACTTTGGACAATGGCTATGCAGCCAGAGCGCTGCGGCCATGGTGCTGTTCGTCCTTGGCTCGTGTCATTGGAGCTTTTGTCTGCCTTTCACGAGAAAACGCGTCTCGCCGAGGATGGGTCACCGGAATCCGCGCTCCTGCAGCTTCGACGAACGGGGCGTTACCTGTCCGAGATAATCGCGTAAGAGAATCTCCGATGCGCTCTGCGCTCCGACAGCTTCTGGCCGTGTCGAGGCCGCGGTATCCGTCCGCCAATTCGCTGTTGGATTGCCACAACACTCCATGTGAGATGTGGGACCGGCCCTTCGCGACTCTGTGCGCTAGTGATTGCAGCCTATCGAGATAGCACATCGACGCACATCGAAAGCCGCGCGACCTGGCTTGGCCGTCATTGTGCAAAAGTGCCGGGCGTCCTCAGGCCCATCGTGATCGCAGCACGACTCCCGATTACACATGTCGACGGCGCACATCTTCACAGTTGATGTCGAAGAGTATTTCCAGGTCCACGCGTTCGAAGGCGTGATCCGTCGTACCGAGTGGCAAGACCTACCGAGCCGAGTTGCTCGGAATGTTGATTCTGTCTTGGAGTTGTTGAGCGAACACGGAGCCTCGGCGACGTTCTTCATACTGGGGTGGGTCGCTGATCGCCATCCTCACGTCGTGCGACGCATTGCAGAGGCAGGGCACGAAGTCGCGTCACATGGTTGGTGGCATTATCGAGTGACTTCACTCGAGCCTGAGGAATTCCGCGAAGACATCCGTGCTTCGAAGAGTCTCCTCGAGGACATCTGCGGACGCCCGGTGACAGGCTACCGAGCGCCGAGCTTCTCGATCACTCCTGATTCGCAGTTTGCGCTCGACGTGCTGCTCGAGGAGGGATACGTCTACGACTCGAGCATCTTCCCGATTCGCCGCTCTAATTATGGTTGGCCCGGTGCTCCGCCGATTCCACACTTGTTGCACTGTGCCAGCGGAACCCTGATCGAGTTTCCACTCGCGACGAGCCTATGGGGATCGTTCCGCATCCCCGCCGCCGGCGGCGGATACTTTCGCCAGTTTCCTTACTCGATTGTGCAGCGCGCCTTTCGGGAGCACGATACCCAAGGCGTTCCGGGCGTGTTCTACATTCACCCGTGGGAGCTCGACGCGGAACAGCCACGCGTTCGTGTAGGTCCGCTGAGCCAGCTCCGACACTATCGCGGACTCAAGGGCACTCAGGCTCGCCTCGACCGATTGCTTCGCGAGTTCAGATTTACCTCAATTGCGGCGCGGCTCGCAGAAGGACATAGCCGACTGCAGATAGAGTCGCCGACGTCCTCGTTCGCTTCCTGATCACCGAGCGAGGCGATCGACGATTGCGATCGCCACTTGCCCACGATCGAGCGATGGCGCGGACTACAAGCCCCCGCGCTTGAACAACATCACCGGGACGGTACGTAGCATGATCTTGACGTCCTCGGCGAGCGACTGGCGCTCCAGGTATTCCAGATCGTAACGCACTTTCGCGCGAACGTCGTCCAGAGAGGCGTCATACGCGCTGTTGACTTGGGCCCAGCCGGTAATGCCCGGACGCGCACGCTGACGCTGTTGATAGTCCGTGATTCGCGCTCGCAAATCTGCAAAAATTGTTGGCCGCTCGGGTCGCGGTCCGACAATGTTCATGTCACCGCGAATGACATTGAGCAGCTGGGGAAGTTCGTCGATGCGATATTGACGCAGGATCCGACCAATCCTGGTTATGCGGGGGTCATTGGCCGTCGCCCACACGGCTCCAGAACACCGCTCCGCATCGTTACGCATCGTGCGGAACTTGTAAATCGTAAAGACGAGGCCTCCCGCGTCCACTCCTCGGCGATCGTAAAGAGCCTGCGTGCGGCGGCGTCTGCGATTCACACCCACCCGATCCTGGGTGTAAATCACCGGACCCGGCGACGTCAGTCTGATAAGGGCGGCGATGAGAGCTATCAGTGGGCTCAGCACGATGAGCGCAAGCACGGCGAGCAAGATATTGACTGCCCGATTCGCCCATTCGACTCGCCGCCTGGGCATGCACAGGGCCGCCGGCTCGCGTGCGCTCCTGCGTTGTCGCGTCGCGAGAATCGGTGTATAGTGCGGGACGAACGGCTCAGCAGATGCGGAGGCGAAGGCGGCTTCGGCTTCCATGTGCCTCAAGTAGCGGGGCGGACAGAGAGTTGCTCGGCCGCTCCCTCTGCACTCCGCATGCTCGCATCCCACCGGTCGTCGCTCGACGCATAACTCTTTGCAAGGTCGTCGCTTCTGCGTCTCGAGAACCGACCGCTGGCGATATCGCGACTACCTGATGTGGATCAGCCCCCACAATTCGCACGCGCCCGCACCACAACTCAGTTGGGTTCTTCTACGTTTGCACTCCCCGTACGCCTGCTGGCGCTGTCACTTTCGCGCTTTTTGCGTCGCCAACTCTCAGCGTTTGCAAGGCCGCTCGAGTCCCATCAATGAGCCGTGAGGCAAGAGAGTCTGGCGTGCGCTCCTGGAGCCAGAGAACGGAGTTCATGACACGTCGCCATCCATGCCGCCGCAAGAACCGGATGCCGTAGTTCTCGCGGACAGCGTCGGTCCATTTGTACTTGTACTCGTACGCGCCGCGCATGAAATCGAACTCCACATAGCGCCGACAAAAGCACTCCTCGATGAGGAACTGGTGATGGAGCTTATTGGGCGCAATGGCTTCGTAGGCTGCATCGAAACCAATGTTCCAGTGGTGGTAGACGCCCCTGTGAACAAAGCCCAGTGTGTACGACATCAACTTCTGTTCGTGTCGTAGCGTCGAGCAGAGTACCTCGATGTCCTGTCGCTTTGATTGCATGAGCTCAACAAAGAACTCGCGAAATCCGGCGAGATCGTACAGCGATGTCCACCCCATTGCTTCGCTGCGCGCGGTATGTAGCGCGCGGAATTCTTCGAACAACGCTTCCGCCGGCGCGTTCTGCTCGAAATGTACGGACCACTTCCCGAGCGCATCGAGCTTGTGTCGACGCTTCTGCAGCTCGCGTCGATGATTTCGACTGAGGCCTCGGTAGTACTGGTCAAAGGTTCGGTTTCGAAGATCGATGTATAGACAACGCTCAACCGGACCAACGCGTGCGAAGTATCGACGAGACTGGCACTGTTCGAATGCGGGAATCGTTCTCGACCCGGCGCGCACGTTGGAAAGTTGCAGCTCGTCCCAGTCCCAGGTTTCGACGATATCCTTCACCATCGCGACGGTGACGTCTCGTCGATCGTCTCTGCTGTAGAGATCCGCATAGTCCGATATGCCCTCCCCTACGAACCGGAGGACTTGGCGGGGGACGCCCCATAGATGCTCGGTCGTGAGCATGAGCGGCGCGTATCCGACGAGCTCCGCCCCCTGCCACCACAAGCCTATGTGTAAGGAACGATCACCGGCAAATGACTGCCACCAGGCGCGATGCCAGGCAGTGGTGGAATGGGCATTCGAGAGAGACGTGGTCGAAAGCAGGTCATCGATCTGCGCCCGGTACAAATCCCAGCTCTGCGCGTCGCTGATTAGCTGGCAGTGCAGCCGAGTTGCTGGACGGCGTCGAGACGCAGCGAGATCGTGGCCGACGCGGTGCGTGCGATCGGCGCTGAGTTCCGCTCGGTTGAGATGGGTAGCCGGAAAAGCTCGATCAAGTAACAAAGTTTGATTGGTTACTAGTAGTGGGCCGTGCTTGGTGTGCGCCTACGAAAATCCGCGTGAAGAAGCGGAGAGCGGGCTCTGCGTTCGCGAAAGGTGTGCCTAGCGCTGAAGCGTCCAAATCAATCGTTTTCTCGCTAGAACCGGTACACCGTTCAATAACCGCCATTCGGTGAATAGCCAGAAGCGGCGAATGCGCGACAAGGCTGTCGCGTCGGAACTACACTGTCACCGTTGGCCAGGGCGCTTGGCCAAGGGCGACAACACCTTGGAGCGCGGGCTGAGTCTTGCCTGTCCCATCGTCGAACTATGCATCACGAGGTTCGCGCGGCCAGACAGCGCGCGCTCGCCATACTGACGTTGGACTGGAAATGCTCAATTCAGAAGCGCCACATCGGAAAGACAATTCGATACAACGGGCTGTCCCTCCTGCTCAACGATCGATGGAGCCGGCCTACGCTGGGCCGGACGCAGAGGATCCTAGCAATGATTTGCGACTTGCCCTCCGCCGTTCAGTCGCAGCGATGCTGCGATACAAATGGCTCTTGCTCTCGATTGCTATCGTCTCTGGAATAACTGCCTTCGCGATCCACGGCCGGTTTTCGGCCGTTTATGAGCCAGAAGCGAAGGTCTGGATTTCACCGTCGGAAGATGGCCAGCAACGCGCCGGGCCCGTGCGCGCTGCCGCGCTGCTGCCCTCGAGTTCCTGGGGAGATCTTTTGACTAGCTATGCCGTACTCGGACAGGTTGTCCGCGAACTGCACACGTACGTCCGACCTCTCGATCCACGAAACAACTCGCTCTTCTCGATCGTGGACGTCAACGACGTGGTGCGTCCCGGCCTGTATACGTTGAACGTCGATAGCGTCACGAGACGCTACACCCTGAGCATCACAAAAGCAGGGCACGAGCAAATCGTGGAGCGCGGAACGATAGCGGACTCCATCGGTGGAGCGGTTGGCCTTCGTTGGTCTCCCGACACGACAGCCCTCCTGAACGCTGGAACGGTCAGCTTTGCTCTGTATACCCCGCGCCAGGCATCGCAACAACTCCGTGAGCAGATTCGCTCGGTGGTCCCACGAGAGGGGAACATCATGCATGTCTATGTTGCGGGTCCGGACGCCTGGCTCGTAACGAGAACGCTCAACTCCGTCGTTCGCCATCTTGTCCTGACGGCCGGGGAGTTGAAGCGCCGAAATCTGACGGACGTGCGTGAGGCTCTTGAAACGCAGTTGGCGTATGCAGGCAAGGCACTGCAAACCGCGGACGATGCACTCGAGCGCTTCCGAATGGAGACGATCACGCTTCCGTCGGAGGCAGGAACGCCAATCAATGGTGGCGTGGCCATCACGCGCAATCCGGCAATTACCAATTACTTCAATCTCAAGCTCACGCTCGAGAACACGTCCCATGAGCGCGGCGTACTAGAGGAAACGCTCAACGATGTCAAAGCAGGCCGTGTCGACGTATCTGCCATGTGGCAGGTGCTGCCGACGGACATTAATACACAGGAAATCAGCAGTCTCCTTCAGGAGTACACAAAACGCAGCACCGAGCTTCGCAATGCGCAGGCGGCATTTACCGACAGCTACCAGGGTGTGAAGGACGCTCGTGCAGCCATCGCTCAGCTCAAGGACCGCGAGATCCCTCGTGCAGTGACAACGGTCGTCGACCAGCTGCGGCGGCGAGAAACCGATCTCGCCAGCGAGGTCGGCACCGGGTCCGCCAGTCTGAAAGAGATTCCGTCGCGCACCATCGAAGAGGTTCGGCTGACGCGTAACGCCGAGGCCCGAGGGCAGCTGTATGGAATGCTCCAAGGGCGCTATGAAGAAGCGCATCTCGCGGAGCTGAGCGTCGAGCCGGATCTTGCCGTCTTGGACTCAGCAGCCATGCCCGAATTCCCGATCCTGAACCGCGGCCGACAATTGGGCTTGATGGTCATCGCCGGCGGATTGCTTGCGGCGGTCCTTCTTGCCCTCGTGCTAGATCGGCTCGATAAGCGTATTCGTTACACCCATCAGGTCACTCAGAATCTGCGCTTGAACGTCATTGGTGCGGTGCCGCACGCCGCGCAGCGACGCACTCCGAAGCCACTCGACGTGATGCAGCTGATCGAGTCCTTTCGACTGCTACGCTTGAACGTCAGCTACGCAGCGACGAATGACCGTCAGCTGATGCTGACCGTCACGAGCGCTGGCCCGGGAGAGGGAAAATCTCTCGTGAGCGCCAACCTCGCGCTCTCCTTCGCTGGCGGCGGGTTCAGAACACTGCTCGTCGATGGAGATCTCCGACGCGGCCGTCTGCACACGACATTCGCGACCGATCGGCGACCTGGTCTTGTGGACGTACTGCGCGGCACTGTCCCGCTGAACGAATGCCTTCGCCCGACGTCTGAGCCGAGCCTAACGCTTCTGCCTAGCGGCTCGCGGCTTACCTCGGCGCCGGAGCTTCTCACATCGGTGGCATTCCAACAGCTCATGAAGACGTTGCAGGCGGACTATGATGTCATCTTGATCGATAGCCCGCCTTTGGCTGCCGGGATGGATCCTTACGCCCTCTGTGTGTCGACGGGAAACGCCCTGTTTGTCGTCCGCCTCGCGAAAACCGACGGCGAGATTGCTCGACAGAGACTTGAATCGCTCGAACGATTCCCCGTGAACGTAGTCGGTGCAGTGATCAACGACATACAGCCCGCTGGCGGCCTGAATACGGAGTATGCGTATCTTCCCGGATACGCGATACACGACGAGGACGACATGCTCACGACTGCCGAGGATGAACCAGCGGAGCGCTCCGCCGTCTTCAATTATCGATCGTGGCCACGGTAAATAGCGTCTGCGACTCGCCGTGTGCGAACGCCAGTCGGGGACTACGAATCGCTGAGAGGAGCACGATTACCCCTTATGCTCCCTTAGCCACTAGGATCGCGCGCGAACGTAGGCCGTTAGACTGCTGATTGCCTTGAGTCCAGGGCGGGAAACTCGGGCCAAACGAGAAGCTCGAACGACCGCCGGGTGCGACTGACGTTCGAGCCAGGCAGTGATACCTACCGTCAGCAGTCGATTCGCATCCGCACGAGACCATACGCTAGCGAGCGCCCACATCGGTACGAGCGAGAACAGAAAGAGCAGTGGCCACCACGCGCTGTAGGGCAGATTCGCGGATCGAACGACTGCGGAGTACACAAAGCCCTGCAGTAAGAACACGGGGAGAGAAGCGTAACCGACGCGGCGCAGCCACTCCGTCAGCAACGGTAGTCGTCGGCGTGCTTCCAGCTCGAGCACCAGCCACATGAACACCAGCCCAGAACCGCCGAAATAGGCGATGTACGCCGGACCGGGTGGGAACTTCAGAGTTGGACTCGTCAACAGTACTGCGAGCATTGAGCGCGACACCAACGAGTGAACTGGCCCGAGGTATCGGGTGACGACATAGGTGATTGTACCGAGGAGCATGCACCCACTACCGACCAGCAAGAACAGGCGTCGTGCCCGATGCGCTTCACGACGGCGATAGAAATATCCAACGTGCTCGCCGAGTACCGTGCCCAGTAGATAGACTGACAGCCATGGCAGCAGGGGGAAAACCAGTGTTCGCGGAGCCGCGATTTCGGAAGGCAGTGAACCGATGACGTACCGCTGAATGAGCAAAGCACCCGACCCGCTCGGGTGCCAGCGAGCCAGCATGAGCCAGGATGCGCAATAGAGCGATATCGCGATGGCGATTCGAAGCGGTCCGCGACTTACGTCGACTATGCGCGGCCCAAGCATGATTGCCACGGCCAGAGCATCAGTCAGAAAGCTCCCGTAATACGCCTCGGTCATCGTACTCCGCCGAAGCTGGGACACCGCGAGTAGAAAATGCCCAATCACTAACAGGAAAACGCCACGATCCAGAAGACGAATTCGCAGATGCGGCAGATCCACTGGATTCAAGACGCGAAGAAAGCCGAACATCATTCCGCTGATGAGAACGAAGCTCGGCGACGCGATCATGCTCACCGTCACCAGGAAATCGTTGGCCCTCATCCCGGTCTGCCAGAGGTAAGCGCCAGTAAAATGCGATAGACAGACGAAGAACATCGCCGCGCCGCGGGCCACATCGATCGAGTTTACACGCGCAACGTGACTGAACCTCGACCGATTCACATCTGGGCGGGACGGCGGCGCAAGGGGTCCCAAGAACTGATTGACCATGGCCTGGTCAGCGGTCCTGGTAAGGGGCAGTGGAGGGGAGACCTACACTCGCTCTTTCAGGCCTAGGGGTTGGCCTAGACATGCGTTTTGCGCGATTGTCGTGCCGATCGATTACTAAGAAAGATTAGTCAATGCTCACTCTGACGAACGAACCAATTGATTGCCATGCGAGCATCTATCGATTGGCTCAATCGTTCGGCACAAAGACGCTCGCGACAACTCGTGGCATGCGAGCCACACAGGCGCGGCTCCTGGCCAACGTCGCTAGGCAGCAAAATCATTGGCACGTGCTTCGCACTACTGCTGGGCGCTCCCGAGCAAGAACCCGCAATGGATACCTGACATGACGGTGCACGCCAAGCGCGCCGCACTCGCGCTCATCGCAAGCACTGTTCGCGTTCCATATTGGCGGATGTTCGTTCGCGACGTGGCGATCGTCTTCATGCTTCACCGATTCGCGGACGCCGATCGCGGCGTAGCGGGCGTGACGCCGGAAAACCTTCGCGAAAGCCTCGCATTCCTGCGGCGCCATCGTTTTCGCCTGACATCCTTTGGCGAACTCCTGTCCGGCTCACAGCTCGCAAGCAGCGGAAAAACACCGCTCGTGCTCTTCACCGTCGATGACGGGCATGCAGAATTTGCCACTGTTGCGGCGCCGGTCTTCGCGGAGTTCGATTGTCCCGTAACCGTATTTCTGACTACGGGGCCCATCGACAAGCCCTCGTGGTTTTGGTGGGACAAAGTCGAGTACGCGATGAACGCCACAAAGCGGGGCAGTCTCAGCGTCGAGCTGGGTGACGACGAGGTTGCGCGAAGCTGGAGTTCACCGTCCGAGCGAGCGGTGGCGGCGTCGGAGATCGTAGAGATGTTAAAAGCCATCCCAAACGAGGCGAAGCTGGACGCGCTCGCGCTCCTGGCCGACCGATTGGAAGTGCGTCTTCCAAGTACACCGCCGCCGCGTTATGCCGCCATGTCGTGGACCGATGTGCGGAATTGCGCGAGCCGCGGCGTCAAGTTCGGGCCACATACCGTGACACACCCGATGCTTTCGCAGATCTCCGAGAGCCAAGCCGAGTGGGAGATATCGGAAAGCTGGAAGCGTCTCCGCGCGGAGTGCGAGGCGACAGTTCCTGTCTTCTGCTACCCGAACGGCGTGTTCTCATCGCGCGACGTGCGTATCCTGCGCGCCACCGATCTCGTCGCAGCTGTCACAACGAGACCGTCTTATGCTGCCAGAAGTGTCGCGCGCGCTGGTGCATCCGACGCGCGCTTCAACGTGCCACGATTCGGTTATCCAACCAACCGCGCGCAGTTCGTCGCAATCGTCACCGGCCTCGATCGCGTAAACTCCTATCTCAGGCAGGGTCGCGCCGGCTGGCAAGCGGTTGGTGAGCCCGAGCATCCGCCGCCGGCCGTGTGAGTTGATCGCAGCGCAGGAAGAGATTGCGAGCGACTGCCTCGGTTGTAGCGGCCATCGTTCGGTCGTTGCATCAGCGCCACAGTTGATCGCCGCAGTACGAAAGCGGGTCATGCCGGCGTAACGCCCATCCCGTGATCTGACAACAAGATGTCCGGTCAAGAACGCTGCCCCCCCAGCGGCTCCGGATCTTGCTTCCTCCACAGACAGATCTAGACGCGGCGTGCCGCGTTGCTGTGGCCGGGCCGTAATTGACAGCCACGCAGAACGAACCTCCAGCTGTCGCTTCCTTTTCGAGATACAGGATTCAGCATCACGTGACGCATCGTCCATCGCGAGACACCGACGGTCGTACACTCGCGATTATCCCTGCGCGTGGTGGATCGAAGGGTGTTCCCCGAAAGAATGTCCGCGAGCTCGCCGGGAAGCCGTTGCTCGTGCATTCCATTGAGCAGGCGCAGGCTACCTCGCAAATCGACTCCGTCATCGTCTCGACGGACGATCCGGAGATCGCGAGCCTTGCCAGAGCTGCTGGCGCGGAGGTCATGGAACGACCGCTGTCGCTCGCTCGAGACGACACGCCGACACTCCCGGTGCTCTTGCACGTTCTGAAACAACTCGACTCAGAACATCTTCCCAGTCGAGTCGTTACGCTGCAGCCCACATCGCCCCTTCGCCGATCGGAAGATCTTGCGGCGGCGATCGAGCGGCTGACGGCGACCTTCGACTCCGTCATTGGCGTCTGTCTCGCCGAGCACTCGCCGTACAAAATGTTCAATGTACGCGGCGAAGAATTGTCGCCGCTCATTCCCGGCACGCCGCCCGGTACGCCGCGACAACGGCTCCCCGCCGCGTACCGCGAGAACGGCGCCGTCTACGTCACCTGGCGCGACGTACTCGTCGACCAACGCTCGATTTGGGGTGGGCGCGCGCGTCCCTATCTCATGGACGCCGAGTCATCCGTCGACATCGACAGCGTCCTCGATTTCGCAATTGCTGAAGCACTTCTCAAAACTCGCTCCGTAAACGCCGTCACGATATGAAGACCGAGTTCAACTTCGCCGGCCGCATGATCGGCCTCGATCATCCGCCGCTCGTTATCGCGGAAATCGGCATCAATCACGAAGGGAGCCTCGAACGGGCGCTCCAGATGATTGACGACGCGCACACCGCTGGGTGCGAATGCGTGAAGTTTCAGTCACACGTCATTGAAGACGAGATGATTCCGAATGATGTGATACCGGGAAATGCGCGCGAGAGCATTTGGAACATCATGTCGCGCTGCGCACTCACGGAGGCGGAGGAGATCGAGACCAAGCGGTACGCTGAGAGCAAGGGTCTGATGTATCTCAGCACGCCCTTCTCACGCGCGGCGGCAGATCGCCTGGAGCGCATGCATGTCCCCGCGTTCAAGATCGGCTCGGGTGAGTGCAATAACTATCCACTCATCAAGCACATCGCCGGGTTTGGGAAACCCGTCATCCTGAGTACGGGAATGAACAACCTCGCGTCGATCGAACCGGCGGTCGACATCCTCCGAGCCGCGCGTGTGCCATTCGCGCTGCTGCACTGCACGTCGATGTATCCGACCCCCTACGCCAAAGTCCGATTGGGCGGCATCACCGATCTCGCGACTGCGTTTCCCGACGCGGTCGTTGGATTGAGCGACCATTCGTTAGGCAGCTACACCTGCTTTGCCGCGATCCCACTGGGGGCTCGCATTCTCGAGAAGCACTTCACGTCGCGCAAGGATTGGCCCGGTCCAGACGTTCCGATCTCGCTCGATCCAGACGAGCTGCGCGATCTTGTAAGCGGATCGCGGGCGATCTTCGAGGCGCTCGGCGGCGACAAGAGCATCCTCCCGGAAGAGCAACCAACGATCGACTTCGCGTACGCGTCCGTCGTCTCGATTCGCGCGATCGCCGAAGGAGAGGAATTCACGGAGAGCAACATCTGGGTGAAGCGACCCGGCACTGGCCAGATCAAGGCTCGACATTTCGACGATCTCATCGGCCGCCGGAGCCGCGCGGCGATTCCGTCGAATACTCAGCTCGCGTGGGCCGATGTCGGCTGATTTCTTTGGTTCTCATTCGGACCAACTCGGTCCACAGCGACGGATCCTTTTTCTCACGGGCACTCGGGCCGACTTCGGAAAAATGAAGCCGCTCATGCGTGCCGTGCAGAATGAGCCCGGATTCATCTGCGAAGTATTCGTGACCGGTATGCACATGCTCAAGCGCTACGGATTGACGGTGAACGAAATCCGTAATGCCGGCATCACGAACATATTTACCTTTATCAATCAAGACAGCACCGAGCGCGGGATGGACGTGGTGCTGGCGAACACCATTCGCGGCCTCGGACACTATGTGCGTGAGTTTCGGCCCGACATGATCGTCGTTCACGGTGATCGCGTCGAAGCGCTCGGCGGCGCGATCGTGGGCTCCCTGCACAATATTCTCGTCGCACACGTCGAAGGCGGCGAAATATCGGGCACGATCGACGAGCTCCTGCGTCACGCCATCTCGAAATTGTCACATTTGCATTTTGTGTCGAATGAACAAGCGAGACGACGCCTGATTCAGATGGGCGAACTCGACACATCCGTGCACGTCATCGGATCGCCGAACATCGACATCATGCTGTCAGACACGTTGCCGACGCTGACCGAGGTGAAGCAGCGCTACGATATCCCGCACGACGAGTACGCGCTGCTGGTCTACCATCCCGTCACAACCGAGGTCGAAAGAATTCGCACGCACGCCCAGGCGGTGGTGACAGGCGCGATACGGTCGGGACTCAACTATGTCGTTATCTATCCGAACAATGACAGCGGGACCGAATCGATCATGGAAGTCCTGGAATCGGTACGCGGGCATCCGCGCTTCACGTTGTTGCCATCGATGCGATTCGAGTACTATCTGACCCTTCTGCGCCACGCGCAGGCAATCGTCGGCAACTCGAGCTCCGGTGTGCACGAAGCGCCAGTGTACGGCGTCCCGACCGTCAATATCGGTACCCGTCAGCTCAATCGCTTTCGCTACCAGAGCATCATCGACGTCTCGGAGGATGAGGAGCAAATAGTCGCGGCGCTGTCAGATCTGCCGACGGCTGTGCCGTCGTTGCACTTCGGAACTGGTCAGAGCGCGCGATTGTTCATGGAGCGGCTCGAGGACTCCGACACGTGGTCGACTCCATGCCAGAAGCAATTTCGAGACTTCACACTCGGTGCCGCCATCGGCGCGCTGACTCAGGTTGGCGGCAACGGCAGTGGCATCCCCGTTGCGGCATCGCCGGTCTTACCGGACCGCGGGCGACTGCAAGCGATTTAGCCTAACGCTCACGCCGTGCGCGGAGTGTCCATTCGCACGGCGAGGCGGTTGCGCTGCAGGGGATATCGTTCGTGTCGAGCCGGTCGAGAACGAGCACCGACGTGCTAATCGAGTTTAGCGGCAGAGCCACGAGCTCTGCCTTGCAGCTCAACGCGACTCGACATCCTTGATGAGCGGCGAGGTCGAGCGTGTCCGCTGAAAAGCTTCCATAAGGAAAGCACATGATCCATTCACTTACGGATTCGTCGTACACGTCGTTCAGGAAGGCGCGGCTCGCGCACAACTCCGCGACCTGTCGCTCGGGCGACAAGAGACCCATATGCTCGTGATGATCGCCGTGCCCGCCGATTTCCATGCCGCTCTTCAGGAGACAGCGTAGCTGGCTCCTGTCCATGTAGAGCTCACGTGAGAACGTCGCCTCGTCCACCGCGACGTGACGGCGGAAAAGCTCATCGACGACGCGCTCGCGAACGATGCTCGGCAGCGCGTGTTGCAATAGTCGTTTGAGAAAGGCGGTCGTCGTCGAATCATACTTGTTAGGCAGCCGATATCGCGCGATGAGCTCCTTCTCGCTCGGCAGATCGTGCTCGCGCCGCAAAGAGGCGATGAGCTGCGAGACGTCGCGCAACAGGAGATCGTGGTCAGCCGTCGAGGCGAGCACGAAATGAATCTTGTGAACATCCAGGACGACCTGATCACGAATCGGCCGCGCCGACGGGAAAAAGGCGCCCGGAATGCCGCGCTCCATCAGACGCGGAAAGACGGTTTCGAAATGATCGCTCAATCCATCGTCGAACGTGAGTACGCAGGGTAACTCCGGCAGCGAACGCTCGCCGCGCGCCGCCGCGAGGACATCCTGGATCCTCACGACCGAATGGTGGCGCTGGATATAGTCCAGTTGCGCCTCGAACTCGTCGGTACGACGTCCCTTGATCGCCGGGTACCGCGAGCGCGGTAGATCCCGCACATAGTGGTACATGACGAGTGTCAGCATGCTGGGATTGCCGCTCAGGACGAGAGCGCGAAACTCATGCGCGCAGCATCGTGAGCGCGAGTCGCGGGGAAAGAATCCATCGGCGGACGAGGAGACGATCGTCGTTTGAGAGCACGCTCGCGTGCCAGACCGCGAAGAAATACACGGCGAGAAGGCCCATCCGCAGGCCTAACGACGTAACGAGGCTGGCGCGCGGGAGCAGGGCGCCCGCTATGCAGACGACGACGCTGACCGCGCAGAGACGCACGACAGGCGACCAGTTGTACTCCACACGCCACAGGCGCTGTGAGAAGAAATAGATCCAACCGTAACGCGTCGCGAACGCGATAGCGGTGGCCACCGCCGCACCCATTCCGTGATACCGTGGGATCAGCAGTGCATAAGCGGCGAGGGCAACGAGCGCGGCCGCCCAATTCGCGAGAGTAGAGTACACCGTCTTCTCGCTCATCAGAATGCCAATGTCCTGGATCTGTGCCCAGCCTTGCAACACGTACGCGATCAGGATTACCGGCACCAGGTCCGCCGCGCTGTAAAACGCAGGAGTCGTCATGATGCGCAATACATCGGGAACGAATAGCGAGAGGCCTACCGCCGTTGTGAGCAGCACGAGGTTCATGTACAGGAAGCCACGCGCGAACACGTCGTCGCGATCGCCGCGCTTGGCGATCTCGAAGCGCATCGGCTCCCAGACCATCTCGAACGGGATGTAGCCGATGGCTGCCAGGAGGAATCCAAATTGATAGGCGAGAGAATAAAGACCCACGTCGCCCATGGTGCCCGCGCGCTGGAGGAAGTATCTGTCGCCAAAGGTCACGATGAAGGTTGCGAATTGCGTCCCGATGAGCGGTACTCCATAACGAAGTAACTGCCTAGTCGCGACCGGCGAGAGACGCAATCCAACGTCGCGGACTACATAGGCGCAGAGCCAGGCGCCGACTATGGCAGAAGCCGCCAAATTGCCGAGGAAGACGCCGCGCACGCCCATCCCGTGATAGACCACGAAGTAGATGTTGAAGCCGAGCTGCATAGCCAATTTGAGCGCATTGGCGATCACGAAGAGGCCTGAGCGTTCTCGTAAACGCGCATACGACAACGGCACCAACTGGAGGCTTTGCAGCGCAAGCGTGATGGCGGCGAGCTGTATGAGGGGCGCGTACTGCGGAGAGGTGAAAACCAGTAAGGAGAGGGGCTTCGCGATCACATAGGTGATGGCCCCGATGACGCCATAGCTTGAGCCAAGCGCGACGAGTGCGGTCGAAACGACTGCGTTTCTTTCGCGCTCCCCTTCAGCCTTGTGGTAGTACCGAAATATCCCGAGGGCGAGCTTCGCCCCGGCGACGATCGAGATGATATCGAGCGTCATCCCGATCAACTCCATCACACCGTAATCCGCAGGTGTGAGGAAACGCGTGTAGACGGGAAGCATGATGAAGCTCACCGCCCTTGTGAGCATCATGCCCGCGCCGTAGACCAGCGTGTGGCGGCCGACGCGGCCCATCTGAAATTGCTTTGATCCCGAGGAATCGGTCACAACTAATTGAGGCAGTATGAGGGAGGGCTCGTCCTTCTCGAGGGCGCGCCGCGTGCGCCTCGGAAGCAACTCCCAGGCCGGTGCCTTGGCTGATCACAACGCTGTCAAGTTTATACTGCGACGCAACTTGCGTGACACGAATCGGCCTGTGGCGGCCTACGATGAGCTCCAGTGACACGATCTCCGGGTGAGCTGTTGCGCTGTCACAACAGGATGACCTCTGGCGGTCTTATCGAGACGTCGCTCACGTTTCGTGTAAGCCTGGCGATTTCCTTTCCTTCTTCTAAGTTGCGCGACCTCGAACTATGCCGAGATGGCCAATGCGCGTTTGGTACTGCATAACTAGTGGTGGTGGTGGAGTAATCTGACCGACATGAACTCGAGCCAGTCGGCACTCAGCCGCACGCGAGTGCTCCATATCATTCAGAATTTGAATTACGGCGGCATGGAGCGTCTCCTCGCCGACATTGTACGAGGCCTCGACCGCGCTCGGTTTGACGCCCACGTGCTAGCGCTCCAGTACCTCGGGCGCTTCGCCGACGGCTTGCGAGAGGTGGCTCAACTTCATCTAGCCAAGCCGATGTCGCGCTGGTCCATGATTCGACCAAGCTCGCTTGCGCGGCAGATCGCGAGCATTGAACCGGACGTGGTTCACACGCACAGTGGCGTCTGGTTCAAGGCCAGTCTCGCGGCAAGGATGGCGGGGGTAAGGAGAATCATCCATACAGAGCATGGGCGCGCGCAGCCCGATCCACTGATGGATCGCGCAATTGACGCGCTCGCCGCTCGGCGCACGGATGTCATCGTTGCAGTCTCAGAGCGTCTCGCTCAGCAAATTGTTGCAACCCACATTGCGCCGGCCACCCGAGTGCGCGTCATTCCCAACGGCGTAGAGACGAGCGTGCTCCGGCCCCGAATGGATGACGGTGCGCTTCGCCGTGAGCTTGGGATATCATCGCATGTTGCGGTGCTGGGTAGCATCGGGCGACTCGAGCCGATCAAGGGCTATGACATCATGGTCGACGCCTTCGCGACTCTCGTTGCTGAATGGCACGCCGACGAGCCGCCCGTGCTGGTGGTTGCGGGAGATGGATCAGAGCGAGAGGCTCTCGAACACGCGATTGAGGATCGCGGGCTGCGCGGTCGCGTGTATTTCCTGGGTTGGCGCAACGACATCCAGTCTCTGCTATCGACGTTCACGCTGTTCACCATGTCTTCGCGGAGCGAAGGCACTTCGATCAGTCTCCTCGAAGCCATGAGCAGTGGTTTGTGCCCCGTAGTAACCGACGTCGGCGGCAACCGTGCTGTGCTCGGTGATCAACTCACGCATCGCCTGGTTCCTGCCGGTGATGCGCGGGTCCTCAGCACCGCCTGGCGCGAGGCGCTATGCGACCCGGTGCGTCGTCGCGATGATGCAGTGTTGGCGCGCATGCGTGTGGAGACTGCATTTGATCTACGTGCAACGATCGGCGAGTACGAACAGCTATACGAGATGCGCTGATCAGGAAAGCGCGATCACACGTTTCTCGAAGACTCGTCACCTCTGCAATCTCATCCGCTTCGCGAGAACACAATGGGCGATTGGTCACAGATCCAATCAGAACAAATGTCTCTGCTGGCTTCGTGAGATTTCTTGTACAACGAGTGCGAGTCAGGTCACAGCGCAAAACATCGGCATGACTGTATATGGCATCCACGCAGCAGTCGTGGGATTTACGAAATAGCCAAAATGGTCAGCCTCTTTGTTCAGTAAGCCAAGTCACCTGAGTTACAGGTGGACGAAATCCCGGGACTCAAACTCCCACTTGAGGAAGGTTGACCGTGAGCCCCCCGCGCCAAAGCGGGTGAAGGATTCACGAGCCGAACGGCAGGATCGCACGGCCTCAACTCGAGGTGAGCGACAAGGGCAAACCCGGCGAAAGCCGGCGACGCAAAGCTACGAGGCTACAGCGCGATGAATCGCGCCAAGCTAGTCGGGCCGCCGAACTACAGCTGAGAGGAGGTCGGTTTATGCGAACCCCCCGGATGTTGCTCCTCGGTTTCGCGGTCATCACCGCGTGCTCCGAAGCAAACAAGAGCTCCGTCACTTATACGAATAATGGCCCCATCGAAACCCCGGTGGCGGTCGCTTCCGTTGTCGTGTCACTCAGCGCGTCATCAGTACAGATTGGCGGGTCGGTTCAGGCGACCGCCGTACTCAAAGACGCAAGTGGAAGCACATTGACCGGACCCACGGTCAGCTGGAGTAGCTCGAATGCTGCCGTTGCGACCGTAAACAGTACGGGTCGCGTGACAGCGCTCGGCCCAGGTAGCGCGAGCATCATCGCAACGAGTGAGGGCGTCACGGGATCTGCGGACGTCGGTGTCATCGTCTCGCCTCCCGCACCGGTGGCATCGGTGAGCGTCTCGTTAGGCTCGTCGAGCTTGAACGTCGGCCAGACGACACAGGCTACGGCCGTCTTGAAAGACGGAAGCGGCAACGTGCTGACGGGTCGCACTATCGGCTGGAGCAGCCTGAACACGGCTGTTGCCACCGTGACCAGCGCCGGAGTCGTCACGGCCGTGAGTGCGGGTAGCGCGACGATCGTTGCCACGAGTGAGGGCGTCTCGGGCCAGGCGACGGTTGGTATTGTTGCCGCGGGCCCGGCATCTGTCGCATCGGTGACCGTGTCGTTGACGGGCAGCCTCGGTGTGGGGCAGACTACGCAGGCCACGGCAGTGCTGAAAGATGCCAGCGGCAACGTGCTGACGGGTCGGGCGATCAGTTGGAGTAGCTCGAATACGGCCGTTGCGACCGTGAATGGCAGTGGAGTCGTAACGGCGGTCAGTATCGGCAGTTCGAACATCGTTGCTACGAGTGAGGGCGTCACCGGACAGGCGACCGTCGCTGTTGTCGCTGTTCCTCCGCCGCCCGTGGCGTCCGTGAGCGTGTCGTTAGGCTCTGGCAGCCTCACTATTGGGCAGACGACGCAGGCGACGGCGGTGTTGAAGGACGCGAATGGCAACGTGTTGAGCGGGCGCACGATTACGTGGACAAGCTCGAACACAGCCGTTGCGACCGTGAACAGCACGGGAGTCGTGACGGCGACGGGCGCGGGTAGCGCGAATATCGTCGCCACGAGTGAAGGCGTCACCGGACAGGCCAGCCTCACCGTCACGCTTGCGCCAGTGGCATCAGTGAGCGTAGCGTTAGGCGCCGGCAGCCTCGCGGTGGGTCAGACGACGCAAGCCACGGCGGTGCTGAAAGACGCCATTGGCAACGTGCTCACGGGGCGAACGATCAGCTGGAGCAGCTCGAACATGGCTGTTGCGACCGTGAACAACACGGGAGTCGTGACAGCGGTCGGCACGGGTAGCGCGAGCATCGTGGCCACGAGTGAAGGCGTCACCGGACAGGCGAGCCTGACCGTCACTGTCGTGCCGGTGGCCTCGGTGAGCGTGTCGTTAGCCTCGGGCAGCCTAACTGTCGGACTGACGACGCAGGCGACGGCGGTGTTGAAGGACACCGGTGGCAACGTGTTGACCGGGCGAACGGTCACATGGGCGAGCTCGAACACGGCCGTTGCGACCGTCAACAGCACGGGTGTGGTGACGGCGATGGGCGCGGGTAGCGCGAACATCGTCGCCACGAGCGGAGGCGTTTCCGGACAAGCCAGCCTGACTGTGACGCTGGTGACCGTAGCCTCTGTGAGCGTGTCGTTGGGCTCGGGCAGCCTCACCGTCGGACAGACGACCCAGGCCACGGCTGTGTTGAAGGACGCGACTGGCAACGTGCTGACTGGGCGCACGATCACCTGGAGTAGCTCGAACAGCGCCGTTGCGACGGTCAACAGCTCGGGTCTCGTGACGGCGGTCGGTGCCGGCAGCGCGAACATTGTTGCGACAAGTGGCGGCATCACCGGCCAGGCCAGCCTGAGCGTGACCCTGGCCGCCGTGGCGACGGTGAGCGTGTCGTTAGGCACGAGTAATCTGATCGTGGGGCAAACCACGCAGGCCACAGCGGTGCTGAAGGACGCGAGCGGAAATGTGCTCACCGGGCGCACGATCACCTGGGCGAGCACGAATACCGTCGTGGCCACCGTCTCGGCCACCGGCTCGGTGACGGCCGTCGCCACCGGAAATGCCGGTGTCACGGCGACGGCCG